>CAZJJW010000034.1:0-2070 GCA_964546425.1 uncultured Candidatus Saccharibacteria bacterium | reverse complement strand
GTTTATTTATTGATTATTTTGGGAGGCATCAGCGCTTATCTCTTTGCTATGAATCAAAATCAAAATCAGGCTCAAGTGGCTATTACCCTGACCAAATCAAGCTACGCGCCCAATGAGCCGGTGCTCTTCACGATCAAAAATCAGTCCGATCAAGCAATGGCGATCGCGGCGGCACCTTACAACCATCTCCGGGTTCGCCAAAACGGCGTGCCGATCGACGCCAGCGTTTGGTACAAAATCACCGGTCCGGGCGTGGATGCGGCGCTTGACTGGACTCAATTAAACACCGCCGACGAAGCCGCCGCCGCAATTTCCAAACGCGAATATTCCATGGCACCGATCAAGGTTGATGCGGGCGGAAAACTTGAAGTCGAATGGGACGGCCTGGCTTTCCCCTCGCCTCTTCCGGAACTAATCAAAAATAACAACTATCGTTTCAAAATCCGAGTACCCTATTCGACGGTTACGCCCGCGAACGCCTGGGCCGAAAGCGCCGAATTTACGGTAAGCTATGCACCGCCGCCAGCCACCGCCCTGTCGACCGGGGAGCAAGAATTGGTCGGCGTTTTCTCGCGCGGTCAGCCGCTCCTGTGGGGCATTCGGGTTGAATTTTATCCCGATCGCCGGTTTGAGTATCGCCGATTCGATGACATGGAGAAGGTCAATTTGACCGGCACCTGGCGACTGGAGAACTCGGACGTAGTTTTGGATTTCCCTTCCGGAAGCGAGCGCTGGCTGTTTGAGGACGGCCGATTGTATTATTACTATCCGAACGGCCAATTGGACAAATCCAGTTTTCTCTCGCGCGAAACGGAAACGGTCGCCGACGAGCAGATAGATCAGTGGGGCGAAGCGCTGGTCGCGTGGGCCAATATTCATCAATTCGCGATCTCAATCAATGGGCAAAAAGTGGTCAACGTCACGCCGACACCAACGTATGGCTTTTTCTATTGGGGCATTATGATGCCCGACGGCAAACGCACTAATCACGAGCAAGTTCATCAGAATCTTAAGACGGCGGTCGAGAAAAGTAATTGTGATCGCCAAACTCTGACGACAATCTTTGCTCACTTGCCCGAAAAGCCGGGGGATCTTATCACCGAACTCGCCTGCCTTGGCACGATCACCCTGTCACCCAATAACGACTTCCCCGGTATGGATTAAGCCCCGTAGCGCGGCACCTCGGTCGGGTCAGTCGTCTCCATCGCGATATCGCCAAAGTGAGCTGACTGCTCGACGCTGACAATCCCCTGCTTGACCAGTTCAAGCAAGCCGAGGAAGCTGACGATAATGTTAACCTTCTCCTTCTTATCTTTAACGAAGTCGCGGAAGCTCATTTTGAGCGCCGATTGGACGCGTTTGCTCAAATCTTTAATCACCTCTTCCAAACTTAAAATTTTTTGAATGATGACCTGCGGCAGGATTTCCGGCTTGGGGAAGTTTTGAATTAAATTCTTGATCGCCGCCAGCAGGTTCGGGGTCGTAATTTCCGCCGTCGGCGAGAACACCGGCACCAGTTCGCGTCCCGCTTCCCGACCAAAGATCACCCGATTACCAAAACGTTCTTTAACTTGGACAGAGAGCTCTTTCAGTCGCCGATAAAGTTTCAACCGCCGCTCGAGATCGCCGATACTCTCTTCCTCTTCCGGCGTTACTTCGAGCGCCGGCAAAAGCGAAATGGATTTAATCAGCATCAAGGTTGCCGCCACCAAAATAAAGTTGGCGATTTGGGCCTTGCTGGTCTGATCAAGTTTCTGTAAATGATTAACAAAGTCATCCGCCACCGCCGCGAGCGACACCTGACTGATGTGCAGTTTCTTTTCCTCAATCAAGCCAAGCAGGACTTCAATCGGCCCCTCAAACTCCCCGACTTTGACCTGAAACTTCTCCATATTGACTTATTATAAGCTATTTGGTAGACTTTTGGCTAGAAGGAGGGCAAATTATGCCGGTGAGAATAATTATTATGGCGGTCTTCTGCTACATGGCGCTCATGTGAGGGCGGAAGACACCATGCTCGGATGCCGTCGCATCCGAGCGCTTTTTTTATTTTTATTGTTCGTAAAATGT
>CAZJJW010000033.1:0-3791 GCA_964546425.1 uncultured Candidatus Saccharibacteria bacterium | reverse complement strand
TTTTAGAAAGTCGGTCACAATTTGCTCAACTTCGGTGGCGTTTTGGGTGTTCATCAGGGCCAAGCTTAATTCCTTGTTGCCAAATCCGGCCAAGTACGTTTTGTAATGTTTCTTCATCAGATTGAAGCTTTTAATCTGGCCCAGCAATTCTTCAAACAATTGAGTGTGCTCGACGAGAACCGACAACCGAATCTTAAGGTCAGACCTTGAGGCTTCTTTAAGGTCTGACCTTTGGTTGTCAGCGAATAACCACGGGTTGCCGAAGATGGCGCGGCCGAGCATCGCGCCGTCGGCGCCGCTTATCGCCACCTTGGCGCGGGCGTCGGCTAAATCTTTGAGATCGCCGTTGCCGATGATAAGAGCCGAGCTCTTAACACTATTACGAATTTGCATTGCCCGCGCCACTTCCTCCCAACGCGCCGCGACCTTCGACATTTCGTCTCGGGTTCTGGCGTGAATGGTAATCACCGCCGGCTGCTCGGCCAGGAGCTCGGGCAACCAATTATCGAGCGCGCTTTGTTTATAACCCAAACGCGTTTTGACCGAGATTGGCAGGTTCGGCGCCCCGTTCTTGGCCGCCCGGATCAATTCGCGGGCCAACTTCGGAGTTTTAATTAAAGCCGCGCCGCTCCCCTGTTTCTCCACACTCCGATCGGGACAACCCATGTTGATGTCAAGACCATCAAATTTTAATTCTTGAATCAACTGCGCTGCTTTAAACATTTTGTCAGGATGAGCACTAAAAAGTTGCGCCACAATCGGCCGCTCGGCGGCGGTGAACCAGAGATCGGGCAACAAGCGCTCGCGAGCGACCGGATGACACAAGCCGTCGGCCGAAACGAATTCGGTCCAGAGCACATCCGGTTTGCCGTATTTCGCAATAACGCGGCGGAAGGCGGCATCGGTGACATTAGCCATCGGCGCCAAGGCCATGATCGGCTTCGGTAATTCGGTCCAAAAACTTTTCATGGGTTGAAATAGAAGGAATTTAACTTTTTGAGTGTGGCTTGGCCAACATAGCCGGCGCCAGCCAAACCGTACTTCTTCTGAAAGCGCATCACCGCTTGTTTAACACAACCATCAAACACGCCATTCAAAAAGCAATTACCAACTTTCTCTTCGTCGAGCGCGCGCTGGAGCGCTAGAACATCGCGCCGCCCGGCGACGCCTTCACCAAGCTCGCGGTTAAAGTTATAAGGTAAAAGCAAAGTGTCAGCCATTAGAGCGCTCGGCTCGAAATATTTTTTAAGGGCGCGATAAATTTGCCAATTCATCTCCGCCAGCACCACGCGCCGGGTCTCCGGATAAGCAAATTGCGGTTCGTAAATGTAGCCGTACTCGATTAACAAAGAAGCGCCGTCGCGCGAGGCATCGGCGCCAATCGCGATTAATTCTCGGTCCTCAATCACGCCGATATCTTCAACTGGGGAATTGCTGGTGGCAAAAAACGGCCGCAGTTCTTTATAGATCTCATCCGCCACGTCTTGACTCGAGCGAGCATTCGGCAATTCTTTCTCTGGCACATAAATCGCCAACCCGACATATTGACCCACTTGAGTTAAGGGACGGCCGGCGTAATCGTTGAAATGAATATGGATGACAATATCAATCTCATGTTCATTGGCCCACTTATTGATACCGTAGAGCCGCAGCGCCACTTCATCTTTGGCAAAGCGGTGCGGCACGCCGGTGTAGTTAGCCACTTCGCCGGAATTAACGAGGGTGACGAAATTATTCCGCTTCGCGGCGCGGAAAGCGCGAATTGATTCTTGCTCGGTCTTGAAGTATTCGGTCAGTTCGGACGTGTACTCACCAGTCGCCAAATCACGCGCCACCCGGACTTCGAAGTGCGGATCGGCGGTGAAGAAAGTGTAGAGACTGTTGGCGGCGAGTAGAGTGAGATCCGCTTCATAAAGCACCCCGAACTCGGCGCCGTGATATTCGTTGTCATGACCGGGCACAATTAAAATATTTAAGCGCTTCTCGTTGTAGCGCGTCTGCAAGTCAGCCGGTGTCACGGGCTCGGGCAGAACCGGGGCCGACGGTGGCGGTGGGGAAAAGAACAAAACCAGCAAGGTGAGCGCCAAAATCAGGGAAAATATTGATTCACGAAAAGGGGTTTTAGCCATCACTTTCATCTAAATCAGTCACACTGGGACGAAAGTCCGAATCAAGGGTAACTTTTTGTCTCCGGGCGGCGCTGATTTTCCGATCTTGAAATTCAATGGTAAGAACCAATCCGGTCATGGTCGCTTGAGAAAAATACTGATCGAAGATAAAGTTACCTAAGCTGTAAGCGATCACTCCCTCTTTATAATATTCCGGTTCTTGAATCACGTGCGGGTGATGACCAATCACCAGTTTGGCGCCGTTATCAATCGCGAGATGGGCAAGTGTTTGTTGACGGGCATTAGAACGAGTTTGATATTCGTCGCCCCAATGGAAGGAAATGACGAGAATATCCACGACGTTGGCGGCTTGGCTGATAATCTGTGGCAAAACCGGATCGCTCGCGAGGATTATGCCAGCTTCGGTTTCGGTCGCCGCGAGCTCATTCGGACCAACATCGGAGAAAGCGAGGAAACCGACCCGCTCGCCGCTCGATGCCGTAATGATTTTTGGCGCCACCGCTTCGGCGCGATTTTGGCCGCCGCCGCCGGCGGCGAGGCCGGCGGCGGCGAGGCGCGAGATGGTATCGGTGAAAGCGGCTCGACCCCAATCACCGACATGATTGTTGGCCACCGACAAGACTTGAAAACCGGCATTCTTAATGGCCGGCAAGGCGGCGGGCGACATCCGAAAAGAATAGAGATTTTGGCGGTCAACACCGACATCCGACAGCGGGCCTTCTAAATTGCCGAATAAAATGGCGTCGCCGGGGAAATTATCAAGTTTGGCGAATAACCACGAATAATCGCCGCCGCCGTTTTTCACCACCGAATTTCTCACGCCGCGATCGAGCATCAGGTCACCGACGAAAGTGAGCGTAACAACATCCGATGTTGGTCCGCCTGTGGCGGATTTAACATCGGATGTTAACGTTGTCCCCACCGCCGCCGCTTGATAAGAAACTTCGCCCAAATTATCAAAGATGTCGTGATAAACCAATTTAATCCCAAGATCGCCCGCATAGACTAGCAAAATCCCGAACAGGCCAGCCAACGCGGTGTAGAAGAAATATTTCATTGAAATCGCTATAACTAAATTATATATAAAAAGAACCCAGCCTCAAAGCGAAGCTGGGTTAAAGAGAGATCTTTTGGCTCGAGGCGCTCAATGCCCGAGGGGACATGAGAGCAGGCTGAGATAGTGCTCTCGGAAATCCGGAATTCGCTCACGGAGGGGAGCTGGCACTTGCTCCAGCCTCCTTTGAAATTCTTCCTCACTTGAGCCGCTACTGGTGCACACATTCCAGATGACGGTGTTTTGCTCCCTTTGACTCAGCGAGATATCGCCCAGGTAACAATACTTGCCAGCGTTTTCTTGCAGAAGGTAGACGCCAGGCAAATGGGCGTCGGTCTCAGCAACAATGGCCAGGACCAAGCGCTTACCAATGCGGACATAGGTCAAGACTTGGCGGGCTAAATTTGCCTCCGATTCGATTGTCTCACCGTTTGATAGCTGAACTTGCATAACGGTTCTCCATACAAAGAGCTCCCTGCGTTTTGACCCCGCAGATATGGGTTTTTTGATCTATTTAATATCTAGCACAATAGTTAATTCCCGTCAAGGCAAATGTGCAATGTCTGACGTCTAACAATATCGTCACCTATTTTTCCGATCGGACGGAT
>CAZJJW010000032.1:0-4210 GCA_964546425.1 uncultured Candidatus Saccharibacteria bacterium | reverse complement strand
CACCAAACTTGTCCCCGTAGTCTAATGGACAGAACACGGGCCTCCGAAGCTCGAGATACAGGTTCGATTCCTGTCGGGGACATATGAGGAAACCTCAAGTTCTAGTCATCGTCGGGCCAACCGCGAGCGGCAAAAGTGCGCTAGCGGTGAGATTGGCCAAGAAATATAGTGGTGAGATCATTTCCGCTGATTCTAGGCAAGTTTATCGGGGGTTGGATATTGGAAGTGGGAAAATTAACAAGACAGAGATGCGCGACGTGCCGCATCACCTGCTCGATGTGGCCAATCCCAAAAGAGTTTTTACGGTAGCTCAATATCAAAAATTAGCCCAGAAAAAAATCCAAGAAATTATCAAACACGGCAAACTGCCAATCATTGTCGGCGGCACCGGTTTCTATATTCAATCAGTTGTTGATAATTTGGTTTTGCCGGAAGTGAAGCCAAACAAAGTGTTAAGAACCGAGCTCTTAACATTGACAACGACAGAATTATTTAAAAAATTAAAAAAGTTAGATCCCGCCCGAGCCAAAAATATTGATGCCAAAAATCCGCGACGGCTAATTCGAGCAATTGAGATTGCCAAAGCGGTGGGTCATCTCCCAGTGAGCGATATCCGATATCGCTCAAAATCCCTCTATAATTTTATTCAACTTGGTATCAGAGTTCCAGCCGAAGAATTAAGGACTAGAATAAACCTCCGCCTATTCGCGCGAATTAGAGAGGGCTTGGTCGGTGAGGTGCAGAAATTACATGCGCAAGGCTTGTCTTGGAAAAGACTAGAAAACTTGGGGCTCGAATATAAATACGTCGCTTTATTTTTACAGAAAAAATTGTCCCGGCCACAAATGCTCAAACAACTTGAGCGAGCGATCAATCAGTACGCCAAACGACAAATGATCTGGTTTAAAAGAGATAAACGGATTATTTGGGCAAGCAAATCGGACAAGATTGGGCCAGCTGATCGCCGGCTCGGAAAACTTTTAACGTCTGGGCCAAAGGCAAAATCGAGAGGAAGTAGCGCAGGTCGGCCGCGCGGCGCAACCACCAGCCCGCGCGGCCGTAGAACGTGAAGCCGCCGACAATCGTCACCGCCCAACCGGCGCCGACGGGAATCGAGATCGCCGGTTTTTTTGATTTGTAAGATGGTGTTCGATGAGTACCGATAAACTCCGCCACATGGTGCGCGTGATCAATTGCCGTTTGCGCCAAACCGGTGTATGGAGTCGCCGCGCCGTCGCCAATCACAAACACGTCGGGAAAGTTAATAACTTGTAAATGGTCATTAACTATTACTCGGCCGGACTTATCGAAAGTCAGACCAGAAATTTTACGGAAAAAATCATTCGGCTTCACGCCCGCCGTCCAAATAACTGTCTTGGCCTTCAATTGCATGTCTTTAAGAAACACCTCATCCACTTCTTCTTTCATCAGGGTGCGGTTAAGAAAAATGTTCACGCCGAGTGCGTGGAGCCTCGCTTCCACTTTTTGAGACACGGCCGGCGGCAACATCGGGAGCAGACGTGGCGCCGCTTCGAACAAGTCAAGGGTGATCGGGTTGGTCGCCAATTGGTATTTTTGAGTTAAAACTTTAGTATGAAGCGCCAATTCACCGGCCAGTTCCACGCCCGCCGGACCGCCACCGACAACCACGATCTGCCCGAGCCCGGCGCGGTTTTGGGGTTCAACTTTCGCGTATTCGGCCACAACCAGCTCCAAATGTTTGCGCAATTGGAGCGCTTCGTAGGTTGATTTGAGACCAAACGACAGTTCGGCCAAACCGGGGATATTGAAGTAGGCCGCTTCGCTGCCGAGAGCTAAAATTAAATAATCAAAATGATCTCGGAAACCGCGCTTACCTTGGACCGTCTTATTTTGTAAATCAACAGCAACGATTCGATCCTCAACAATTTTCACCGGTTTGCCTGCGAAGATTTCTTCAAGCGGGATACAAGATTCGAGCGCCGAGTGACCGGCCACCACGCGGTAAAGCGCCGGATAATATTCAAAATGTGGCTTGTCGCTCACCAAAACAATTTCCAGATCGAAGGAACGGCGAACCGACAGATCTAGGGCTGCTTGAATCCCGCCAAATCCCCCGCCGACAATTACGACTTTTTTCGCCATACCATTATGGTGCTAATAAGAAAAAGGAGTGTCGAACTTGCGGCCGAGGTCAAACAATAAAGGCACAGGGCTTTGATCACAAAAATTTGAAGGTAGACCAGCCAAACCGAGGCAAAGAAACCAATTTCTGACAAACGCGACACCCAAACCAAGAATTTTTCGCCGCGGCCGTCAAAATACGCCAGCAATAGAACAAAAATTATTAAATAATAAACCGCGCCGAGAAGCGCAATTGGGACGGGGCCGATAGTGGCGAACGAGCTGGTCGTGACTGATTGACAGCCCTTCAAAAGCGAACAGGGCAAGGGACCGCCGATATAATGTTGGATTGTAAGGTAAGAAGCATCGGCAAAGCCGACCAGAGCCAAGCTAAGTAAAAACCAAACACCCCAATTAAGGCGCGGTTGTGGTGGCGCCAAGAGTTTGACTGATGAGCTCTCGGAATTGATCATAACTTTGTGGATTCGTAATTCTTCGACCGTTCAAGAAGAAACTTGGCGTGCTGTTCACTCCCGAGCGGACGCCGCTTTGGAAATCGTTCTCCACTTTATCTTTGACTGCTTGGCTTCCCATATCAGTTTTAAATTCGTCGAGATCAAGTTTGAGCATCGTGGCATAAGTCAAGAAACTGGCTGATGGATCCAGTTGCTCCGACCAAACTTTTTGATTATCAAACAGCAAATTGTGCATTTCCCAAAACTTGCCCTGGGCGCCGGCGGCTTCGGCAACCAAGGCGGCGGCTTCGGCGTTAGGGTGCGTGGTCCGCAAGGGAAAGTGGCGGTAAGCAATGCGCAGGTCATTAGGAAAATCTTCACCCAAGCGCTTGACCAGAGGATAGTAGAAACCGCAAGCCGGACACTGGAAGTCGCTGTATTCCACGAGCGTGGTACTGGCCGTTTGACTGCCCTTAATCCACTCGCCGGCCGTAACCGGATCGGCGAGCACACCGGCCTCTGCCTTCGGGCGCGCCGTCGCCGCCAGATAAATTAATCCGCCCAAGATACCGACGACGACCACAACGCCAATGATCCAGATCAGCGCCCGACTATTCCCACCACCGCCACCACTGGCCAACTCGCGCCGTCTTTCCTCGCGCCGCAGCGCGCGCCGCTGACGTTTGCTCAAATTATCCAAATTTTCTTCGTTCATAAATCAATTCTTAGCGGGCCCACCCCGACTCGAACGGGGAACGACGGTTTTGGAGACCGTTGTTTTACCATTGAAACTATAGGCCCCGATCATTTTTTTATCTCTTTATGCATGGTGTGCTTCTGGCACCAGCGGCAATGCTTCTTTAATTCGATCTTTTTCTCGACCGTTTTCCGGTTCTTGCGACTCCAATAATTCACCCGCTGGCAAGTTTGGCAAGCCAGCTTAATCAGTTGATCTTGAGACATGAACTATAGACTAATTAAAAGCGTCGGAAAAAGCAACCGGCAACTATTCGGCGGGATACAACCGCGCGCCTTCCTTCGCTTTTTGGGAAAGTTTGATCGCCACCTCATCACCCTTCTTACCGGCCTTGGCCTCTTGGTGGTCAATTTGCATCGAGGTCACGGTTTCGTCAAACTCGCTCTCGCCGCGCCGAATCTTGACCCGATCGCCGACCTTCAAACCGCCGGTCAGCTTGACCACCGCCACGCCGAGCTTGTCGTACCAATGGCTGACTTTCCCGATTTCTTTCGCAGACATAGTGATTAAATTATGTTATTAATAAACCCTCTTCGGCCAATTTAATTCTATTATAAAACAAGCTGGAGAAAAAGAGAAGGGGGGAAGAGCGGGGTTTGAAAATGTTGGCGTAATCCCACGATCGTAGAATTATACTAACATTTTCCAGTTTTTCCCTGCCTGCCGGCAGGCAGGTTTGGCGGCAATCAATTCAGAATTCGCGAAGCGAATACCAAATGCAAATATATATTATGATAAATTTTGAAAAAAATCAAAAAGAAAAAAGGCCCCCGGTGGTGATGTTGCTACCACGAGGGGCCTCGGATGACTTCTTTGTCTGCGGTTTACACCCACTCCGACAGCGGGACTTTGTGTCGCCACCGATACAGAGCAAGTGGGAACGTAACGCTCAACG
>CAZJJW010000031.1:0-4278 GCA_964546425.1 uncultured Candidatus Saccharibacteria bacterium | reverse complement strand
CCCCATCCCTTGACAACAAAAATGTCTTGTGCTAGCTCTTAAATCAGGTAGTGTGGTGGGTCTGTTCCCACCCTCACTGGTGGGGCGTTTTTGTTTCAACTTCTTGTTTTTTAACCATATACCACTATGTACCACTATGTGAACGGTCGTACATATATGCGTACATTACATCTTGTTTGACAATAACTTTAATCTTACTATATTCTAGAACTAAGCAATCTTTGTGAGTGGCCGTTTTTTTATACAAAAAAATCCCCGCCACATCTTCGTAGATGGTGGCGGGGAACAGAGAATCTCTCCCAGACTTGATATCAGGCAACACGTCGGCGCCGCTTGAGCGCCGCGAGCGAGCCGAAGGCGAGCAATCCCGCCGTCGCCGGTTCGGGCACCGCCCGAACCGAGAAGTTCTCGGCTTCGATGATGCCGGAAAAACTGAAGTTGGCGATCCAGTCGTAATTCCAGAACGGGTTTGGCTCGGCATAAGTTTCAAGATAGGCCGAGTTGTTCAGAATTGACCCGCCAGCGACATTCAGATAGACCGAGCCGTAGCCCCAGGTTATCGGACTCGGAATCGGTACGTTGTCGAGTGCTGCCTTACCCAATCCCCCGCCACCACCTCCGCCGCCGCCAGAGAAACTGAAGACAGCCGTGTTGATGGAGTAATCGGCGGTGAACTTGGGGTCGAAACTGATGAAGTTGTCACCCCAAGTGATCGTCGTCACCCGGCGGTTACCATTGCTTGACATCGGATGAGCAATAGCAAAGTCAATGTCCGGTTGGGGCACATTCTCCAAGAACCGCCCGAGGAGAATAAAGTTGATGCCCCACTCTCCGACATTGCCGGGCTCGGGATGCCCGGCGCCGCGGGTCCAAAAACTGGCCTCTCGCCGATCCACCATCACATCGCCGCCCACCCAGCCGTTGCCGGAGTGGCGATCGGCGCCCGAACTGGCGTCCACACGCCCGAGCGAACTGGCCCGAGCCAAATTGGCTCCCAGCCCCCCGAAAAGCACCGCTCCCACTCCTAAAACCACCAACATTTTCCGCGCCATCTGTAACATTTCTGTTACCTCCGCAAAAGAGTTGTAAAGAACCGAAAAGCCCCTACATTAGGGCTTTATTCAAGTCTAGCATATTACTACTTTCTTGTCAAGCTTTTAGCTCTTGAGGTCGTTCATCACATCCTCCACCGAGGCCGAGGCGCTGCGGACGGGCGGCGGGCGGGTCGAGCCCTCCGGCTCGTTGATTTTCAAGTTAACGCGGGCGTTGTTCTTCATCCCGACGACGCGCAGGAGCGTTCGGATCGCCTTGGCGGTATTGCCCTGGCGGCCGATGATCTTGCCCATGTCGGCTGGATTAACATCAAGCGACATTAAGACACCCATTTCATCAACCTTGCGTTCAATCTTCACATCTTTTGGATTATCAACTAACGACTTTACAACTTCCTCAAGAAATTCTTTATCCTGGTATTTGTCTGCCATGAAGTTAAAGAAACTTAACTGCTAATAGTCGGTTCGACATTATCAATTATAACCTTTTCTTCTGGGGTGGCAACTGCTTTGGCAGTCGGTACCGGAGCGTCTGGTTTTTTCTCCACTGGCTTTCGCTTCGGCAAGGCGTTAACTTTCTTGCCCTCGATCACTTTGCCAGAAACCAAGAGATTGTGCGCCGTCGGCGAGGCTTGGGCGCCAACCGAGAGCCAGTGTTTAATGCGCTCGGCCTTAAATTGCGGCTGGCCATGCCGAGCGTCGTAATTGCCGAGCACTTCCAAGAATTTGCCGCTCTGCGGGCCATGTTGGGATTCGGTCACGACCAATCGAAACGACGGGTCATTCTTCCGCCCGACGCGCTGCAGTCTGATTTTCAACATTGTGGCGGTAGCTTAGCAAACTTGCCCCGTTTGGTCAAATATGCTATTCTGGACGACGGATTTGTCGCGCCCGAATACGGGCAGAAAGGAAGCTGCCATGCCTGAACCGGAAGTGGTCTTTCTGAAGCTCCACGGAGCGCTGAAGATCGGTAACAAACAGGTGTTGTTGCAGGATATTGGCGAATTCAGCGTGGAATTGGTCATCAGCGAGGTGCCGCCGCCGCTGAAATCTCCGACCGAAATCGAGAAAAGTCTCGAGATCGACCGCAAGATTCGCCAAGCTCTCGGCCTCCAGTCTTAACGCCCCTCGAAGGCCGGGCTCGTCGGTGATTATAAATCATCGGCGGGCTCTTTTTTATTATTCAAAAACATGTTAGACTGCGAAAAATAAATGGATTATCTCGAAGGCATTATCAGAATCTCGCATAAAGGCGTCGGTTATGTTTCGCTCAATCCGAGTGATAAGAAAAGTGAAGCGATTGAGATTGATCCCCATTTTCTAAAAACGGCGCTTCATGGCGATCGAGTTAAAGTGATGCCTCATCCGGCCGTGCCGGGCGAGCCGCAGACCGGCGAGGTGGTCGAGATTTTGGAGCGGAAAAAACTTGAGTTTGTCGGCGTTTTAGAACAAGAGAACGGCTTCAACTTTTTGGTGCCTGACGATCGCCGAGTGTACAAAGATATTTTGATCGCGCCGGCGAAGCTCGGCGGCGCGGGGGCCGGCGATAAAGTTTTGGTCCAAATTACCGACTGGCACGACCCGAAAAAAGATCCAATCGGCGAAGTGGTCGAGGTTCTCGGTCCGGCCGGCAGTCACGAGACCGAGATGCAGGCGATCGTCTACGATAAGGGTTTCCGGCCGGGGTTCCCACCGGCCGTCGAAAGGGAAGCAAAAGCCATCAAGGCCGGCGCGGCGGCCGACTTCGCCGCCGAATTGCCCAAACGGAAAGATTTCCGTCAGGTTACCACTTTCACCATTGATCCGGCTGATGCCAAAGATTTTGATGACGCGCTGTCCGTAAGAAAGGTTTCCGCCAAAGGCGGACCAGCCTCTGGCTGGGAGGTTGGCATCCACATCGCCGATCCGGCCCATTACGTTTTGCCCGACACGGCGCTCGACCGCGAGGCCCGCAAACGCGCCACTTCCATTTATCTCGTCGATCGCACCGTTCCGATGTTGCCGGAAGTACTTTCTAATGATCTCTGCAGTTTGAACGAAGGTGAAGATAAACTGACTTTCTCGGCCGTTTTCACCTTTGATAAACAATTGAAAATTAAAAAGGAGTGGTTCGGCCGCAGTGTCATTAATTCCAGCAAGCGCTTCACTTACGAGTCGGCGCAACAACACTTGGAGGCTAAGCCTCCAAGTGGAGGAGGCTTAGCCTCCAAGTGGACCGCGGACCTCCAAACTTTAAACAAAATCGCCCTCAAACTCCGCGCTGACAAATTCGCCGCCGGCGCCATCGCCTTTGAAACCGAGGAAATCAAATTTGAGCTAGACAACGCCGGCAAACCGATCCGCGTCTACAAGAAACCGCGGCTCGATGCCAATCTCCTGATTGAAGACTTTATGCTCCTCGCCAATCGCAAGGTGGCCGAGTTCGTCTCGAAAATTGTGGGGAACAGCGACCACCGCTTCGTCTATCGGATCCACGACCGTCCCGATCCGGAGAAAATCAAACAGCTGGCCGACTTCCTCGCGCCGCTCGGTTACAAACTGAAACTCGATGAGGGCGGCGTTTCGGCCCAAAGTTTGAATGAGCTACTGCGCTCCGTCGTCGGCCGGCCGGAAGAAAGCATGGTCGAAATTTCAGTCATGCGCAGTATGGCCAAAGCGGTCTACTCGACCAAAAATATTGGCCACTATGGTCTCGCCTTCGCTCACTACGCCCACTTCACTTCGCCGATTCGTCGGTATCCGGACATTATGGTTCACCGCTTGCTTGATCTTTATCTGCAAGGCAAAATGCCGCCGGACGAAATGTTGCGTGATTATGACGAGCTCGCCGTCCATGTCTCGCAGATGGAACTGGCCGCTCAAGAGGCCGAGCGCGAATCAATTCGTTACAAGCAAATCGAGTTTATGCAGAGTAAAGTCGGCCAGATTTTCGACGGCGTTATCGCCGGTCTGGCCAAGTGGGGCATTTATATTCAAGAATTGGAAACGCTCGCCGAGGGTATGGTCAAATTATTTGATCTGAAAGACGATTTCTACCTCTTCGATGAAAAAAATTATATGATGATCGGCCAGCGCACCGGCAAACGTTATCGGCTCGGCGATAAAGTGCGGGTGAAAATCGTCCGGGCCGACGTCAAAGAGCGCGTGATTGATTTCGCGTTTGTGTAATTTTACCCCCTCACCCGCCGCAACAACTCCACCAGTCTGGCCAGCAGGACTTTGAGTT
>CAZJJW010000030.1:0-5013 GCA_964546425.1 uncultured Candidatus Saccharibacteria bacterium | reverse complement strand
AACCGCGACTTCGCCACCGGCTTGGAACGGTTGGTGTTAAGTATCTAAATTGGTGCACGCTCGAGGGCTCGAACCTCGGACCTACTGAGTGTAAATCAGTCGCTCTAGCCAACTGAGCTAAGCGTGCCTGCCTGCGATAGGCAGGCCTGATGCCCCCGGCAGGAATCGGACCTACATCAGCGGCTTAGAAGTCCGCGGTTCTGTCCATTGAACTACGGGGGCGGTAAGCATCTTACTTTACCGTTTGCTTATTGTGATTGCAAACTCCGGAAGCGTGCCGCGCGCTCATTAATATATTGGCTCACTTGGTCCAAAGCCTTGCGATCAATCCCCAGCGCCGTCCCGGCGACAGGTTTTATTTCTCCGACCCGGCTCAATTTAAGGTAAAGTAAGGAGTGGAGAATGAATAAAAGGATTATTCCCATAAGGGCGATAGCAAACATTCTCTGCCAATCCGCGAACGGGTCGGGCGCAAATTTTAATGGATCTCGATCGTGTCCAGCCGCGAGTTTGCCGAAAATCTTCTTGAAATTAATCTTTTTCATCATCATTACGGAGTGAAACTCAATACTTCTAAATTGCCGAGACCCTGCCAAGCGACAGTGGTGCTCGCTTGCGTTCGCTTCAAGTCCAGGTGGTTGAATCGGAGCTCGTGGGGCAAGTTTTCAATCAAGGCCACAAAGTTAAGCGCGCGGCTCCAGGAGCTGGTGAAATCGAGATCCACCTTGAGCGTCGTGGCGGTTTTTGGGTCAGTGGCGACTGCGACATTATTCAATTTTAAACTAATACTGCGGCCGACGGCTAGACCCTCGAGTTCTTCAAGAAAGTTGGGTAAAGTGTTTTGGTCAATAAAGTAATGAGTGATAGCGGCGCGCGCGGCGCCGGTGGTCTCCATTTCCGCCCGGAGGGCGGTTAAACGTTCTTCGCCCGCTTCTAACTTGGCCAAGCGGTTAGCTTTTTCTTCAATCGCGACAGCGATCTGACCAATCTCCCAAGCGAGGAAGCCGAGGCCGCTCAAGGCGATGAGATTGAGAGTAATGACAACGGCCGCGGTTTTAGTCATGGACTTTGAGTTCCAGAGTAAAGGCGACGTCGCGGTCTTTGATTAAATTGGCGACCGGTGAATCAACGGCCTTGAAGGTTGGGTTTTGACGCAACGTGGCCACAAAATCTAGTAAATTTTGTCTGGTTTGAGCCAGGCCAAGCAAGCGGATCGTTCCGCCATCGGCCACGTTATAAACCACATTGGTTAAGCTTATCCCCGGCGGTTGCGGCTCGAGGATTTTGGGCAACAACTGGCTCACCGACCGTTTATCTCCGGTGGCGCGGCGCAACAAATCAAGTTCGCGTTTCAAAATTGTCACCTCCTTTTCCAATTGGGCGGATCCGCTGGCCAGCGCTCTCGCCTCGGCGGCGGTTAGCTTACCGTCCAAATTGGCGGCCTCGACTCGTAAGACGGCGAAGAGCGAAGCCAAATTTATGCTGGCAATCAACAGGAGCACGAAGACCAAGCAACCACCCACGATTAATTTGCGCTGACCGTAGTGTCGGGCTCCTTCCAAAATTGTGTTGGGGGGCAAGAGATTAATCATGAGGAAGTTCAAAGTGGCGGAAATGCTTTAAGCCGAGGCCCATCGCGACGGCGTAACCGGGGGCGGCTTGGGCGGCGATGGGCGGCGTTATTTGTTCCGGATCAAGAATGTTGGTCCAAATGTTGCCGAGGCCGACCTCGACCTTAAGGCTTAACGATAAATACTCAACGAGGCCGGGCATGGCCACCTGGCCGCCGCAGAGAATAATTTTTTGAATTGGTTGCTGCTGTTGCCAATAATTTGAAACTTTATTTATTTCATCACGGAGCGCCGCCACGAGCGGTACCACGGCGGGCAATAATTTGTTCTCGCTTGGCGAAGACAGCAAACCCCGCTCCCGTTTCAGCTGCTCGGCGGTTGGGTAGTCGGTGTTTAGGTTTTTCTGGATCGAGCGGCTAATCGCTTCACCGCTGATATTGGCGGTGGTAGACGTGAACACCACCTGTCCGCCGCTCGACACGAAGAAGCTCGTCCGCGTTTTGCCAAAGTCAACAATGATGGCGGTGCCGCGATCGCCACGGTGAATTACTGCCCGAGCCATGGCTTGAGCCTCAATCTCAAATGACACCGGCTCGAGCCCGGCCGCTTGCAAGACCGCTTGGTAGGCTTGGGCCAAGTCTCGGGGTACGACCGAGACCGTCATTTGCCACGGCTCTTTCTCGACTCGGTTGGGGTTCAGAATTTCGTAATCGAAGATGGCGTCGCTTGGCGCCAACGACACATGTTCTTCCAGTTGCAGTTCCAGACTCTCGCGCAATTCGCTCCGGCGCATCGGCGGCAGTTCGAGCTTGACAATATAGGCGGGTTCTTCCGGCAGTGACGCCACCACCGACGAAACGCCGATGTCTCGCCCAATCTCGCGGAGGACACTTTCTAATTTGGCGCGATTTTTAATCTGCCCGGCCTCGATGATGCCCAGCTCGAGTGGCCGTTCGCCAAATCTCGCTACTCTTAAGCCACGCCAACCGAGCGACAATTGGCAAAATTTAATGGACCGGTCCGAGAGATCGAGACCGAGCGCCGGTTGTTCCAAATATTTCGGCGGCGGGAATAATTTAAGGAAGAGGTTTGGTGACCGCATTCTTAATATTATACCAGAGCGGCGTCAAAGAGAGAACGATGATGGCGCCGATGATGTAATTCAAATAATGTTCGATGTTGGGGACGGTGCGACCAAGGCCGTAGCCCAAGAATGTCACGCCGATGGTCCAGAGCGCCGCACCGACTAAGTTATAAGTCAAAAAGTCGCGCCAGCGCATCAGAGCGACGCCAGCCAAGATGGGGGCGAAAGTTCGGACAATTGGCACAAAGCGCGCCAGGATCAGAGTTTTTTTACCATAGCGGGCGTAAAACTGCTTGGTTTTTTCGAGATGACCCTTTTTGAAAAAGCGCGAATCGGGGCGCTGGAACAGGCGCGTACCAACGCGCCGGCCGAAGCCGTAACCGATGTTATCACCAAGCACGGCGGCGATGAAGGCGCCCGGCACCAAGAGCCAGATATTTAAATAACCTTGCGAGGCGAGTAGACCGGCGGTGAAGAGCAGCGAATCGCCGGGGAAGAAGAAACCGAAGAATAATCCCGACTCGGCCAAAATAATCGCCCAGACGCCAACCAGGCCGAGCGTTTGGATGATGAAACTCGGCTCAAGCCACTGAATCATGTCGATCAATGTAACTTTTTAAAATTAAGGCGGCGGCTGAGGCGTCGAGCGTGTCAGTTTTGCCTTGAAGCCGCTCGGCCTCGGCGCTGGTCAGAAACTCCGGTTCCAGTTCAACGGGCAAATTTGTTAATTTTTTCAAATCTTTTTTTAAACTCAACACCTTTTTCATAATCGGATTAGCTTCGCCCTGATAATCTTTCGACTCGCCAAGCACAATTTTCGCCACCTTTTTCTCCAGGCAAATCTTGGCAATTTTCTCCGCCAGATTACCGCAGTTTTCTAATACTTCAAGCGGCATCGCAAACCGCCCCGTCTCATCCGAGAGCGCCACCCCGACCTGCTTGGTGCCGTAATCGATGCCCAATAATCTCATGCGGTGAAATTATATCCTTTGCGCTAACCTTTTTCGAGGGACGATGACCCGCCCCGCCACCGCCTTGTTTTTCTTTCTGATATAAAATACCGCGGCCACTTGGTCAGATATATTGAAATTGGAAGTAAAAATATCATCTGAAATATCGGTGCGAGTCCGACTTTTAGATATGGAATAATCGGCATAGCATCGGCATAGGCCCATCTACCAAACAATAATGCGTGTTGTTCAATGCCTAGGGCAATAAAAAATCCAATAATGACGAGCGCAACAATATCTTTTTTGTTCAGCGCGATGATCCAGCCAAAATCATTTTTTAATAAAGCAACGATAGAATAGACAAACAGGGTAATGACGACATCGCCCACGGTGCCTATAAGGCACATCGGAAAATGCAGAGAAAAAGATACGTACCCTTGGAACAAGGGCGCTTGTGCGTTTTCCCAAACGATATGCAGAACAAAGGCAATAAGAGATAAAAAAATAATTTGTTTTCCTATTTTCATATGCAACAGCTTAATTTGCTAATGTCTTTGGTAAAAGATAACGCCACAATTTTAATCGCCTCGGAAAGCGTTGGGAACATCGGCAGAGAATTAACCACATCATCAATCGTATTTTTATTTTTTACTAACATCATCGCCTCGGCGATAAGCTCGCTCGCATTTGGCGCAAGAATATGCACGCCGAGAATTTGTTTTGTTTGCGGATGAATCGCCATTTTTATCATACCCTCGGTGCGATGTATGATGATCGCCTTGGGAACATCGGCAAACGAAACAGTTCGGCAGGCGCAAACGCCCATTTGTTTCATCTGCTCGTCTTCGGTATAACCGACACCGGCAAGCTGTGGGTCGGTAAAAATAGCGTAAGGCACGGCGTTGTAATCAATGGAAAGCGTGGTGCCTTGGAGGGCGTTCTCCGCGGCAAACGTGCCCTCGCGTCCGGCGGTTGGCTCAAGCCGCAAGGGGCCGTTTGTAACATCACCCACCGCAAAAATATTTTTGTTGGAAGTTTGAAAATACTGATTGACGACAACCGCCCGCTGTTTGCTTATTTCAACACCAACAATATCGAGACCAAGTCCTTGCGTGTTGGGTGTTTTGCCTGCCGCCAAAAGTATTTCATCGCACGACACTTCTTCCGGTTTTCCGTTTACAAGATATGAAACTGTCTTTTTGCCGTTTTCCTTTCGCGCGCTTTTCACTTCAACATTCGTCTTGATAGTGATACCTTCTTTTGACAACACTTCGGCCAGTCGGTCAGTGAGCGTTTTTTCGGAGTGCGGAAAAATTGAATCGCCGCGCTGTAAAACAGTTACCTTCGTACCAAAACGTGAAAACATTTGGGCAAACTCTAAGCCAACGGGGCCTGCACCGATGACGAC
>CAZJJW010000029.1:2000-5325 GCA_964546425.1 uncultured Candidatus Saccharibacteria bacterium | reverse complement strand
TCTGGTGCCGAACGAATTCGCGACTGAAGTCGCATTGTGGCGAGGAGAAATCCCCGCGCACTTGCTTTTTTCATCATTCTGTGATATACCTCTCGCATGACTAAACAAAGGAGGCGAGCGTTTACTTTAATTGAACTGCTGGTCGTCATTTCTATCGTCTCTTTGCTTTCCTCCATCGTTTTGGCGTCGGTAAGCGTTAGCAAGAAAAAGGCGCAGAACGCGGCAACCTTGAGTTCAATCAGACAGTTCCATCTCTGGGCTGAAGAATACTACATATCGCATGATCAGTACCCCGTTGGACAGTGTCGCAACAACGGACCGTGCCATATTTGTCGTGACGCCGCCAGTTCAACTTGGCCGCCGGATGACGTTGCCGCGAATGAACAATTTCCCGCTGTCATTCCTTCGCTTTTGCCCGAGTTATGTCTTCTGTATGAGCGCAGGAACCCACCGAATGATTATGGGCTCGCCGTCAAAATCCATTATGTCAGCGACCAAGAAGTGACCAGAGCCGAGAAGATTTGGCGAGCGCTTTTTGGTGAAGAGCATGCAAGTTGCGAAAATCAGGACTATGTTCTGATGGAGTGTGTTAAGTATTAATGATAAACTAAAACCTAGCAGCGGTTATTATGTTATACACCCGCAAAGGCGATGGCGGCACGACCAAGACTTTCGGTTGTGATCAGAAGATTGCGAAAAGTTCGGCGGTGGCCGAGGCGCTCGGCTCGCTTGACGAGATTAATTCTTTGCTCGGCGTTTGTAAAATCAAAGCGCCGGCCGATTTAGCTGTGATCGTTGGCCGAGCGCAGCAGGATTTGTTTATTGTTCAGGCCGAACTCGCCGCCGCCGATAAGCATTTGGGCGAGGCGAAGGTTAAAGAAGTGGAGAAAATTATTGATGAGATTGAGCGAGAATTGCCGCCGATCACCACCTTCTTCGTCTCCGGCGGCACCGAGTTGGCCGCCAGCTTTGATCACGCGAGGACCGTGGCGCGCCGCGCCGAGCGCCGCGCCGTCGCGGCGCGCGAGGCGGGCGCCGAACTTGGCGATATCACCATGGGTTATCTGAACCGGCTCTCGTCGCTTCTCTACGCCCTGGCTCGACTGGCCAACCACCGCGCGGGCGTGGCCGAAGAACCGCCGACTTACGAATAAATATGGTGCTCGTAGTTTAGTGGTAAAACTCCGCCCTGTGGAGGCGGTATCGAGAGTTCAATTCTCTCCGAGCACCCCAGTTTAAGACCCAATCGTTTTCACGCGCTTGAGTTTGGCGAAATATTTGGGGCTTAAGAAAGCTTTGCCGCTCAAGAGATGCTTCATATAAATTCTAAGCGGTTTCAGACCCCGCTGGATCATTTTCTGATTGCCCACATAAGTAATGCAACTGACTCGCTCGCCATCGTCATTTAGCGCCACCACTTTTTTCTTCAAATAGTAGCGCGGATAGCCCTCGTAATAATCTAACTTTTTTAACGAGACGTGGTCGAGCTCGTAGATCAAGCCTTCAACCGTTGAATCTTTATCGGGCACGATATTGGCATAACCGGTGCCGTCGGCTTTATTGTCAATCACATTGAACACCAGTTTCCAGCCCGGCAGTTTGGCGGCGCGGAGACTGTCGAACTTGAGACCCAGGCCCTCAACCCGCGCCAGGTCCATATTCGACCCGTAAGCAAAGTAATAAATCACCCGTTAATTATAAAGAAAATTATCATAAAAAAACAGACGGCTTGCCAGTGCCCGAGGGCGAATGGGGATCCGTCTGTTACATTTTGTTTGGCGCTCCGCGCCTACTACCATTTCGTATATTGATGGAGAGTGGGGTTGGTGCGCCTCATGACCGCGCGCGGTCATCTGGGAAATGGTCGTACAGATCAGGGTGGATGTCCACCCTTCACCTGTTTGTCCTCCTGACAATAGAGATGTTTCCAGCAAGACCGCTTGCTGGAGCCGTTATTAAGTCTACACCAGCCAATTTATCCGTCAAGCCACTTTATCCACAGGCGCTAAACTGGTTCGGAAGAAAAGGTCCTTTAAGAAAAATAGCGAGAGGAGGGCGATCGTCAGCGCGAGCGCCTGAATGGCGAGTTCGGTGTGGATGAAAGCACTCCAGAGATAGTGGGGAACGGTAAGTGGCTGGCCAGAGGAGAGGGCGTTTGACCAGACATCCTTAAGCGAGACGACCATTCCGGTAAGGCCAACCAAGCCGCCGGCCAGAACCAGTTTGACCGTCGGCGAATGGCGCAGGCGCCGCAACCAATAGACGAAGTAAATCCGGCGCATTAGTTCGCTTTTGAACTGATTAGCGGTATTCATCATAAAGTGGCGTTAGTTTTCGTAGCTCTTTTTTTGCCCGATGGAGGCGGACTCGGACCAAGTTCTCGGAAATGTTTTCGAGGACGGCAATCTCGCTCGAACTTTTGCCTTGCAGGCAGTGGAGGTCAAAAATCCGACCCAAGATCACCGGTAGACGCGAGAGAGCGGTCAGAACTTGCTCCAGGAAGATCTTGTCCGCCTGATGTTCCCACCGCGGATCGCCGACGGTGGCCGCAAGCACCGCGGCATCAACTTGGCTGACCGCGGCGCGCTCCCGTTTCACCTTTTGGTAAGCGGTGTAGCAAGTGTTTAATAGAATCCGGTAAGCCCACGACTTGAAAGAGGCGCCGACGCGGACTTGGAACCGGCCGGCGTTCAGATAAATTTTGACAAAAGTATCCTGGACGGCGTCCTCGGCCGCGGTGTTCCCGAGGATGCGCCCGCCGGTTTTGAGAAATGTTGCTTGATACCGATTCACCAATATTTCGAACACCGCCGGCTGCTTGAGTGAAAAAGCGAGCACCTCCTCATCCGTTTTTGTCTCTAATTCTTCTGCCATCGGTCCTATCATAACACAACGAACCCGGGTAGTGGTTTCCCGGGCTCATCGGCTGGTTGATAATATGACATATTTCGACCTTCTCACTGGCTATAACTCTGGCGCCGGCACTTTTGTTACGCGGCCTTGCTTTTTTATTGGCTTGGGTGTAGGATTACAAACAGTGTGGAATCAGGTCGTTTTACATGTTTCTAGGGGCTTTTTTAGGAAAGGAGGCCAAATTGGCAGCCAAGAACAAGGAGATTCGGCGAGGCAAAGCGGCAAGGGTCAAGGTGCTCCAGTACCTTGGCTGGTACAACCAAGCGAGGATCGTCGATCGAGCCATTGACAAGCTGGTCGCGAGCGGCGATTTGGGGAAAAGTGCAACTCGGTCGCGACCGCGGAGCGGTCGGACAACATCCCATGTCTCTTGAATAAAGGGTGGCAAGATGCCAAAACAGAATGGCGCGGT
>CAZJJW010000029.1:0-1900 GCA_964546425.1 uncultured Candidatus Saccharibacteria bacterium | reverse complement strand
GGCGGTGGTGATTATCGGGTTCTTAATCTGGCGCTTGCCGGCTGGCGGCCCAACAAGTGAAAATGGTACCCCGAACGCCACGACGACCGAGATAACCGAGGAGGATATCGGCGCGGTGACGCCGCCAACCACCCCGCCGCCTAAGCCCTCCGGCCCGATGGCGGTCAAGGTCTTTTTTGGCAACACCAAGATTGATCCGGGCACGACACATTGCGAGCGAGTTTATCCGGCGACGCGCTTGATTCCGCGCACCCAAGCCGTGGCCCGCGCCGCGCTTGAAGAATTATTTAAAGGCCCCACTGATCTTGAAAAGGCCCAAGGCTATCTCACGACGATTAATCCGGGGGTGAAAATTAACAAGCTGGCGATTGTCGAAGGCACGGCCCTGGTTGATCTAAGCCAAGAGTTGGGCGATCAGGTCGGCGGCGCTTGCGCGGTTTCGACCATTCGCGCCCAGATTACCGAGACGCTTAAACAATTTCCGACCGTTAACGCCGTGACCATCTCGATTGACGGTAATAGCCAAGACATTCTTCAGCCTTGAAGCATCAAATATGGGCCTTGCGACTTACCTTCAAGAAACTAAAACCGAGTTAAAACAGGTCAAGTGGCCGAGCCGCCGCCAGGTGCTGGTTTATACTGCCGTGGTGATTGTTTTCTCGCTCGCCGTCGCTTTCATTTTGAGTTTTTTTGACGTGATCTTCAACTTTTTATTGAAGTTGGTTTTGCGGTAAATTATGGCCAAGCAAGAATTACAGCAAGAGCGCAATTGGTACGCCATTCACACCTACGCCGGTTACGAGAACGCCGTCGCTCGTAATTTGAAACAACGGATCGAGTCGCTGGATATGGGCAACAAAATTTTCAGTGTGGTGGTGCCGACCGAGAAGAAAGTTAAGGTCAAGGGCGGCAAGCGCGTGACGGTGGAGGAGAAAATTTACCCTGGCTACGTGCTCGTTGATATGATGGTAACGGACGATTCTTGGTATGTGGTTCGCAATACCCCGCGCGTGACCGGCTTCGTCGGCGCCGGCGTGGTGCCGGTGCCGCTCGACAAGGCGGAAGTCGAAGTTCTCTTCAAGCGGATGGGGGCCGAGATCGTCAAACACAAGATTGATCTGACGCTCGGCGAAGCCGTCCAGATCGCCGACGGGCCGTTCAAAGATTTTGAAGGCAAGGTGGAAGAGATTGACGAGGAGCGCGGCAAGATCAGGGTGCTGGTCTCGATGTTCGGCCGCGAAACGCCGGTGGAGATTGATTTCTTGCAAGTTAAAAAGATTTGACGCGATACGAATGACCAAGAGAAAGAAAAGATTATTTACCGTTTGAACAGATTGACAACCAGAGAACAAATCGAGTAGACTTCGAAATTGAGAACAAGATTTTGTTGGATTTGAATTCGCAGTATTCGTGGAATTTATTAAATTATTCGCCTCGTGCCATGGCTAAAAAAGTAGAGAAAAAATTAAAGTTAGTTCTCGAAGCGGGCAAGGCGACGCCGGCCGGCAAAGCCGGGCCGGCGCTCGGTCAGGCCGGCGTTAACATTGGTGAGTTCATCGCCAAGTTTAACGCCGCCACGACCAAAATGGGCGGCGATCTGATCCCGGTGGAAATCTCGGTCTACGGCGACCGCAGCTTCACTTTCGTGCTCAAAACACCACCGGCTTCGAGCTTACTTTTGAAAGCGCTTAATCAAGACAAAGGTTCTGGCAAGCCCAACACCGCCAAAATCGGCCAAGTCACCAAAGCTCAAGTTCGGGAAATCGCCGAGAAGAAATTGCCCGATCTCAATACCGCCAATCTCGACCAAGCGGCCAAAAGCATCGCCGGCACCGCCCGCTCAATGGGGATTGAGGTGGCGGGGTAAGATGTTGTATCACATCGGATGTCGGACATCTAA
>CAZJJW010000028.1:0-5765 GCA_964546425.1 uncultured Candidatus Saccharibacteria bacterium | reverse complement strand
CGGACTTTGGACTTCTTGACCACTTCAATTTTATCAATGTTGGGCGAATAAATCGGGAAGATTTTCTCCACCCCGACGCCGCTCGCCGTCCGGCGGACGGTAATAGTGGCGCCCGCTTCATGACCGTGTTTGTGAGCAATAATTAAACCCTCGAAAGCTTGGAGGCGCGTTTTGCCCTTCTCCTTAATCTTCTGCCAAACCCGGACGGTATTACCGGCGCGCAGTTCGAGTCGCTGGCGCGTCTTTGGGTCTAAAGTCGAAAGTCTGATGGTCTCGGTCGCCATAATGTGCAGGTTAATCTAACATAGTCGCCTCAAACTTTCAAGCCGCTATCGCCGGGCTGTTTGTATCACATCGGATGTGAGACACATTTAAAAAAAATTGACCCCCAGTCTGCCGAAGCAAACCGAGGGTCAAAGAGTCCAAGGGCCAAAGGGTCAAGCTTATGCCGCCACAGTGGCAGAGGGATCGAGATTGCGGGAGAAGACCTGGTAGGCGCCGTTCCATACGTACCTGTCCTCGATCGGACAGGCGACCAAGTCCCAACGATCGCCGCACCAACTGTTGGCAATTATACACCCGTCCGCCTTATGTTGTCAAGGGCTTCTTGGAAATCAGGGGGTAAAACGGCTCTAAATAAGCGTTTTTTGCCGGTTTGGTCAATAAATTCAACACTCTCGGCGTGGAGCGCTTGGCGGCCAAGCGGCGGTGGGCAGGCCCGGCCGGGCGCGTAGAGACCATCGCAAGCAATCGGATAACCGAGCGCCTTGAAGTGGACGCGGATTTGATGGGTTCGGCCGGTCTTCGGCTTCACTTCAAGCAAACTATATTTCCCCAACTCTTCCAACACCCGATATTCGGTCACCGCTTCGCGTAACTTACCGGTCGCGCCCTTGCCCGCGATCCGCCGCCGCGGATCTTTACGAGAACGACCGATTGACAGATCAATCGTGCCGCCGGGCGGATGACCATACACCAGCGCCAAATATTTTTTCTTAATCCCGCCAGTGCGGAAAAGTTGTCTCAAGTATTCCAATGCTGTCTCGTTTTTGGCCGCCAGAATCACCCCGCTCGTCTCTTTGTCCAAGCGATGCGCCAACGTTACTTGCGGATATTTCTCGGCTAGTTCGACCACCGTCAGCCCGGCCGGTTTGTTGAGCGCCAACACATCCTCGTCTTCGTAGATAATAGTGGGGGAATCCAAGTGCCCCGTGAGGGAATCGAACCCCCGACCGTTTGCTTAAAAGGCAACTGCTCTACCAACTGAGCTAACGGGGCATTATTTAAATTCTAAATTATAGTGGCAAATCGAGGGCGTAGGTGCCGGGGCCGAGCGTCAGAAGCGCCAAGAGCACCGCCAAAATTAAGATATGAAAGGGCCAGTCGGCGCGTGGGCTTCTCGCGATCGCCACCAAAGTGCCGAGCGCCAAAATCGCGGCGACCACTTGGGTGAAAAGTCCTAAAATGAGCAGTGGGCCGCCCGCCACCCAGACCATTCTCATTCTTTTGTCGGCTTTGAAAGATATCACCACCAAAACAACACCCAAAACCACGCGCAACAAAAGCGGCGCGAAGAAACTATAATTGAACAGGGTTGGCCAAACACTCAAAAGCATACTAAGATATTTTAGCATGAAAAAGTCAGGATTGGAAATGGCGCTAATTCTTCACGACATCCGGAGCGCCCACAATGTCGGCGCCATTTTCCGCACTGCTGATGCGGCGGGGGTGGCAAAAATTTATCTCACTGGCTACACGTCGGCGCCGGTTGGTCGGTTCGGTCGAATCAACAAACAGATTGCCAAAACGGCGCTCGGCGCGGAGCAAAATATTCTGTGGGAGAAACGTGATAATATTTTTGATCTTATCTATCACCTCAAACCTAACACCTGCTTGGTCGCGCTTGAACAATCGCCAGATTCTGTTGATTACAAAACACTCCGGTCACACCCGACATCCGATGTTAAAGATGCCCCAACATCGGATGTCTCGATCGTTGTCATTCTCGGCAATGAAGTTTCTGGTCTTGATCCAGAAATTCTCAAACAGTGTGACATCATCGCCGAAATCCCGATGCGCGGGAAGAAAGAATCGCTCAATGTGGCGGTGGCCGCCGGCATTTTTTTATTCCGTTTGCTTGATTGACATAATTTCAACAAAGTGTATCCTAGAATTAGAAAGGAGGTACGGTATGATCCACATAATCTTGCCGCTCAATCGGACCCGGCGGATGGTCAAATCTTTGATTCTCCACCGTTTGCCGGAGCGCTTGCATCAAATTTGCGGCGGTCCGTGCGAAGTGGTGGAAGAGGCTGACGAGAACTTCCGTTTTGAGATTCGCAGTCCGCGGCGCGAACTCTCCTCGCATGGTTCAATCCGGATTGATACCGAGAAGCACGAGCTCGAGATCGATGTTATTCCGGAAGTCCGTGAGATCGAGCGACTCGAAGATCTGATTCGCAAGTACATCACCGACGAGGTGTTGTCAGTCCTCGACTGAAAGCGTACCCCCGCTTTTGGTCACCGAGCCCCACGCGATTTTCCGTGGGGCCTCTTTATTTCTGACACTTAGGGCAGAAGTGCGTGCCGCGGCCGTTTTGTTTAACTTTTTTGATCGGTGTCGCGCAAACTTTGCACGGTTGGCCGGCCCGACCATAGACGTTTAAGTGCGGCCCGAAGCCACCGGGCCGGCCGTTGGAGCGCAAGTAATTCCGCGCCGATGTTCCCTTCTTTTTTAGCGACAATTTTAATACCTCGACTATCGCTCGGTACAGGGAACTTCTTTCTCGCGCGGTCAAAGTCCGGACTTGGCGCCAGGGCAAAACTTTGGCTCGGAAGCCGGCCTCGTCCACATAAATGTTGCCGAGGCCAGCGATCAGGGTTTGGTCGAGCAAGAGTTGCTTAATTTTGCGGTTGGGATAACGCGCCAGAATTTCTTCGAACTTTTTTAAACTAAATTCTTTGCCCAACGGCTCGATTCCGTGGGCGTCCAATACTTTTTCTGAAGCGGCTGGGTCGAGCAGTTTGAGCCAGCCAAATCGGCGCAAATCGTTGAAAAGCAGTTGGCCGCCATCAGTAAAAGTGAAAACGGCGCGGGTGTACTTCTCCGGATCTTCCGGATGACCGCCGACGATCATCTTGCCGCGTTTGGGCTTGAATATAAGTTGGCCGGTCAGTTTCAAGTGAATCAGCAAATACTTCTTTCCCGTCAGTTTAAAAACGAGAATTTTGGCCCGCCGATCAACCGACAAAATTTTCTTACCGGCCAAGTCAAGCGCGAATTTCTCCGATTGGAAAGTCTTAATTTTCTTCCCCACCAAAACGCGACCCAACTCGCGTTTCAACGTCTCAACTTCGGGTAATTCGGGCATTTAGGGACAGTTTATAGGGGCCAGGTGATAGTGTCTAGGAAAGATGCCCATCAAACACCAAAATACGTTGATAAATAAGGCTATTTTCCCTTGAATTAGCACTCTAATTGCAACCCTTCACTTCTTCCAGAATACTTGCTTTGGACTTCTGAATTTGAGACGTTTTCGTTCTCGGTTGTTAAGCCTGCGAACTGCATGTGCAAGTTCCATGTATATGGAGTTAATTTTCAATGAAATTTTCAGGGCACACTCCAGAGGGGTTGGATCGGCTAAGTTCCTAGTCCCGGGTGAACTAGGAACTTTTGTTGGGGGAGAGACTAAGCCGGGATTAATTTGCCACCCGCCTCTTTGATCAAGAGCGACTCCAACAATGCCGTCAGGGTCACCGCTTTGTCATTGCGTTTGTTTGAACTGGGGTCGATAACCACGACTTCCTCTTTGCCGCCAAATAGTTCTTTACTTAACTTATCAAACACTCGATGATGCTTAAAGTTTTCTTTGAAATATTCAACTACCACGCCGCGAGGCTTGAGATTTTTATCCAAATATAAAGCATATTCGTCGGTTATTTGATGAAGTTCTGCTTTGGGAATTTTTTCCGGAGAATAAAACAAAGTTCCCTCTTCTTTATCCAAGGTAATAACCCAGTGCTCTTGTTCGGCGACGATAGGCACATTTTTTACCGCCTCGATCAATTGTTTATTTTTAATCATAGTCTTTTCCATAGATAAGTTTGGTTTTGCCTCTCTCCTTCACATAGTCCGGGCGATAGGCCGTTATTACAAAATTTTCGATGGTTTGGCGGACTCGTTTTATAAAATCATCAGTGCGCAGTTCCGGCCGCTTCAAACATTTTTTCTTTCTTTGGCTTTCGGTAAAAATCACTTTTATACCTTCGTGGTTCTTTGTAACTATGCAGTAGCGGACCATAGAATAATGCTCATCGCCCACCCAACTGTTTCAGCGCCACCTTGATTTTGGCTCCCGTTTCCAATTCTGCGGGAACACCCTTCAACGCCTCGCGCGCTTCGCGCAAGCTGTAACCAAGCGACTGGAGCGCCTCGACCGCCTCCGCTTCGCCCTGCAAGTTATTGCCCGCGCCAGCTAGACCGCCGAGCTTATCCTTCAATTCCAGCACAATCTTCTCGGCGCTCTTCTTGCCGATGCCCGAAACTTTGGTGAGATAACCGCTGTCGCCGCCTAAAATCGCTTTCTCTAACACATCCGGCGGCGCGAGCGATAAGATCGCGAGGGCCGACCTCGGTCCAATTCCTGACACGCCGATCAAGAGTTCGAAAAAGTCAAGTTCGCGTTTTTCTAAAAAGCCGTAGAGATCAAGCGCGTTCTCCCGGACGGCGAGATAAGTCCAGAAAGTCAACATTTTCAGCTCGGTTTTGAGACTCGGCAAAATGTTAAGCTTGTAGCCGACACCACCCACATCAAGAATAATGACGCGATCGGTTCGGTGGCTGGTGAGACCAGTTAGTTGACCAATCATAAGATATAATTATACTACTAGGATTATGGCAATTATCAAATCGGCCAAGAAGGCGATCCGCTCGAGCGCCCGCAAGCGCGTTTTCAATCTGCGGCGCAAGAAGGCGCTCGGCGACAGCGTCAAGGCCTTCCGCGCCAATCCCTCACCGGCCACGCTCTCCACTCTCTATCAAGCAATCGACAAAGCCGCCAAACGCGGCATCATCAAGAAGAACAACGCCGCCCGCAAAAAATCCCGCTTCACCAAACTCCTCCAGAAAACTGCCTAGTGACCCCGTGAGGAATCGAACCTCAATCGCAAGATCCGCAATCTTGTATTCTATCCGTTGAACTACGGGGCCGCCCCAAGAATCCGCTTTACTCTAACACAAAGTTTGTTAAAATACAGGAATGAACCCAATAATTGCTTATATTGTCATAGTAGTATTTGGTATCGTCCTGTTCTTTGTCGGCCTAAAATTTAGAGACGACAAAAAATGAGCGACACCTGGCTCTACATTATTTTCGCCATCGTGGTCCTAATCGCCTTCGGCATCGCTTATCACTACGGCAAAAAGTAAGTCTTTCTAAAACCCGAAATATTCCGCCACCGCATCAGTCAGTGGTTCGTCGTGATGGACTTCGGGCAAATGTTGGCGGAGATAATCTCGGATTGATTCTGGCTCAAGATGCTCCGGGAGCGGCAAAACCATGTGAGGCAAGAGCATCTTCTCCGATTCGATAATAATTTTGCGTTTGTGGGCCGGATCGTCAATGACCCAAAACGAGGTTAAGTGGCGGTAGAGATAAACGCGGTTCTTTACCTTAATCCCCTTTGGCGAGAGGGCGAAGCCAACTTGTTGCGGCGGCCGGGCGCCGTAGAGCAAAACGGCGAAAGTCCCGATCAAAAGCAGGATG
>CAZJJW010000027.1:0-5765 GCA_964546425.1 uncultured Candidatus Saccharibacteria bacterium | reverse complement strand
AGGGGGGTTGCAATTAGCCTGCAAACCAAGTTGCAGTTAGCGTGCGAATTCACCCGGAATTGCTTGACTTTTAGACTCTAATATGCTACACTTGACATAGTTGAGCTCGTGGCTCAAAAGCTGGGTGTTTGACAACAAAATAACCATATTCTTTTGAAAGGAGAATTGAGATGAGAATGCCGAACTGGATTAATCGACTAGTCGGTAAGTATCGAAGTTGGAAAGTGACGAGGGCGACAGTGACCACCACCCCGACTAGTAAAACCGAGGAGGAATACGAATTAGTCGGAAAGGGGTTGTTCCCAATAACGGTAACGATCTTGTATTTGCTGTTCACTCTGGTCTTCATGGTTCTTGGCGGTAAGCGAATCGAACTCTGGGGAATGGGCCTGCCCTTAAATTGGGCATGGCTTGGTCTGGTGATCGGTTATACTTTAGCCAGCTTTACCAATACCGGACTTAGTGAGCGGGCACTCAAGCTATTGCTGGGCATGCCAATCCAAGAAATCCCGCCGGGACGATTAGTTTTCATCCCTCGCGGCTTCTATTGGCTGGAACCGGTGCCAATCAAAATTCGAGAAATGGAGTTGCCCGGTGAGCCAGAGCAGATTTGGCGTTTCAAGGATGAACAAGACAAGGAATTACCTCTGGGTATCGGCCGAGATGGCAAACCGGTTCTACTGCCGACCAAAGACGGTAAGCCACTACCTTGGATTCAACCAATTCGAGTGAATTTCGACGACGAAAATTCACACCCAGACAAGGATCCCCTGAATGAGATCGCGAATGATCTGGAAAATAAACCGGCGTTCCGAAAAACTCCTGGTACACCAAAGGAAGTCGATGGTGTAGTGAATGAAGAAGAGAGAGGCGAAGACCCCACCAGTAAACGCGTAACCACCGAGGTTTCGGGTATACTTCAGTGGCGAGTATGGCATCTAGCCACCTTCCTCCGAAGTTTCGAGACCTTCAAGAACGCCGAGAAACAACTAGCCGACATTGCCGTATCAGCAATGAGCTCGGCTCTGCAGATGGGCACTCTCGGCCGCGCCCTGGGGAATCAGGAGCTTCTAGGGCATTATATTACCCAAAAAGTTAGAGAGAAGATGGGCCATGAGGTGGCATTCGAAAAAAAGGCCGGTCACCCTAAGGGTGAGACCATCTCTTGTCGGCGTGGGGTAGAAATCATCAGCTTTCAACTTAAGCCGCCCGGTTTAAGCTATGATCTCAATGTGGCCATTCAGAGAATTCTGGAGGCTAAAGCCAAAGCCGCCGCCACCATTCGGGAAGCTGAAGGAGACAATAAGCGGATGGAATTACTGGACCTCTGGGCCGATAAGCCCGGTGGCAAAGTGATGCTAGACCTCGAGAGACTGCGGACGATTCGGGAATCCATTGGCCGCAAAGACGACAAGATCATCTTGGTGGACGGCAAGGATCCGCTGGCTGGACTTTTTGGAGCTATCATTGGCGCCAAAATCCTCCCAGGAACACCGCTGGACAGCACCAAACCATCTTGGTGATAGTAGTACCAAAAGGAGAACGTGATGGAAACGAGAGATGTTGCTATCGTAGTACTCTTTTGTACCCTCTCCCTCCTGATTATCAAATGGAAATGGGTACTCGAACAAATCGGGAGTGTTGGAACCAGCAAGAAAGATGGCCCCAAGAAACCAGACTCGCCGGATACTTCCAAGCCAGTGGCAAAAAAGGAGGCAAAACCTGGTGCGGGTTTCTGGGGCTGGACGGGAAGACTGATCTTTCTTGGCGTTCTTGGTTGGGCTATATTGGCCTGGAACAGCTACGTCAAGTGGCCCTGGTCTGGCTGGTCTTCAAACACCAGCCAATCAACGACTTACGCGCAGTCGCATCGGCCCACAGCACCGGCGGGCAAGCAGAGGTACACCAAAACCATCGTCGCCAAACCGGGCGCGTGGTCGGAGGTAATCGCTCTGCCACGAGACTCGTGGTGCCAGATCACGCCGGAAGCCGAGGTGCGGGTCAAGGCTGGTCTTGGGAAAAAGGAATGGGACTACTCACCAAGCAACCCGGTGTGGTTGGGCGAGAATGTTTCCATTCTTGATTCGGTTTTCCAATTCAAGCCAAAAGGAGACAAGGAGGTTAACATCAAAGTCGATTGGGAAGCGAAGTAAAACTTCCCCCTCGACCAAAGGCGGATCTGCTACGCAGACCCGCCTTTATTTTTTACCTAAATTTTAATCTAACAAATCGGGATGTTGAAGGTGGTGTAAATCAGATTAATGATGCCAAAGACCGAAACCATAATGAACATCCCAATCACGCCGTAGATTATATGTTGCCGGCCGGTTTTGACCGCGTCTTCACTCTTGGCATCGCGGATCAGTTCAAAAACGCCGTACAAGAAATACAACAGCGCCAGCGCAAACAACACCATCAGAATCGGGTTGACAATCGCGGTCTTGATACTAGTCAAGAGCGGCAACTCGTCCGGACAAGCAGCGTAGGCAAGTTCAAACAGAAAAGGCAAGATTATTGAGGAGTCAATTGTCCGGAGTTGGGTGCCTGCCCTCCAGTTGTTCCGAGCGTCCTACTAATAACACCGACAATGCCCCAAATTGAAGCAATCACAAAAAGGGCTAACGCGCCGTAAATCATTATATTGCGCCCCTCACTCTTCTTCTCTTCGTCACCAGCCGATAGAATATACTTGCCCACCCCCCAGACAAAATAGATGAAGGCGATGACCAGAACGATTGGCACCACCGCATCAACAATAGCCTGGATCCTAAGTACCGCCGTAAGAATCTCGTTTTGCGCCGCGGCAACCATTGGCAAAGCGAGCAAAGCGTAAGGGAGAATTCTTTTAATCTGATTCGACATAAATTTTATAATTACTTAATAACAAACTTAATAAACGACCTGACTATTAAAAACGGGGGAGCGGCGGCACAGTGTTGGTCAAACCGAAAGTGGCTACGAGCATATTAACTAGCCCCCAGACCGACACAATGACGAACATCCCCAATAAACCGTAGATGATAATGTTTTTGGCCTCCTCGCGCTGTTTATCATCACCGGCCGCCCGGATGTATTTTATCATCCCCCAGATAAAGTACACAAGGGATAAGGTAAGCAACACGCCGACAAGGGGGTTTAAGATGGAGTTAATAACCCTAGAGACCAAGTCAGCGAAATTTTGGACACCAGGATCACCTTCACCAGGAAAGTTTTGAGCATGGACAATGTTAAACAATTTATTCAACATAAATTAGCATTGATTAGTGCCGCCTAACTGTTGAATCGTACCACAAATCGCGTGAGAAATCACCGAGGCGCCGAGGACGATGGCCGCGCCAATGACGGTCCAGAAAAGCACCCTCTTGGCGTTCTTTAATTTATCTTCATTGCCCCGTGCCATCACAAACAAGAAACCGCAGTAAACAATCATCATCACGACGATCGGGAAGCCGACTTGGACGACAAGGTCAAGCAGTTTGTTAACCAACTGGGGAATAGATTCAACCGCGCCCTTCAGTGGATTTTCAATTTTGCCAGTACCAACAGTTATCTGGGCGTAAGCGATAAAATCGTTAAACATCTCGCTCATAATATATCACCTCGGTCGAGGAAGACCAAAAGCGAGTGGATAATAACCCAAGCGCCCAGAATCAAAATCAAGCCGAGGACGGCCGACCAGAGAATCTTGGTGGCTTCTTTATGCTTCTCGGGATTGGTCGGCGTCAAGACCATCTGGATCCCGGCATAGACAATCACGAGCGTGGCGATTGGGACGGAAATAAACACGAACCACTGGAGCACATTGTTGCCGAGCTCCACCAGAGCATCCCAGTCACAATCAGCAAATCCAGTGCACGGAAACGGTTTTGATCCTTGAGCCGAAACTAACAGTGGCAAGAGGGTGAGGCAAAAAACTCCGAGAAATTTTAGTGGCCGTTTTTTCATTTAATCAAAGTCTGCAATTCATCGCTGGCGCGGGTGACGGCGGCCGAGGTTTCTAAGCGGCCGGTTTGGGCATTACTGGCCAAATTGCGGAAAATTTCTTGAGATTTGGCGGGGTCGGGATCGAGCCAGCCGCGACTGATAATCGCCGATTGATAAAACACCGACATCGCCGGATCGGGATGATTGGCCGCCAGTAAGTCTTTGCGCGCCGGCGGCAGGCCAATCGCCTCCGACAAGGCCTTAACAAATGGCGCTTCACTCAAGCGCTGGGCGGCCAAGAGGGCGGTGTTCGGATTGCCAGAATTTTTAAGCGCCGCCGCGGCCGAGACGCGGCCAAAGGTCAAGCTGGTGCCCCCGACTCGTTGCGGCAAGAGCTCGACCCCAAGATTCAACTGCGGATTCTGCTTCTTGAGCTTCGGCCAATCGCTCGCATAACCAATGTAGAAGGCGAGCGTCCCGGGCAAGAAGGCGCTCCGCGCCTCGGGCAGAGCGCTGTTCCAGGAGTAGAGGACATTGCTCGGATCGGAGAAACGGTTGAAGAAGGCGAGCGCTTCGGCGGCCGGTGGCGTGGGCAAACCAGAACGCTCTTTGAGCACGGCTTTAAGAACGCCGGCTTCATCGCGAGCGGTAATCGGATTGCCGGCTTGCATAATGAGCGCCGCCAAAATGTCTTTGGCGTTGGCAATATTATTGAATTGACCGAGCGCGATCATGCTCTGACTGATATTTTTCTGCAAATCAACTTTAGACAGACTCCCGACGACCGCCTGGAGCTCGTTCCAAGTCGCCGGCACTTTGGCTAATTTGGCGTTGGTCAACAAATCTTGATTGTTATAAATAACGAGCGGATCAATGTAGAGCGGGAAACCGATGATGCCGTCCGATGTAAGATATAGCTGGCCGATGGTGGCAAAAGTGTCTTTAAACTGGCGCAGTGAATACGATTGGTAAGGTAGTGTCAATAATTTGTCGCTCTGCTTCACAATCAAATCGCTCGGTAAGATCACCAGGTCCGGACCCTTGTTCGCCGCCAGCGCGTCCACCAGATCGGCTTCGAAGGTGCGCGCGTCTTTTTGTTTGTAAACTAAAGTGAACTCGCTCTTGTGGTCACGGCCAAATTCATCAAGCGCCGGGCGGATCGCTTCGCTATCAAGCGTGCCCCACAAAGTGACTTGGCCACCGGCGCCACCGGGCGAGGGGCGGAAACCGGGCAAAATACCGGCAAAAATAAGCACGCCAATCAGCAAAAGCGCGATGGCGGCGACAATGACGGCGATTTGAAAATTTGTCATTGGAAGTTAAGGCTTGATAAAAATTATCCCATAATGTTGGTCGCCGGCCGGGAACTCGCGCTCGGGCTTGAAACCGGCCTCGGCGAAAATCTTCTTGGCCTCATCGGGCTTCAAAGTTTCGCCCGCCGGCGGGCGCGTCCAATCGATCAAAATAATGCGCCCGCCGGGCCGGAGCACGCGCTTGGCCTCAAGCACGGCGCTGTATTTCGCTTCGGCTAAGAACAACACATTGGCGAGGAGCACCACATCGGCCAGGCCATCGGCCAATTTGGAGCCACCTAACTTTTCAATGTTTCCCCAGGCAATGTGGACATTGCTAAGCTTCTGGTTTCTTGCCTCACGGGCCAAACGCTCGAGCAAATTGTTCTGGACATCAACGGCGTAGACCTTGCCGCGCGGCCCAACCTTGCGCGCCAAAGCGAGCGCGTAAGCGCCGCTGCCGGCGCCAAAGTCGGCGACCGTCATCCCTTCGGTCAAGTCAAACAAATTAACCACCGTCTGCGGGTCCGAGAACATGGGTTAATTATA
>CAZJJW010000026.1:0-6528 GCA_964546425.1 uncultured Candidatus Saccharibacteria bacterium | reverse complement strand
AAGTATTCTGGAAGAAGTGAAGGGTTGCAATTAGAGTGCTAATTCAAGGCATCACATTGCCGTCGTGGTAAAAATAAATGTTAATGTTAGCGTATTTCCACGATCGTAGAATTGTGCTGACATTTAAGAAAGAAATGAGGAAAATTAGAAAGTTAAGGAGTCCGACTAAACAAAAAATTATTTTGTTGCTAACTGGCGGGGCGCTACTTGGCCTCACCCGCTCGCCGGGCAACTACTTCCGGGTGGCCAAGAGGATTGCCCGAGCGTGGAAAGATATCAACCGCCGTGACTTAATTAACACGGTCAAGGAATTTCGGCACAACCGTTTGGTGGATTTCGAGGAACAATCCGACGGGACGATTAAGATCGTGATCACGGAAAAAGGCAAATTGACCGCCATCAGAATAAATATGGACCAGATGAAAATTAAAAAGCCGGCCAGGTGGGACGGCCGATGGCGGTTGGTAATTTTTGACATACCGGAACATTACCGTAACGTGCGCGATGCCTTACGGGAAAAATTAAAGGAAATTGGGTTCAGAGAAATCCAAAAGTCAACCTTTGTTTTTCCTTACCCTTGTACTGATGAAATAAATTTTCTCATGGAATTTTTCGAGGTAAGAAGCTGTGTCCGGTTAGCTGAAGTAGTTAAGATAACAAACGAAGAAGAATTGCTCCTAAATTTCGGCCTACACAAATAAGAGTTGGTTAAAATAAGATGTTGGCATAAATCCACGATCGTAAGATTACACTAACATTTTTAATTTAGCGGACAATTCTAGCGGAAGAGGTTCAAAATGTCGCGATAAGTGATGGCAAGCATGAGGAGAATGAGTAAAGCGAAACCGACGTAGTTTAAACCGTTGGCGATCGTCGTTTTGATCGGTGAACCTTTAAGTTTTTCGATTAATAAGAAGAGGAGGCGGCCGCCGTCGAGCGCTGGGAACGGGATTGAATTGATAATCGCCAAGTTGATGGAAATGAAAGCGGTGAAGCTTAAAAGGTAAACGAAACCGAGTAATGACGCGTCACCGATCAATGACACCAAACCAACCGGGCCGGTGATCTGACTTAGCGCCAGCCCGCCAGCGCCGGTTACGAGGGTGCGAAGAAAATCAAAAAAGGCTGTGGCTGTGGCGATGATGAGGCGCGCGGTGAAAACGCCACCGGCCCAAAGCGCCCGGTGGGGCGGCAGACGAACAATCCCGACTTGGTCCATGCTGATGCCGATGCGCGCGGGTTGGGCTCCGACTGTTGGCGTCACTTTGACGATATTTAAGGTCTGGCCCCGGCGATACTTTAATTCGAGTGTCTCCCCCGCTTGGCCAGCAATAAACTCTCTCACCGAATCGGGCGTGAGCGGCGAGACCTTCCCCAGCCCCACAATCTCATCGCCGGATTTTAAACCAGCTTGTTCGGCCGGCGAATCCGGCAAGACGCTCGTAATCAGAAGTTTCTGATTCTCGACGACGATATTCAAATTATTTTCAACCGGCGTCGGCATGCCGATCATAAAGCCGAGAGACAGCAAAAGCCAAGCTAAAATGATGTTGAAGCTGACGCCGGCGGCGAGCACCGCCGCTTGAACACTCTTCGGTTTATTGAACAAACTGCGCGCCCGGTCCGGTCCGCTGATTGATTCTTCGTCCGGCGTTTCGCCAAAAATTTTGACAAAACCGCCAAAGGGGATTAGGTTGAGCGAATAAACCGTCTCGCCATATCTAAATGACAAAATTTTTGGCGGGAAGCCGAGACCGAATTCGTCCACCCGAATCCCCGCCTGCTTCGCCACGATAAAATGGCCGAGTTCATGCGAGACGATGAGGAGCGCCAGAATAAGAAAAAAGACAATAATCGTCATATCTAGCTCGTGATCTCCACTTCCTTGCGCTTGGCAATCTCGTCCAACTGCTTATTGCCTTCATCAACAATCTTTTGCAACTCGTCTTTGAAGTGAAACTTTTCGTCTTCGGTCAAGTTACCTTCTTTCTCCTTAGATTGAATATCGTGCCAGACTCGTTCTCGTTCTTGGCGCAATGAAACCCGCGCTTCCTCGGTTTTGTCATGAGCCGCTTTCTGTAAAAGTTTGCGCTTGTCGGCCGTGAGTTCGGGGAAGATCACGCGGAGCGAGGTCGCGTCCGCCGTCACCGATACGCCCAAGTTGGCGGCCGTAATAGCGCTCTCGACTGATTTCATCTGCGTTTTGTCCCACAAGGTAAGCCGCAAGCTGCGCACATCCTCAATATTAATCGCCCCGAGCGTTTTAAGCGCCACCCGGGCGCCGTAGGATTCGGCGGTCACGCTATCAAGCAAGGCCGGCGTCGCCCGCCCGGTCCTAATGGCGGCAAATTCCTTCTTCAACCACTCTTCCGTCTCCTTCGCTTTCAGCTTCAACCCCGAAAAATTATAAGGCATGGGGCTATTCTAACGTATGGGAATAACGAGCGCAAGATGTTCGAGAATTTGACGGGGGAGACCGCTTTTGTCTTGGAGATAATAACGGGCTTGGCGCAATTCGGCAAAAGCAAACTGCCAGGCTTCGGTCATCTCGGCTGGTTTGATTTTGATAGCAAGAAACTTTTCTAACTCATCGAGAAAATTCAGGGCCAACGTTTTGTGATTATCTTCATGCTCGTCCAACCATTTCCCAACCAGCGCCAGCCGTTCGGCTGGCGCGGCCTGGTAGAATTTTCCCGCAACATTTCCTGCAACATCCGATGTTGCAGGAGTTATGGTTTCGCACCGCGAGAGAAATGTTGGCAAAAGCGCCGCAGATTTAGAAGTAATGAAAAAGAAATACGTGCCGGGCGACGGCTCTTCAATCACTTTGAGCAACGTGTTCTGGGCTTCTTCGGTCATGGCGGCGAAACTAATCACAAAAAACCGCTTCCCCACCTTAAGCGCCTTGGTGGTCTGTAAACGGCGCAACCGCCTGGCATCGTTAATGCCAAGAACAGCAAAAGTCTCGCGATAAGTTTCATCCGCGTCTGGAATGGTCATTCCCCCACGGACGAGATAAGCGTGATGCTCGTAATTAAAATTATTTTTTAGCAATGATGCTCTTTTTATAAGTCTCGAGGTGTTCGAGCGCGATGCCGGTGCCCTTGACCACGCAATAGAGCGCGTCTTCGGCCAAGTAGGCCTTAACGCCGGTCCGGCGATAAATCAATTCCGGCAGATGAGCCAGTTGCGAGGTCCCGCCGGTCATAATAATGCCGTGATCAATAATGTCGGCGGCCAGTTCCGGCGGCGTGTCCTGGAAAACGCTCTTAATCGCCTTCATAATTTCTCGAAGCTCGATATCAATCGCCTTGACAATCTCATTGGTTTTGATTTCCGCCGCGCGCGGCAAACCGGTTAAGAAGTCGCGACCCTTAATGGTGTAGGACATTTCATCTTCGAGCGCCACGGCCGAACCAATTTTAATTTTCACCTCCTCGGCCGTTTTATCTCCTACCACCAGATTGAAAGTTTTTTTAATATAGTCGGTAATCGCTTGATCAATTTTGTTGCCGGCGTATTTAACTGAAGTCGAGGCGACAATGCCGCCGAGCGAGATCACCGCCACGTCGGTGGTGCCGCCGCCGATATCGCAGACCATGTAACCGCGCGGTTCGTGGATCGGGATACCGGCGCCGATGGCGGCCAGAATCGGCTCCTTGACCACATAAGCGGTTTTGGCGCCGGCCTTCATCGCCGCTTCGATCACCGCCCGCCGTTCGGTTGAAGTGACGCCGGCCGGCACCGAGATCATCACCTCCGGTTTGAAAATGTTGAAGCGGCCAAGCGCCTTGCCGATGTAATAGCGCAACATCACCTCGGTCACACGATAGTCCGCAATGACGCCGTCCTTCATCGGCCGGTAAGCAATGATGTTGTCGGGCGTCTTGCCGATCATCTCCTTGGCCTCCAAGCCAACCGCCAAAACCTTGTTATCAAGTTCGGAAACGGCCACCACCGACGGCTCATTTAAGACAATCCCCTTGCCCGGCACGAAGACGAGCGTGTTAGCCGTCCCCAGATCAATGCCGAGTTTTTTAGTGAAAAAAGTCATCGGCGCCATTCTACTCTTCTTTATACTGCGGCACAATCACATCGCTCTTCCACAACCCGGTGGACAGATTCTTAACTTCGGTTTTGTGGAAGGTGTAATAAGAACCGTCTGGTTGTTTGCGATCAACCGTCAGATAGTAACGGCCGGGTCGGACGAGAACATAGATTCGGCCGTCGCGATCAGCCACCAACGTCTTAACTTCTTTCGCTACACCCTCAAGGAAGACGCGGACAATGGCGAACGGGATCGGCTCGCCGCTAATCTGGCGCCGGATCGTCACCAGTTTGGAGTAAGTGAAACGTCGCCGCCCCAAAAGATATATTCCAAAATAGAGCGCGAGCACGCCGAGATTGAACCAGCCGGGCAAAACCGCGAGGGCCACGAGGGCAATCACGAAACCAACCCCGTAAACTATTCGCAAAATACTCGGGACGATTCGCCGCCACGACCAATAGGGATGGAACAAGCTCTCTTTAATAAACTCGTTCCAGTCAAAGCCGACCTGGTCAAGCGGGATATTAAGCGCGGTGATTTCCGCGCCGCCGGCCACCACCGGCCCGCCGTGGTAGAGATGGTCGTAGAGTTCGTCATGATCTTTGCCGGCCAAAATCGTGGAAGGAAATTTGTAGTGAGTCTTGTTGACCACGATTTCGTAAGTGCCGGCCGGCAGGAAGAGGCTGTAGCGGCCGTCAATGTCGGTAATCGCCGTGGCGATTTCGCGCCCCCGCTCTCGGACCGAAACATAAGCCGGGTCAAGCGGCCGCTTGGTAACCGAGTCATAAACGGTGCCCCAGGGTTTACGTTTGCGGCCGCGGCCGAAGAAACTGCCGATGGCGCTGAAAGCCCGCAACAGAATTAAATAAAGATCGTAAATTGAGCCGATGCTCGACCCGGCCGCCAGGGCGCCGGAGGCGCCGGCCAAGAGACCGGAAGTGACGGCGAGCGGCGCCACGTGGGCGAATAAATCAGTGACGGCTTGGACCGGCAGAAAACCGACCCCCGAGACTTGGAGAAAGCCGGAGAGTTTCTTCAAACTCTGGTCTTGGTAATTTAAGATGTGAATGTTGATCGGATAAATGCCGTTCTGGCCGAAAGGCGCCACGGTGGCGGCGTAAGCCAGTTTGGCGTCGTCGGCGCGCAAGACGAAAGAAAACGATCTTTGATAATCGGCGGCGTCGAAGACGGTGATGCCGATCGTTTTCAAAACATCAGGCACTTGGTCGGCGGCGAGCGAGACGGTCAGATATTTATTGCCGTTGATTCTGATGTAACCTTGCTCGTTAAAATTCTGGAGCGCCTCGCCCACCTGCGAGAAAGTAAAACTCCCGAGCGTCAGTCGCGCAATCAAGGGATCAGTACTCGTCGCTCTTGGCAAGCGATCGAAAGGGTCGGGGGCGAAAAATGGATTGAAGCCACCGGAGGACGAAACTGGCGCCGGAGCCGGACTCGTCGGTCCCGGGCCGACGCCAGTGGTTCCACCACCGCCACCGCTAGATCCACCGCCAGTATTTATTTCAGAATTATCAGTCGCACTAGAACAACCGCCGTCTGCCGGAAAATCAATTAGCCCATCATCATCGTTGTCAATGCCGTCATTGCATTGGAAAGTACATCTAAAAAAAGGCCCTTTACCAGCACTATTGTCTAAATCACTGCATAGTTTAATGTTGATCGTAGCGGAAGTCGAAGTGGCATAGGCAACTTGTGAAAACCACGGTAGAGTAATCGTTAAAATAACCAGTTTGAGTAACTTCATAAGCCGATAATTGACACCGTTAGAACCGCTCGCCAATTACCCTCCATGTCCTCTGTTAGGGCCGCCAAAGGACTCACGTCTAACGCAAACCCCAGAGTAACCGTGCGGTTTGTGGAAGCGGCTGAGCGACTGGCGATTAAGCGGTTACTGGTTGAGAATCGCACGTAACACTCGTTCGAAAAGTTCCCGCAGGCCAAGCCTGCAAAATCGCTCATCAAATCGGCGCTCGCTGGCTGATACGCAAATTCTGCTGCGATAACTGAATTATTGAATTCCCAATCACCTGGCCCATTTCCTGCAAAACCCTGTATTTCGGCCTCTGATATCGTGCCTACTCCGTCTACCGGCTGCATCGTTGGATTACTGTTTGCCTTAACATAAAATTGGTAGCCGCCATTACTTGAAATGGTCCAGGTTGCCGTGGTTGTGCCCATCCCACCTTTGTCAATGTTGACAGTGGACATCGTAATTGTGCCAGGTAAAGTAACAGACAATGTTTCGTCCACGCGCATGGCTTGGTAGCCAGCAGTGATAATATAAGACGCGCTGGTGGAGGTGCCACTCGCGCTTTGGCTGATGGTGTCTTGCAATAGATAACTCGCTGATGACGAGGTGGCGCCGGCGATGCTGATGCTATCCATCTCAATGCGGTATCCTTCGCTCGAAGCGACGTAGCCGAAGGCCGAGCTAGTTAGTCCGACCAAACCGACCAAAATTA
>CAZJJW010000025.1:0-6606 GCA_964546425.1 uncultured Candidatus Saccharibacteria bacterium | reverse complement strand
AGATGCGACAAAAATTCTGGATAAGAACAACCGATGGCGCTGATGGCCTTGGGGAAAAGCGATTCCGGCGTCAAGCCCGGCAGAGTGTTAACTTCCAAAATATAAATCCCGCGCGGGGAAATAATAAAATCGGAACGCGAATAATCACGCAGCCCAAGCACCCGGTGCGCCTGAACCGCCATTTCGGAGAGCGCTTGTTTCTCTGGTTCGCTGAAGCGACCGGGACAAATTTCTTCAGTTTGGCCGCTATACTTGTCCTGGTAATCCCAAACTTGTTTGCCCGTCGGTCGATTAATTTCCACCACCGGCAGAACATAGTGGTCTTGATTCCGAAAATGATCCAAAACACCGACTGTCGCTTCGCGACCGGTCAGGTATTCTTCGACTAAAATGTTGGGCGACTCGGCAAAAGCGCGTTCAAGAGCAGCGCCAAGCTCGTGGAAATTTTTGGCTAAAGCCAAGCCGACCGAGGAGCCGCGATCGGTCGGCTTCACCACCCAAGGCGGCGCCATGGCGCGGAAAACGCGCTCGGCGTCGGGCGCGGCGAGCAAAATGCCGCGCGGCACCCGCAAATCGTGTCGGGCGAAAACTTCCTTAGCCAAATGCTTCTTCATCCCGATCGCCGACGCGAAAACGCCCGAGCCAGTATAAGGAATTCCGGTCTGTTCAAGAATATTTTGGACCTGGCCGTCCTCACCGTATTCGCCATGAAGCGCGTTGAAAACGACATCGAGCCGCCGCCCGAGCGCCCGGGGCATTACCGGCAAACCCCCGTGGTGCCACCGGCCTTGCCGGTCAATTAAAATGTCGTGGCCTTCATGCTCGGGCGGCAAATGCGCCAGCACGCTCTGGCCGCTCTTTAACGAAACTTCATATTCACTGCTCGGGCCGCCACGGAGCACGCCGACCCTGATCGTGGCCATATTATTGCTTCGCCAAAACGCCGGTTATTTTCTCGACCACATCGTCGAGAGTAAAATTAGCTTTGATCATGAAATCATCCGCCCCGAGCTTCTGGGCCTTCTCAATATCGTCGCGCTGACCGAGATTAGAAAACACGATCACCGGCGTGGACTTAAGGACAGTATTGGCTTTAAGCCGTTTCAAAACTTCGAAACCGTCAACCTCGGGCAAAAGCAAGTCGAGTAAAATTAAGTCGGGTTTAGTCTCAAGCGCCACGTTAACAGCGTTGTCACCTCCCACCGCCACACTAATTTTGAAACCCTCCTTTTCCAACCGTTTGGCCGTTAAGGCGCGCAGAAATTCGTCATCCTCAATGATCAGAATCGTCCCCTTAGCATTATTTGTATTCATCGTTTGATTATAACATTATCTGGTATTCCGGCGCAACGGAATAGTTAAATGGAATTGCGTCCCCACGTTCTCCTGACTGTCAAATCTCAATTGGCCGCCATGCTTATCCACAATTTCTTTGGCCACAAAGAGACCAAGACCGCTCCCATCGGGCGAAATTTTAATGGCGTTAGGCGAGCGGAAAAAACGTTGGAAAATTTGCCCCTGATCGGCGGGCGGAATGCCAATCCCGCTGTCACTAATCACAATTTCCACCACGTTTTGGGCGGTGTTAATTTTAGCATCTTTGATCACCACGCCAACCCGGCCGCCCACCGACGTGTATTTAATCGCGTTATCAATCAGATTTTCTAGCACCATACTCATTCTGACCGGATCGATTGGGGCCGGCGGCAAAAGCGAGTCGGCCTTAATAAATTCTAATTTAATATTCTTGCTCTGGGCTTGATCGTTGAACTCCGCAACAATATTTCCCACCCAGTCGTTGATATTGACGGGGATAAAGGTGTACTCGCTCTGGCCGGTCTCGATGTGGTCAATATTTAACAGATCATTGACGATCATAATTACGCGCTCGGCGCCGTCATAACCTTTTTGCAAGAAAACTTTTTGTTCCTCGGTAATCGCGCCCAATTCTCCCTTCAACACCATATGGAAGGTCCACTTAATCGCCGAGAGTGGCGTCCGCAATTGATGCGCCGTAACCGAAACAAATTGCGATTTGGCTTGCTCAAGTTTCTGCAGACGCTGATTGGCGAGCGTCAATTCCAAATCTTTAGACTCAACCGCGCGTTTTTGCTCCTCGAGCTGTTGGTTGACGCGTTTGGCTTCGGCGAGGTCAGCCAACGCCGTGGAGGTGGACGGCGTCGGCGCTGGCGGTAAATAAGAACCCGAAGATCGCTCGCCGGCGAAAAATAAAGGCGCCAAAAGTAAGAGAGTGGTAAGCGCCAGAATCAACCATCGGCTGACATTGTTGGTGTGGCCAAAATCGCCCAAACTAAACGCCACAAAAATTATGATGGCGATGAAAAAATAATACCAAAAGGCGAACGAACGCCGCATGGGCAAATTATACCATCCGTCCTCGCGACTGCCTATGATAAGCAACGGCAAATCGGTGCGCCTCGCGGTTGGCGAAGAGAATCTCATCACGATGTTTGACAATGAGGGCCGGTTCGCCCAGCAACTTTTTGGCCCGGTGACGTTCGTCCTTGACCACCGCCACAATGGGAATTTTGCGCTCGCTGGCGCGGAGAAGGGTTTGGACCACATTATGTTGAGCCACCCCGCCATCAACTACAATCAAGTTTGGCGTGAGCCACTCGACGTGGTTTAACCGGCGATTGATGATTGATTTAAGATTAGCAATGTCGTTGTTGCCTTCAAGTTTGAACCGCCGATAATCACTTTTCTTGGCTTCACCATTCTCGACGACAATCATCACGCCCACCGTGTGCCGGCCGCTCGTGTGGGCAATGTCGTAAGCCTCAATTCTGAAATCACCCAACATCCGATGTCCGGTATTAGACATTGGATGTTTAATTAACGCCACATCGCGAATATGCTGGAGAGCGAAAATTTGCTTTCTGGCCTGCGCCGCTTTCTCGAATTCTTGATTCTTGGCAAACTGATTCATCTCGCGCTCCAATTGTTTAATCAATTGAGACTTCTTACCGGAGAAAAACAGTTTGAGATGCCGGATCGTCCGAGCGTATTCCGCTTTAGCAATCGCGCCGACACAGACACCGGGACACAAACCGATCTGGGCGTTGAAACACGGCCGAGTTTGGCCAAGCTGACAAGTGTCGCGGAACGGAAATATTTTACGAATAATTTTAAGGGCTTCGCGCAGCTCGCCCGGATGAGGAAAGGGGCCATAAGTTCCCCGTCCTCGTTCTAGCAAAACCCGCGGGAAATCTTCTTTGGTAATAGCCACGTAGAGAAAACTTTTATCGTCTTTTTCTTGAACATTATATTTTGGCTGATATTTCTTAATTAAATTAGCTTCGAGAATCAGCGCTTCAAGCACCGAATCAGTCGGAATAGTTTGGATGCTCGTCGCTTGTTTAATCAAACCAACGATTCTCGGGCCCCGCGCTTTGAGAATATTAGAGTTAAAGTAACTCCGCACCCGGTCGCGGAGCGAAGTCGCTTTGCCAATATACAAAATCTCTCTCTCTTTTTTGAAGAGATAAACACCAGGGTTATCCACTTTTGTCCTTGGCTGCTTCATAAATCTGCTATAAACTAATCACCAGCACCTTTGATCTTCCTTTTGGCTTCTTTCCCCTCCGGAAAGCACTGGGTTTGCCCCGTTGGCACCCGGTGCTTTCTTTTTTTATCTTATTTTCTCAAAACTCGCCGCAGATATTTAGCCGTGTGGGAATCTTTGACGCGAGAAACTGCCTGCGGCGTGCCTTTAGCGACAATCTGGCCGCCACGATCGCCGCCTTCGGGACCGAGGTCAATCAAGTAATCGGCGTTTTTAATCAAATCCAGATTGTGTTCAATTATCACCACGGTGTTGCCGCGATCAGCCAGTTTAGACAAAATTTTAATCAGGTGATTAACATCCTCATAATGCAAGCCAACCGTCGGCTCGTCGAGGAGATAAATCGTTCGCTCGGCCTGCGGCCGGTAAAGTTCAGACGAAATCTTGACCCGCTGGGCTTCCCCGCCGGAGAGCGTCGTCGCCGATTGTCCCAGCTCGAGATAGCCCAAACCGACATCCACCATCGTTTTCAAGCGGTCATAAATGTTGGGAATGTCGTTAAATAATTCAAGCGCCTCTTCGACTGTAAGTTTGAGGACTTCACTGATATTCTTGTCGCGATATTTGACCGCCAGAGTTTCTTTATCGAAGCGCTGGCTGTGGCAAACGTCGCACTCGACATAAACCGTCGGCAAGAAAAGCATCTCGACCGCGATCGTGCCGTTACCCTGACAAGCCTCACACCGACCGCCCTTAATGTTGAAGGAGAACCGGCTCGCGGACCAGCCCCGTAAACGAGCTCCCTCCGTGGCAGCAAATAGATCACGAATATAAGTCCACGCCCCAGTATAGGTTGCGGGATTAGAACGGGGCGTTCGGCCAATCGGCGCTTGGTCAATCATAATCACGCGATTTAAATATTCGGTCCCGCCGAATTCACGAACGTGGAAAATCTCGTTGGAGCGATAACGTCGCTCGAGCCGCGCTTGCAGGTTTTTGTACAAAATTTCGTAGAGGAGCGACGACTTGCCCGAGCCGGAGACGCCGGTCAACGCCACCAAGCGGCCGAGCGGCAAGTCGAGATTTAAGTTTTTGATATTGAAAATATTGCCGCCGCGAATCTTTAACGCGCCTTTATTGCTCTGCCGGACTTTCTCCGGCAGAGCAATCGTCCGCTCACCGCGCAAATATTCTAAAGTAAGTGATTTTGTTTTTCCCAAAATTAACTTTTCCGTCTCATCGGCCGCCACGATTTTGCCGCCGTGCACGCCGGCGCCCGGTCCAATGTCCACCAAGAAGTCCGAGGCGAGAATCGTATCCTCATCGTGCTCAACCACGATAATGGTGTTCCCCAGATCGCGCAGGTGGTGCAAAGTTTTGAGCAAACGCTCGTTGTCGCGCGGATGCAGACCGATGGTCGGCTCGTCGAGTACATAAAGCGCGCCCACCAGCCGTGAACCCAGTTGCGAGGCCAAGCGAATCCGTTGCGACTCGCCGCCCGAGAGCGTGTGGGCGCGGCGGTCGAGTGTGATGTAATCGAGACCGACATCGAGCAAGAACTGCAACCGCGATTCAATTTCTTTGATAATCACTTTGGCAATCTCGCGCTCTTTGGGGGTTAATTTAATTTTTTCAAAAAATTCGGCGGCGCTCCCGATCGAGAGCGCGGTGAAATCAACGATATTCTTCGAGCCAACAAAAACGTGAAGCGCCTCCGGCCGTAACCGAGCGCCGCCGCAATCATCGCACGGTTCGTCGCCAAACAAATGCTTAGTGCCCAGTCCGTGACAAGTCGGACAAGCGCCATAAGGCGAGTTGAAGGAGAAAAGCCGCGGCTCGACTTCCGGATAAGAGAAGCCATCATTGGGACAAGCGAAGCGCGCCGAGAACAACAAGGACCGTCCTTGCTGCTGAATAATCAACCGCACCAATCCTTCCGACTCGCCGAGCGCTCGTTCCACCGCCTCGCTCAAACGCTCGGCGTCACTGGTGGCTAGTTCGTCAATCAGCACGTCAATCTCGTGTTTCTTGTGGCGTGAGAGCACAATTCGCTCGCGCAACTTCTGCCGTTTGCCGTCCACCAACACTTCGCTGTAGCCCTTGTCGAGCAAATCGTAGAGCAGTTGATAATATTCGCCTTTGCGGCCGCGGACAAGCGGCGCATAGACTCGGATTTTCGCCGTCTCACGTTCCGCCACTTTCTCTTGAATCAGGGCCACAATCTCGGCCGGTGACAACTTTTTAATTTCTTGACCACAAATCAGACAGTGCGGCCGGCCAATCCGAGCGTAGAAAATTCTTAGATAGTCATAGATTTCGGTTAAGGTGGCGACGGTCGAGCGCGGATTGCTTGAGCGCGTTTTCTGATCAATCGAGATGGCCGGCGACAAACCTTCGATCTCGTCCACGTCTGGCTTCTGCATCTGGTCAATAAATTGGCGAGCATAAGCCGAGAGCGACTCAACATAGCGCCGCTGGCCCTCGGCAAAAATGGTGTCGAAGGCGAGCGATGATTTGCCCGAGCCGGAGAGACCGGTGAAGACGGTCATCTTATCACGCGGGATTTCGAGATTAATATTTTTCAAATTATGCGTCCGCGCGCCCTTAATTTTAATCACGCCTGGTGATTTCATAATGACTGGCAATGGTATCACAAAATTGACTTTTCGCCAAATCGGGAGTTAAATGCAGCCAGAAAGGAGGCACGGAAATGAGCAATGTCCAATTAGTTCGTTTTTATATGCAACAACTGGCAAAGAAGAGCGTCACGCCGTACTGCCGCCAGTTCTACAAGCGAGAGTTCCAGTATTATCTCGGCTTGATCAGGCAAAGTGAGGTCGAGAGATTTTCTGGAATTCAAAAGCGCTGGCTTGCCAGAGCCAAAAAACTGTTCACCCGTTTTCAAAAAAAATAACTCCCCGATGGCTGGTACCACGCGGGGAGCTTTTTTATTATGCGATCGGTTGCTCGATCAAAGTCGGCTCTTGGTCCGGCAGGAAGTCATACCGAACGCCGCACTTGTTGCAGGCCCACCCGGTCGGTCGCTTGGCCAACTCGCCACCGCAGACATAAAACTTGGG
>CAZJJW010000024.1:0-7569 GCA_964546425.1 uncultured Candidatus Saccharibacteria bacterium | reverse complement strand
GCTCGGATGCCGTCGCATCCGAGCGCTTTTTTTATTTTTATTGTTCGTAAAATGTTGGTGTATTTCTACGATCGTAGGATTACACTAACATTTTTAAATTACGGCAAATCAATTTTGAGGCCTAATTCCTTGAGCTGGGCGGGTTCAATCTCGGCCGGGGCGTTCATCATCAGGTCTTGGCCCTCGCCGGTTTTGGGGAAAGCGATTACCTCGCGGATGTTCGGCGCGCCGGCTAAGATTGAGATTAAGCGATCAAGCCCCCAGGCGATCCCACCGTGGGGCGGCGCGCCGGAGCCGAGCGCTTCAAGCATGTGACCGAAGTTTTTGGTAATCCGTTCGTCGCTGTAGCCAATGATTTCAAAAACTTTCTTGAGCGCTTCCGGCCGATGATTACGGATACTGCCACCGGCGACCTCGAAGCCGTTTAGGGCTACATCATATTGCGATGTGAGAATCTCGCCCACATTTTCCTTTTTCAAGAGCGCCGCCTCCCATTCCGGCAAGGGCCGCGAGAATGGATTGTGGGTGAAAGTCCATTCAGACATCCGATGTTGGGGCATCTTAACATCGGATGTCTTCTCGAAAAACGGAAAGTCCACCACCCAAGCGAAGGCGAGCAAATTGGGGTCATTTTTATCTTCGCGCAAATCCGGCCGATCAGTACCATATTTGGCCATCGCTTCGGCATAAGTCAGATGCGGGAACGGAATGGTTTGAATCTTTTTTTTCGGTGTTATGGTTTTAACAATTCCGATCAGCAACGTTTCGGTCAACACCATCACATTTTCGCGCTCGACAAAAGCCATTTCCAAATCAAGTTGGGTGAATTCCGCCTGCCGATCGCCGCGGGTGTCCTCATCGCGCAAGCAACGGGCAATTTGGAAATATTTTTCCACCCCGGCGACCATCAGAAGTTGTTTGTACTGCTGTGGCGACTGCGGCAAGGCATAAAATTTGCCACGGTACAAACGCGAGGGTACAACATAATCGCGAGCCCCTTCCGGCGTTGATTTGGTAAGAATTGGCGTCTCCACTTCAATAAAACCTTCGCCGCTCAAGTAATCACGAATGTGTTTGATAATCGCGTGGCGCAAGCGGAGGTTCTGCTGCATCCGCGGCCGGCGCAAATCGAGATAACGATACTTTAGGCGACTCTCCTCACCAATTTCTAAACCATCAGTGTCAATTGGAATCGGCAAGGCTACGGCTTCATTCAAGATTTCTAGAGCCTTAATTTCAAGTTCAATCTTGCCATTTACCTCACCGGCTTTAATCATCTTTTCCGGCCGTTTATTAACCAGACCAGTCACTTGCACTACCCACTCGCTCCGGACGCGCCGGGCGGCCCCATAGGCCTCTTGGAGGCTGGCTTGGCCGTCCTTCGGCGGCGAGGCCACCATTTGGACCTTGCCGGTGGCGTCGCGCAGATCAAGGAAAACGAGCTGGCCGTGGTCGCGCCGCCCATCCACCCAACCGGCAATCGTTACCGTCTCCCCTGCCTGCGCAGGCAGGCCCACCTTTCCCTCCAAGTCTTTAATATAAGTCCGATTCTGCATGAATTTTATTCTATCACCAGAAGGGCTTGACAGCAAAAACCTCTTTGCTATACTTAATCCATCATCAGGAAAGAGCACTGCTACGGGTTCCGTCCCTTAGCGGTGCTCTTTCATTATCTTCGGGCCAAAATCTTCAAGGTAATACATCTTGCCTTGGGCTGCCTTTTTCAAGAGAGCCGAGCACTTGGCTTTGTTGGGGCTGATCACGGCCGCCAATTTGCCTTTCTTGTTTAGGTACTTCACTAAAGTATCGAAATCGCCATCACTGGTTATTAAAATCACTTTTCCGTATTCGTTGTAGTACCGCATGACATTAAAAGCGAGATCCGCGTCAACGTCACCTTTTTGACGCCGTGAATCTTTTGCTACCAAAACCGGCTTAAACTTTAGGATATATCCTTCTTCTTGACGTGAGTCGTAGAGGTCTCGATTTTCGGGAAGGTAGCCGATGAATAGATAGGCGCGTTTAACGTTATATTTTTCTTTCAGGTAGACACGGAATCTTTTGTAACTAAGATTGAAGTTGGAATCTCTTGATCCGAGGTGCAGATTTTGAGCATCAATAAAAGCATAGTTCGGTTTGGCGTTCTCTAGCATAATGTGAATTCAGAGTTTAACACACCAAAACCAAATCAGCCACTTCTTCTGGTTTGTATTTGACCCGATATTCTTTGAGCGCGATCACCACTTGGCGGCAAAATTTTCCATAGTTAAAAGTATATCAGAACACAAACAAAGCCGCTCGCGGTTGATACCGGAGCGGCAGGTAGCACGTAAGTTGAACTGGGTCAGAGTTTCTGCCCGATTCTCGCCACCTCGTCATGCAACTTGTGCCAGAGCTCGCGGAGCGAGGTCGCGCCAGAGAGATTGGCCGCGACTTGATCAAGCTCTTTCTTCATCGCCTTGATCGGTCTCTCCTTCGCGCAGATCTCACAGGTACAGCAGAACAGTAGCCCGTCCATCTCCTCGTCGTTCGGCCCCAACTCGCCGCCTGTTCCGTCCTGGCACGCCCCATGCTGACCTTCTTTGCAAGCACCACACAAACCGACGATTGCCATAAGAATGACCTCCTTTCTGCCTCCACCCTACACCCAAATGTTTGCTCGCGCAACAAGAACCCTCCATACTGGACACCGAGTGTCCTTTACCGTAGTGGTCAAGCCGTCGAGCTCATTTTCACACAAAAACCCAGCTCACCGGAGCTGGGTTTTAAGTTAAAATTATTAATTAATTCTTACCGAACTTAAGACCTTTGAAACCGAGGTAAGCGCCGATGATGAGGGCCACCCAACTGGCCCAGACCGGCACTATTGTGCCACCAATCACCGCCTCCCACCCGTAAACCAGACGCAACAAGTGCATCAAGGCGATCGCGAGGAAAATAATTCCCGCGGTCTTAAAATACGTTTTGTGGTTCATGAAATAATTATACCACGGGAGTCTAGCCGTAGTTGTGGATAAAACTAACTGACCCCGATTTTTTTCCGGACATCCGACATCTTGGCCGAGGCGATGGCTTTGGCGTGAGCGGCGCCGGATTCGAGAATTTTCTTAATTTTATCCGCATCATCTGCAATTTCGGCGCGGCGTTTTCGCAACGGCGAGATGAAAGATTTGATATCCGCAATCAGTGCTTCTTTTAATTCTTTATATTTACCCTTCTTTTCTTCATATAATTTGTCGAGTTCGGTTTGAGAACGGAAAAGTCGGTGAATTGCGTAAACATTTTTTGGAATCTCGGCGCCAGAATCTGTCACAATGCTCATCACCGCTTTCTCAATCTCTTCATCCGAGGCGAACAGCGGAATCGTGTTGCCGTAACTCTTGCTCATCTTGCGACCATCGGTTCCCGGCACCGTTTCCACTTCTTTTAGAATCATTGGCGCCGGTAGTTTAAAGGTTTCGCCATAAATCCGGTTAAACTTCTCGGCCGTGTCGCGGGCAATCTCCACGTGCTGTTTCTGATCCTGCCCGACCGGCACCACCTCGGTGTCGTAGAGGAGAATGTCCGCCGCCATCAAAAGCGGGTACTCAAAAAGGCCGACATTAATGTCTTTATTTTTCGCCGCCGCGTCTTTGTAAGCGTGGGCGCGCATCAAGTATGGCATGGTGGTAATACAGTTGAAAATCCAAGCCATTTCGGTGTGCTCGGCCACATCGGATTGTTTAAAAATGTGGACTTTGTTTGGGTCTAAGCCGATTGCCAAGTAATCAATCGCCATCTCCAATGTGTCGCGCCGGAGCTCGGCTGGATTTTGCGCCGTGGTGAGCGCGTGATAATCAGCGATCATAATAAATGTCTCGTATTTGTCCTGCAAATCAACGAATTGTTTGAGCGCGCCAAAATAGTTGCCGAGATGCGGCCGGCCGGTTGGCTTGACGCCGGAGAGCAGAATCTGCTTGTTCATAATAACGTTATTGTAGCAAAAAACGTGTTCGTGGTACACTGGTAAATAGAAAGAGAGGTCTTTATGCGAAAATTTCGCGTCTACCCGTTAGTGTCTTTGGCGCTTTTCATGATTCTTTTCGTCGGCCAAGGTTGCCCGGTGGCAACTCCCACTCCGCCCGTCCAACCCCCGCCATCACCAGCGGTCATCGAAGAACCGCCGGCGCCCGACCAGCTGCTCGAAGCGCCAATTTCTGTCGCCCCGCCGCCGATTAATTCGAATAGTAGCCAAGAAGGCGGCAATCTGGATGATTCGGGGAGCGGCGACGAACTGCTCAATTAGCGCGTCTTCCCTCGGCGGCAAAACCCCTCTGCCGCAACGTATGCCCTGCCATTCTCCCGGCAGGGCATCTTTTTGTGGTATGATTACAATATGAATAGAAAAACTGCGGTGCTAATCGGGTTGGTCGTTTTGATCATTATTCTTTTATTTTTTTATATAAATCCGCCAACCATTCTAAGACTTTCCGGTTCCGAGGAGGTCAATTTTTGCGGCACCGTTTATCAATCCGAAAGAGTCCTTGTGGACGGCGTGGATATTATTAAGCGAATCGCGGAGATTGGCACCGAACATCCTGAATATCAAATTTGTGAGGAATTTTCATTGAATGGGCTTAACTACAAAGTTAATAACAGGATTAGCGCCAAAGTTTCCAATGTTTATCAAGACACTTATGGTATAGAAACTTCTGGTGGTATTTTCCTCGTTAACCCAAAAACTAATAGCATCTGGCAGTCTAGTCCTTACGGCGAAACCAAAATTGGTAATTTACATAAAAAAAGCGAGTAAGCTAGGTGCCTACTCGCTGATACTACTCCCACGCCAGAGTCTTCGGATCAATGAACAATTCGGGGAAGGCTGGCTCTTGAGATGCCGAGTAGGTATCGGTCCAGCAACTCACTTCTGGTAATCTTCCCCTGAATGACCAGGTGGAATGGTATGGTGCCATTCTGACACCAAAGTGCAGGTGGGGATCAAAATTGGCATTGCCGTAGGAAATGGTCGCAATTTGCTGACCGCGAGTTACGAATTGACCATTGTTGGGAATGATCGGAATAACATGTTCATAGGCCGTGGTGAAAGTTTTGTCGGTTGTGTGCTCTAAAATCACATAACCGCCCCACTTCGGAGATAAGTCGGCATACCGGACATAGCCGTCAGCGATCGCGTAGACTGGGTCGGTGGCGTCGGCATGAAGGTCAACGCCTGTATGTAAGAACCGGTAGCCCGCCGGATCAAGACATTGCCCCAGCACTACCGACATCACACTGCCGTAATCATAACCGGTGATGCGATCCTGGCTGTATTTGCCGTCCAGTGGAAACTTGAATTTAACCACCGTCGGCACCGCCGGCGTATAGGTGATCACCAATTTGGGCCGAAATTCGGGGTTCCAGTGATCGCCGCTGTAGAAAGTGTTGAAACCGACACTGTAGATACCGACCGCCGGCAACAAGGCAATGCCGTCGTTGGAGTAATCGCCTCTCTGCCAGCTGTTGTAGAGCGAGGTGATGCCAACTTTGTACCAGCTCTCCTTGGCTGGGGCGCTGATTGTGCCGGCGTACCGGCCATAAAGATAATCCCACCAGCCCCAGCTCCGATCCCACCAAGATGTCAAGCGGTAACCATACATCGGCACCGTCACGATGTCATCCCAGAGATTGTAGCAGTAAAGCCAGAGCACCACCTTGTCGGCAGACTGAGGCAAACCGGTGAGATCGAATTTAATCAAACTCAAAAAACGATCCCCGGCATATTGCCCGACGGGTAAAACCCAATTGCTGCTACCGATGCCCCCATTATAACCGCTCATCCAAACATGCGTTGACTGTTCCGGCCCCGGCTGATACACCAGCTCCTCGCCTCGCATTGTCGAGTAGCCGAGGAATACCACGACTGCCACGAACGTCGTGAACCACCACGATTTTCCACTCATCGCCCACCAACCTTTCTAATCCGCCGGAGCGGATTGTTAAAGAATCAAAGACCTAGAACGATCTCCAGTATACTACAACTCCACAATAAAGGTACTGCCCTGGCCGACGCCGTCGCTCTCGGCCCACAATCGGCCGTGGTGGGCCTCAATAATTTGTTTAGCCACATAGAGACCGAGACCGGTGCCGGCGAGATTCGATTTGCTGGCGTCGGCGGCGCGGGTGAACTTCTGGAACAATTTCTCCATTGTCTCGGGCGGAATGCCGACGCCGGTGTCGGCGATGGCCAGGCGCGTTTTCCCGCCGACTTTAGACAAGGTGACGGTAAGCGAGCCGGCTTCGGTGTACTTGAGCGCGTTATCAATCAAATTGTTGACCACCTGCGCCAGTTTGCCGTAGTCGGCGTTGATCTTGTAGTCAGAATGGCCGTCGGTGTTAAATTTGAAAGTTAAACCCTTGCGGGCAATCGAGGGGGCATTTTCTTTGAGCGCACTTTCCACCAGTTGCTTGAGGTCAAAGTCAGTCAGCTCGTATTTCATTTTGCCCAGTTCGATCCGGGTGATGTTCAAAAAGTCCTCAATCACGCTGACCAGTTTTTGACTTGATTGGAAGACAATGTCCACCGCCTCTTTGGCTTTACCATTGATCGCGCCAAACGAGCCCTCAAGAATCATCGAAGCATAACCCTTGATGGCGGTCAGCGGCGCCCGCAATTGGTGCGTCGCGATTGACACGAATTCCGTTTTCACCTTATCGAGTTCTTTCAACTTTTCGTTGGCCCGCTCTAACTCACTAGCTAAATTCTCAATATGCTCACGTTGGGCCACTTCCTTTCTTAGTTGGTTTCTCCACATTCTTATAATAAAAGAGAAGAGCAACAAAATAATAAGAACTAGAAAAGAAATAAACCCCAAAAATGGATAGAGTGTTTGCCGTGTGATCACAAAAAAATCATCAGCCTTCATATCAAAAGCAAGTACCGCAATTGTTTCTCCATTGCTTACAATTGGAGCATAGCCGGTAATCACGCGTCCAAATGAATCTTCATACAATTCTTTACTAGTCGTGGGGCCAACTTCATACGCCCTAAAACTTCCCTCGGGTGGATCCTCGTAATCTTGGCCGGGCCACTGAAGATAATCGGGTCCGTCTGGTTCAATCTTCCCATCTCGGTTTGCGTCGACATCATTCGAGGGATCGCTATCCGTGTTTGCATAAGGATCTATTGAATGGGAATCCGCCACGAACTCCATTAAGGAAGGGTCATTTACCTTTTTTCTAAAAATGTAGGCAAAAAGAATATCGGTATGGCTTTGTTCAATGGCCAGTAATTGATTTACCACCTTATTCCAAGCCGGCTTTTGCCAGTCTGATTCCGTCCGCAGCTCCTCAATATCTCTTGGATCAAATGAGGGAGCGGTTGATCGCGCTATACTCTCAATCCGTTGCCGTAAATTGGCCGTGAGAAGGTTTACTGTATGTTGATACAAAACAAATGACACCACCACAAGAACGATTGTGCCCCCGACAATCGTTGCCCATACGCGGATCTTGATTTTGTTTCTACGAGGATTCATCTGTAGTATAATACCTAAACATCAAGAAATTCGCAAATAAGGCCGAGCGAAAGAT
>CAZJJW010000023.1:0-9062 GCA_964546425.1 uncultured Candidatus Saccharibacteria bacterium | reverse complement strand
AGTTCGGATTGAGGGCTGCAACTCGCCCTCATGAAGTTGGAATCGCTAGTAATCGCGGGTCAGCGATACCGCGGTGAATACGTTCTCAAGTCTTGTACTCACCGCCCGTCAAGCCAGGGGAGCCGGGAGTGCCCGAAGTTCCGCTTCGCGCGGACCTAAGGCAAGCTTGGTAACAAGGGTTAAGTCGTCAACCCTAATGGGTGTTGCGACCGTTGGAGAGCAATCTCTGACGAAAAAGTCGGCTATATGCTGGAATCACTGTGAATCTCGAGCTACTCACGATATAATTATGTTGTGAGTGACAAAGCTCCGAGTGCAGTCAATCAGCAGGGAAGTCTCCGTCAGTTGACGGGTGACCCCTCAGAGACTACACGCCGAACTCCGATTGCGAGTGTTCGCCAGAAGGAAATTATGGCTTACTTGCAAGGGGCAATGCATGATGCGTCCTTAAACAAGGGCAAACGCATCCGCTTTGTCCAGAAATATCGGGAGTGGTTAGTAGTGTTGCAGAATCTTCTAGCGGCTATTAATGTTCGTTCTTGGATCTACAAAGAAGGTAAGACTAGAGATTTGTACGTACTGGAAACAGTCTGTCCGTATCTCCGGTTCGACTTTGATCCGAGGGCATTTCGATCGGTTGGTCAAAAGATCGCGTATCTTCGTGGATTTTTTGATGCCGAGGGAGGAATCCCAAGGAATGGGAAACGCTTCTACATTCAATTGGTTCAAAAGGACCGATCAAAAATTGAATTACTTAAAGAGTTTCTCCGAGGATTGGGCATAGAAAGTGGCAAAGTTCACAATCCTAGCAAACGGGTTGATCCCGATTACTGGAGAATCTTTGTTGCTACGAATAGCCATCAGAAGTTTGCTCGCACCATTAGTTCTCACCATCCTATTAAGGCAGAGATATTTCGTCAACGGATGATGATATAGTCCATGCCCTATGGCGACATAGGGGGAATCATGAACAAGGCACGGGTAGCGGAAGCTGTTCGTGGAATAATTTCAAGATAAACGCAAATCTTGCGAAAGCGAGAGGAGCTTATCAGGCGATACCGCCAGTGATGGCGGGGGACAAGCAATGGCGGTCCTTAAAGCCATTTGACGTCCGCCAAAGGCGGAATGAACGGAACAAAAGAAAGTATTTTGAACTTCAACCAAACCACCCCTTGACAAAAGGGGTGGTTTGTGTATACTAGTAGAGGATGGTTCCTACGGATAGGAGCCTGGTTTTAGAAAGGAGTCTCGCAATGCAAAAATGGACTTTCAAGCAGGTTGCGGTACTGGTAAGTGGCTGTGTGGCCGTGATGTGGCTGTATGCCATTTACTGTCATGAATTTTGGGGTGGTTTGTACGACATTCTGAAACCCCTCCAGCACTAAAGCGCGGCGAAAGGGAATGGGCCGCTGTCAGGTTATCTAACCTGCCAGCGGCTTTCTTTTTTAGCTTATTTTTGGTATATTTTTGCCACTTGCCCGCGCGTGTAGCCCCGACGTGGAGTCGGGGTCCCGACCGAAGCGTCGGGATTCAGTGGGTTAGCGTGTGACAAATTTTGCGCGTGTAGTTCAGTGGTAGAACGCTGTCCTGATAAGACAGAGGCCGTAAGTTCGATTCTTACCACGCGCACCCGATTTTTCTAAAACAAACTTGATTGCTCGGTTTTGGGTTCCGACGGGGGCATCATTTCAGTTTTGGCGATGGCTTCGGGCAACTTTTTGAAGCTGGCACGCAAGGTGTTTAAGGTTTCGGTTGAGCGTAACGCGGCCGCCGGGTGGAAGAGCGGATAAATAAAATAGCCACCCGATTTAAACAATTTGCCTTGATCGCGCGAGATTTTGGCCAGTGGCAAAAAATAATTCATCGAGAAGCGGCCAAGCGGCGCGATAATCTTCGGTTTAATAATTTCAATTTGACGGGCGAGATAAGGTTTGTAAGCCTCGATTTCTTCCGGTAGCGGATCGCGATTGTCCGGCGGCCGGCGTTTGACGATATTGGTGATATAAACGTCCTCGCGTTTCCAACCGAGTTCGGCGATCAGCGTGTTTAAGAGCTGACCGGCCCGGCCGACGAAGGGCCGGCGCGCTTCGTTCTCGTGGAAGCCGGGCGCCTCACCGATAAACATTACCGCCGCGTCCGGATTGCCCTCGCCGAAGACGAGATTGGATTCGCCGAGCGGCAAGTCATGGTTGGCCTCGATTTCAGTCGCTAACTGCGCCAGCGCTTCCGTTTTGATCATTATTTGATTATAGAGCATTTTTGTTATAGATTTAAGTCCAATGCCGAAGTGGTGAAACTGGCAGACACGCAGCGTTCAGAGCGCTGTGAGCGCAAGCTCATGGAGGTTCAAATCCTCTCTTCGGCATCCGGTTTTATCGGGGCACTGGGATTCGAACCCAGAGTCACACGAACCCGAATCGTGTATGTTGCCGTTACACCATGCCCCGATCAAACAGATACTAACACATGAAAAATCGTTTGGAAAATCTTTACCCGCCTTCGTTCGCTCCGGCGAACGAAGGCGGGCCGGCACTCCGACAATACAAATAATTGCGAATGAAAACGAATGATACGAATAGGAAAAATGTTGGTGTAATTCTACGATCGTAGAATTACGAGAACATTTTTGTTTTGCTGAAAACGAATAAAAAACGCCCGCGTTTCGGTAAACGCGGGCGGGGATAATTGCCTTGGAGCAAAGAATTACTTCAAGCCAAGCTCGGCCAGGTGTTTTTTGTACCGTTTGCCGTCTTGGGGGTGGAAGCTGGCGGTGAGGGTGCCGATGGAGCAACCCAGCTTTTTGCACCGCTCTTTTTGTTTCTGACGCCAGTTGTGATACTATAACACTCGAGATTTTATGTCAATCAGAAACTACAAAGATTATTTTCGTGGCAAGAAAGTGACCGTGATGGGGCTCGGACTGCTCGGCCGGGGCGTCGGCGACGCTAAATTTTTGGCCGAAGCTGGCGCTGACTTAATTGTAACAGACTTAAAGACAAAAAAAGAACTTGCCCCGTCTCTCAAAAAACTCCATAACCTAAAAACTATCACCTATCACCTAGGTAAGCATCGGTTGGAGGATTTCAGAGGTCGTGATTTTATTTTGAAAGCGGCGGGGGTGCCGCTTGACTCGCCATTCATTACCGAGGCGCGAAAGCATAAAGTGCCGATCAAGATGAGCGCCTCGCTTTTTGCCGAGCTGGCGCCGGCGGTGAAAATTATTGGTGTTACCGGCACGCGCGGCAAATCAACCGTAACGCATTTAATTTACGAAATTTTGAAAGCGGCCGGTCGGCGCGTGCATCTGGGTGGGAATGTGAAAGGAATTTCAACGCTCGCTTTGCTAAAAAAAGTTAAAGCGGGCGATAGCGTGGTTTTGGAACTCGATTCATGGCAGTTGCAAGGTTTTGGCGAAGCCAAGATCAGTCCCCAGATTGCCGTTTTTACTAACTTCATGCCGGATCACCTGAATTATTATGGTTCGACTGCGCTCACCACAGGCCAAGCCATGAAAAAGTACTATGCCGATAAGGCCAATATTTATAAATATCAGAAGCCAGGCGACCGTCTAATCAGAGGGAAGGATATTAATCACTCTAATATTCTGCAGAATATGAGAATGAAGATGCCGGGCGAACACAATCACCAGAATGCCGCCCTGGCCGCGCGAGTGGCCGAAATTTTGAAAGTTAAGCCGAGTGTTATCAAAAAAGTTATCACCAATTTTCCCAGTCTTCCCGGTCGGCTGGAATTGGTGCGCACGGTGCGCGGGGTGAAAATTTACAACGACACTAATTCGACGACGCCGGAGGCGGTGTTGGTTGGACTAAAAGCGTTAGGAAAAAAGAAAAATATCATTTTGATTTTGGGCGGCGCGGACAAAAATCTGGATTTTAAAAATGTCCTGAAAATAATTCCCAAATATTGCAAAGCCGTAATTTTGTTGCCGGGCAGTGGCACTGACCATCTAATTCCTAAAACCTATCACCTACAACCTCGCCAGGTCTCAAGTTTAAAGCAAGCACTGCAAGAAGCAATGTCACTGGCGCAGTCCGGTGATACTGTCCTATTCAGCCCCGGCTTCGCCTCATTCGGCTTATTTAAAAACGAATACGACCGTGGGGCCAAATTTAACGCCCGCGCGCGAAAATTGAGATAAAAAAGCGGCAACCTTTCCGCTCTCAATCTTACTCTGTCTTGCCAAAAAGTCAAAAGGCGGTGATACTGTCGCCATGAAAGTGCATTTTATCGGCATTGGCGGAATCGGCGTTTCGGCGATTGCCCGGATGATGTTGGCGGCAGGCCAGACGGTGACCGGCTCGGATCAGTCTGAGAGTTTGGTGACGGAAGAGTTGGCCAAATTGGGCGCGACGATTTTTGGCCATCATCATGCCGACAATGTTTCCGCCGATGTTGACTTGGTGGTTTACACGATTGCCCTCGCGGTTGATAATCCGGAATTAATAAAAGCCAAGTCGCTTGACGTGCCGGTCTTATCTTACCCCGAGATGCTCGGCCGAATTAGCGCCGACAAATATACCATCGCCGTCGCCGGCACCCATGGCAAAACCACGACCACGGCGATGCTGGCGCAAATTTTTATCGCCGCCGGCCTGGACCCGACCGTGATTGTCGGCAGTTTGTTTAAAGACTCACAATCTAATTTCATTGCCGGCAAAAGTAAGTATTTAATCGTGGAAGCTTGCGAATATCGTCGCTCATTTTTAAATCTCAACCCCAAAATTTTGGTCATTACTAATATTGATAACGATCATCTGGATTATTACAAAAATTTGGCTGATATTCAGAGCGCCTTTGCCGAGCTGGCGGCCAAAGTGCCGGCGGACGGCCGCGTGATTACCGAGACCGAGTATCGTCAAGTGCCGTTGCCGATTGAACTCCCGATGCCGGGCGAACATAACCAGCGCAACGCTCAAGCGGCCATCGCGGCGGCCAAAGCAGTCGGAATCGACGAGGGCTTAGCTCGCCGAGCGCTGGCCAAGTTTAGCGGCACCTGGCGGCGGTTTGAATATAAAGGCGAGACAAAAACTGGCGCCAAAGTTTATGATGATTACGCTCATCATCCGACCGAGATTGCGGCGACGCTCGCTGGCGCTCGCGCGGTCTTCCCAGACAAAAAAATCACGATTGTTTTTCAACCCCATCTTTATTCTCGAACTAAATTATTATTTGATGATTTTACCAAGAGTTTCAGCGGCGCCGACGAGGTGATAATTTTGCCGATCTATGCGGCTCGGGAGCCAGCCGATCCAAGTATTACGAGCGAGAGGCTGGCCAAGGCGATTGGCGGACGATACTTGCCCAGCTTGGCCGAGGCGGCAACTTATTTAACCGCTCACACTGGCCCGACCGATCTCGTTGTCATCATGGGCGCCGGCGATATTTCTCGTCTGGCTGACAGTTTGCTACAATAACCTGATGCACAACAGAGAAGCGAAAAATTGGAACAACTTTTCTCTCGGTTTAGTGATCATGATTTTGCCGTTTTTGGGCCTGCCACTCACTTGGAAGAATATCTTGTTTGTCATTATCGGTCTCCTGGTTTGTTTATTTTCTTTAGCCAATGTCCGTCGCCGACCCGATGACCAACCGCCGACCCAAGTTTAGCTGGGTTTTTATTTTAAGTGGTGTTATTATTGCCGCCGGCGTGGGTGCTTTCTTCGTCTGGCCGATGTTGGCGGCGCCGCTGGAGTATATTTCTGATTCCCCGGTTCAAATTTCCAATCCCCAACCATTAATCATCCACCTGCCGACGCCCGCGCCGACCCGCGGCCTCTATATGACGCAATGCGTCGCCGGGATGCCGTCGCTTCGCCAAGGTTTGATAAAAATTGCCGATGAGACCGAGATCAACGCCATTGTGGTTGACCTCAAAGATTACAGCGGCGCGGTAGCTTTCCCTTCCTCCACCGCCATTCCCGGTGGTCGCGGTTGCCACGTAGCCGACTTTGCATCCTTGGTGAAAGAGATGCACGAGCATCAAATTTACGTTATCGGCCGGCTGACCGTCTTTCAAGACCCGCTCTATACCAAAGTCCATCCCGAGCAAGCGGTGCAATCGGCGCGGGGCGGTGTTTGGCGCGATCGCAAGGGTTTATCGTTCGTTGATGTCGGCGCCAAACCGTTTTGGGATTACATTGTTAAATTAGCGAACGAGGCCTATGAACTTGGCGTGGATGAAATTAATTTTGACTATATCCGTTATCCGTCTGACGGCGACATGAAAGATGTCCGCTACACTTTTTCCGCCGGTCAGTCTCACGCCGAAAACCTTGAACAATTTTTCGCTTATCTAAATTCCAATATCCAATTTCCCACTTCGGCCGACTTGTTTGGCCTGACGACGACAAATTATGACGATTTAAACATCGGCCAAGTGTTGGAGCGAGCGTTGCCCTACTTCGACTTCATTGATCCGATGGTTTATCCGTCGCATTATCCGCCGCGCTTTAACGGCTGGCCCAATCCGAATGTTAAAACTTATGAGATTGTCCAATTCTCAATGTCGCGCGCGGTAGCGCGAACGGTGGCGACCACGACGAAGATTGCCTCGCTCGCTTACGAACGCGTCGGCACTTCCACGCCCGCTATTTACTCCAAACCCGCTTATCCGGCGAGCAAGATGAGGCCGTGGCTTCAAGATTTTGATTATCCTGTCACCTATACATCGGAAATGGTCAAATCGCAAATTCAGGCCACCTATGATGTTGGCCTCGATTCCTGGCTGATGTGGAGTCCGTCAAATGAGTACACGGTGGGTGTGCTTGCCCCGCAGTAAGGTTCTAACTCACCCCAAGTTACCTAACTCACCCCAACCCCTCTCTTACACTAAGAGAGGGGCGATTTGTGCCAAAACACTCCGGGTATTCTTTACCACCTCTTCGTTCTTAAATCTAATTATCCTGATGTCTAAGCTTTCTAAATATCCAGAGCGTTCTTTATCGTAAATTTTGGCGTCCTGTTTCTCGTGGATTTTCCCATCTAACTCAATTGCTAATCTGATCTCGGAACAATAAAAATCAATGATGTAGGGACCAATACTGAACTGACGGACGAATTTCAGCCCACCCAATTTCCGATTGCGGAGATGTTGCCAAATAACCTTCTCCGCTTCGGTTTGATCTCGTCTCAAATCTCGACGACGGTCTCGGAAAACTTTGTTGTTGTAAAGAAATTTCTCCATAACCTGATTATAACTCACCCCTGCCCGCTGGCAGACCCTCTCTTACATTAAGAGAGGGTTAAAAACATAAAACCCCTTCTCTTAAGGTAAGAGAAGGGGGAGGGGGATGAGTTATGATGAATTAGATAACTTGCCCTGTTATGCTACAATGTCAACTAGTTGTAGATCAATGATTATTTTTACGAAACATGCGAAGGAAAAGTTTAAAACCCTGAAGCGTCATGGCCTTAGCATCAGCCGAAGTCAAGTAGAGCAAACCTTGCATACCTCGGAGTTCATCGATTATTCTCGTCTACATGTTTTGCGGGTAGTATATAAGCAAGAAGGCGAGGCTAAGAAGGTAATAACTTTCTATCCTGGTCGTCGAAAGCAATATGAAAAAAGACAATAAAAATAATCCGATCTCCCAAGTGAGCTATGAACCAGAAGCTGATGTTTTGACCTGGACCGTCAGTACTCGGCCTATTGATTATGCCGAAGAAGCGGGCAATTTGATCGTTCATTTCACCAAAGATCATTTGCCGGTGTTAGTAGAAGTGCTAGAGGCCAGTCAATTTTTGCCTCGAGTGGAAAATAAGATTTCTCGTGGCATCAAGTTTTCTATACCCGCTTTTGTCAGATAATTTGAACCTCCGGCAAGGTTAAACCTTGACATTGGAATTATAACTCACCCCTGCCTACTGGCAGACCCTCTCTTACACTAAGAGAGGGTCAAATGCAAAACCCCCTTCTCTTAAGGTAAGAGAAGGGGGAGGGGGATGAGTTATCTTCACTTCCTTAGACCAAAGCTATATGCTAAAATAAAGTCACAACTGAATAAGCAGCCTAAACCGAGGAGCAATCCGCGGCATGGCAAAAAATCGTACAGCATGGAAAACCCGTTATCAGGGCGTGCTGTACGTTGCTAGGGGAAACTCTAGTAAGGCCGCAAGGCCTCCTGGTGGCGGGCTTTGTGTGTTTACAACCGAACATATAAATTTACAAATAAAATGCTACTGACTAACAAGGGAAAATGGTATTTAAGATGGTGGGCCATCGTCGGTTATTTTTTGTTGGCCATGTTTGTTATCGGTGCCTTTTCATCAAACGATCAACCGATAACTCCAACACCAATAGCCACACAAACTAATGTTATGGTCCCGGCTTCGCCGGTGGATTCTGCTCCACCTCCGGCGCAAGATAATCTGTACCAAGTAGTAAAAGTCATTGATGGAGACACGATTACTGTAGAAAAAGCGGGAAAGACAGAAACCCTGCGCCTCATTGGCATCAACACACCTGAGACAGTTGACCCCAGAAAGTCAGTTGAGTGTTTTGGTAAAGAGGCTTCGGCAAAAGCCAAAGAATTACTTAGTGGCAAGCAAGTAAAGCTTGAAGCCGACCCAACTCAAGGAGAACTGGATAAATATCAACGCGTCTTGCGTTATGTTTTTCTGCTTGATGGTACCAATTTTAATAAATCGATGATCGAGCAGGGTTATGCTTATGAATATACCTACAACACGCCCTACAAATATCAAATCGAATTTAAACAAGCCCAACAAGTAGCCGAAACGGCAAAAAGGGGACTGTGGGCCGATGGTGTGTGCGACGTGACCCCAGTTTTGCCGGTGAAAAATGTGGTAGAGCCTGCACCGACTCCACCTAGTCAAACCGGACAATGGATTTGCTCACGTAATACCTACAACTGTTCTGATTTCAAAACTCAAGCTGAAGCGCAATCTGCTTTTGCCTCCTGTGGTGGAATCAGCAACGATGTTCATCAATTGGATCGAGACAAGGATGGTCAAGTGTGCGAAAGCTTGCCCTGAGGTAAAAAATTAACAAGTGGGCATTTTTAGCCCCTTCTCTTAAGGTA
>CAZJJW010000022.1:0-9263 GCA_964546425.1 uncultured Candidatus Saccharibacteria bacterium | reverse complement strand
GGCGAGGAGGGCAAGGAGGGTGGCGAGGAGTTGGGGCATTGGAGTTAGGGGTTAAAAGTTGGTAATGGGTCCCGTTAGAGGCCGCGGTCGCTCATATTATTAAATAATTGCGTGGCGCGGTTTAGACAAGACCGCGACCTGCCTCTAACGGGATGGGGTAAGTTTAACGCCGGTGGGGGCAGAGGTCAAGGGGAAACTGGGGACAAAAAACTATCCGCCGCATGACTGCGCCCGGATAGTTCACATAACCTCTTTCATCCCTAACCCCTGGGGCTCTCCCTCACCAGACTGCTTTGATGTTGGTCAGGAACCGCCTGGCCTCGGTGTCGCCGCACCTGGCGGCTTCACGAATCTCGTCCAATGTGCCCTGCATGATTTTCTCCTTTCTCATGCCACTCTAATGAAATCAGCCGACCACCGGCCGAATCTCATTACTCTACCCATTATAGCATACCCACATTTTTTGTCAAGGGCTTTATTGACTATTTTGTAAAATATGGCTTAAAATAAGACCGCCTCGCCATTTGGCGGGGCGGTCTTGAAGGCACAAAACCGAAATCTAAAAATTACATCGCGCCGCCGCCAACATTACAGTTCCGGCAGAGTTTTTTGTGACTAACCACTTCCGAGATCGCGGCCAAGCCGACGAGCACATAGACGATGGCTTCAATCGGGCCCAAACTGCCGAGGATCAGGTGGACCACGTTCCAATCACTGCCGCCCGCCAAGCTGCCCAAGCCAGCCAATCCCCAATTCAAACCGCCGATAATCAAGAGGATGAAGGATACTTTATGCATAAATTTATGAAATTTAGCTTAAGTTTTTCGACCTTTATTATTATACCATTCTTACTTGGCAAAAGATACAGCTTCGTCAAACTTGATTGACAAGAGCTTAGAAACGCCGTCACTACCCATCGTCACGCCATAGATCACGTTGGCATGCGCCATCGTCTCGCGATTGTGGGTAATTAAGATTAATTGCGAATGTTGGGCCAGATTCTCCACCAGTTCGCCGTACTTGCGCGAGTTGGCCTCATCAAGCGCGGCGTCGGTCTCATCGAGCACCAAGAAGGGCGGCGGGTTGACTTGAGACATGGCGAAAAGGAGGGCAATCGAGCAAAGCGCTCGCTCGCCGCCGGAGAGCATTTCAAGTCCCTTAATTTTTTTGCGCGGCAAATTGACGATCACATCCAAACCCTCTGACGATGGCTCCTCACTTTCAAGTAAATGCTCACTGTCTTCCGGCGCCGGGATTTTTTCTTTCACCACCTGCAACAACGCCGTGCCGCCGCCAAACATTAAAGCGAAAAATTCTTGGAAGTAGCCGTTAATCTTCTCCACCCCGGCCTTAAATTCCTCGTCAATCTTCTGTCTCAAATCTTCAATAATTTGCCGGAGCGAACTGGCGCCGGCTTCCAGATCGCCAATTTCTTTAATTAAAAATTCTTCGCGACCGCTCACCTCTTTAAATTCTTTCAACGTGTCGCCCAACTCGACTTGCGTGTCTTCCAGCCGAATCTTCAAACGTTCCAGTTGACGTCGGCGCTCGAGTTGGGCTTCGCGGGCTTCCGGCCACCCCGACGGTTCGGTCGGGGCCCGATAGTTAATAATCTCTTGCCCAACCAAAACTTTGCCTTCCTCGATCTGACGTTGGAAATCTTCTGCCTCAAGTTTCGATCTCTCCTCGCGCGCTTTGACGACATTCAATTCTGAAGCCAGTTCGCTCCGCCTCGCGCGCCATTGGCCGAGAGTGATGATGGTCGTCTGAAGTTTATTACGTTCTTGCTCTATCTCCGCCACGCGCTGCTTCTGGGTGGCAATCTGCTCTTCAAGCGACTGTTTCTCCTGTCGCATTTTCGCCAGGTCGCTGGCCGGACTGGCGGTGCGGTCCTCATGCCAGAAAGCGCCAACCAGCGACTTAAGTCGGGCAATCGCGGCGCGGAAGAGCGACGGTTCGGCCAAGTTTTCGGCCGCCTCAAGCTCGCGATTGAGTTCGGTGACCAACGTTTCAATCTGGGTGGGGTCAAACTGACGCGCCACCGGCGTCCTCACTTCGATCAGGCCCTCAAGTCGGCCGAGCCGACGGCTCAAGTCATCAATTTTGGCTAAGCTTTTACGCCAGGCCACCCCCAATTTATCCAGGCCTTCATCAAGGACGGTCCTTGATGATTCGGCCAACTGCCGCTCCAGTTGGCCCAGTTCGTGTTGAGGCGCGAGCTTAACCGCCATAATCTTATTGTGTTCGTCTTGGAGATAGGCGTCCTCGCGGCGCAAATAATCAAGGTAAAGGTCGCGGAGTTTGGCCCGCAACTCGTCAGCTTGCTTAATTTTCTCAACTTGCTTTTGCAAATAACGTAGATGCGGCGCCAGCTCGCGCCGGAGCGATTCAACTTGCTTCAAATTAGTTTCGGTCTGCTCGAGTTTCTTCTCGCTCTCGGCGATCTTCCACTGATAGAGACGCAAGCCAAGCGCGTCTTCGACCATCGCGCGCCGTTCACTGACACTCGCGCCAAGCAAACCGTCCGCTTCACCTTGACTGATAATGTAGTGGGCATTCGAGCCAAGCGAGACACCGGCCAAAAGTTCCACCAAATCGCGATAACGTACCGCTGAACCGTTGACCGAATAGACATTAGTGCCGTCGCGGTAAACCTCGCGCGTAATGGCCACTTCGTCGAAGTCAATGTCGCATTTGCGGTCGTGATTGTCGAAGACGAGAGTGACCGCGGCGCGATTCATTTTAGCTCCGCCAGTTGGCGAACCGCCGTGGAAAATCAGGTCTTCGCCCCGTGTCCCGCGGAGCGACTTCATCGAGCGCTCGCCGAGCACCCAGCGAAAAGCTTCGGCGCAGTTGGATTTACCGGAACCGTTCGGCCCGACAATCGCCGTAATCGGCGCCTCAAAGAGAAAGGCGGTCTTCTTGGCAAACGATTTGAAGCCGATAAGTTCTAATTGCTTGAGACGCATGAGAATCTACTTATTCCAACCTTTAACCAAAAGACCCTGGCGCGCCGCTTCTTGTTCGGCGCGTTGTTTTGACGAACCACTGCCAGTGGCCACTAATTCCTCCCTCAAATAAATTCCGACGGTGAAAGTTTTGTCGTGATCCGGTCCGGTTTGCTCCAGCACTTCATAGCGCGGCGTAAGATTAACCGCGGCTTGGGCTTGTTCTTGAAAAAAGCTCTTGGCATCTTGCCACAAACTCTGGCCCACAATTTCGGCGGTGCGCGGAAAGAGGAAACGAGTAATGAAATCACGCGCCGCGCCGTAACCTCGATCCAAATAAATCGCGCCAATAATTGATTCGAAGGTGTTAGCCAAGATCGTCTGGCGCGCGCGGCCGGCATCCTTCTGCTCGCCGCGCGACAGGAGTAAATAATCGTTCACGCCCAAATCGCCGGCCACTTGGGCGAGCGTTTCGGCGTTCACCAGCGCCGCCCGATAAGCTGTCAGTTCACCTTCCGTCCGGTCCGGATATTGGCAGAAAAGATAATCGGTGACCACCAGTTCGAGGACCGCGTCGCCTAAAAATTCGAGCCGTTCGTTGTGGTCCAAACTAATCGTTGGATTCTCATTAATATAAGAACGATGAAGAAAAGCCTGCTTGAGCAAGTTCTTATTTTTAAAAGCCAAACCAATCTTGGTTTCAAATTCCGCAAAATCGGGCATTACTTTTTCGTTAATAAACCAATCGCTTTGGTGATAAAGGGGACAACATCATCATACATTCGCAAATCGGCGATCTCCGGCAAATTAAACCAACGCGCCTCATCCAAACCACCACTCTTGGTTAAATGAAGTTGCGCCTGATCTTTAGCCTCAGCGAGAAAGTAGACCACCTGCTTGCGGATTTTCCCTTTCTCCGGATCGGAAGAAATATATTCGTTCTCGCCCAATTTGTCCTTAACCGTGACGTCAAGCGACAACTCTTCTTTAATTTCGCGAGCGGTGCCACTCAACAAGTTTTCAGTCGCTTCAATGTGCCCTTTGGAGAGCGTCCAGTACCCGAAAATGTCGTGGACCAGAGCCAAACAAATGGTGCCGCCCTCGCGGAGGTAAACAACCGCGCCGCCTAGCCGCTCAATCGGCATTTGATCGTATGGAAGATCTTTGACCCGTTTTTTCTTAGCCGGAATGTCAGCCTTGCCCGGCTCGCCCATCTCCTTATAAACCGCACCGAGCACGCCATTGACAAACTTGCCGCTCGTCTCGCCGCCGAAAGTTTTGGCCAATTCAATCGCCTCATTAATCGCCACCCGCGCCGGGACCTCTTTCTTATCCACAAACAAAAGTTCGTAGAGGCCGAGCCGGAGAATGTTGCGGTCAACGATGGCAATTTGCTCAATCGGCCAATCCGGCGCCGCTTTGCCGATAATTAAATCAAGTTTCGGCTGATGCTCCATCACGCCGCCAACCAAACTGTCAACAAAAGAGGTGTCCTCAAGCCCGGGCGCAAACTCAAGCACATTGCGCCGCACCACCGTCGTCGCGGCGGCCGGGGTATAGTTGTTAAAGTCCCATTCGAACAAGGACTGCAGAGCCACACTGCGCGATAAATGCCGATTGGCCATCTATTTTTTATTTTTTAAATTACTTCCGAGCGAGCCTGTTAGCCTCGGGCTAACTCGGCTTTCTTCCGCTTTTGTTCTTTCTTATCCAACTTGGCAAGCACGTCAATCACCTCGCGGCCTCGGTAAGTGCCGCAATTTAGGCATACCCGATGCGGCAACTTACCGGCGCCGCACTTCTCGCACTGAATCAGAAAATTCCCCTTCAGCGCGTGATGCGATCGCCGATTGCCGGTCTGCGCCCGCGTATGTCTCATCCTGACAACCATGAGGGAAAGTATAGCTGACTAGGCCAAAAATGACAAGCGGTGGATTGGGCTATGGCCAATTTTCTTGAGGGCTCGATAATGCGCTTTGGTACCATAGCCCTTGTGCTTTTCTAGTCCATAAATCGGATACTTTTTGGCCAAGCGGACCATGAAGCGATCGCGGCTGACTTTGGCCACGATTGAGGCAAGAGCGATCACGGTCTCGGACTCGTCGCCGCGGATAATCGTACGTTGATTAAGATAGCGAGACGGCGCCCGTAGGCCGCCGTCGAGCAAAACCAGGCAATCTTCCTGCAACATCGGATGTTGCAGGATTTTTTTGAGACATCGGGCGATGCCAATCTTAATCGCCGTCACAATTCCCCGCCGATCAATAATCTGGTGGCCAACCAGCGCCACCGCGAAGTTGAGTTGACCCGACTTTTTTAATTTTTTAATTTCGGCAAAAATCTCCTCGCGGCGCGTCGGAGACAACTTTTTAGAATCCCTAATCCCCTTCTTGCCAAAAATGGCAAACATCCGATGTTTGCCATTTTGATGTTTTGAACAACAAACCGCGCCGACCGCCACCGGGCCGCAGAGCGGCCCGCGCCCGGCCTCATCAATGCCGATCAGATATTTAATCACTAAATTATTTTAACATAAAAAATGGCGCCGCTTGGAGTAGACCAAGAAAGCGCCAAGGCCTGGCGGGGTAAGGTCCGCGGAACGCTTCCCGCCGGCCAATATAGGATATCAAATTTATTTGATATAATCCAGCTTGATAATATGACTAAATTTGTTCATCTTCATAATCACTCGAGCTATAGTCTGCTGGACGGTTTGACAAAAATTGACGATATGATAGAGCGGGCGAAGCGGTTTGGCATGCCGGCGCTCGCCCTCACTGATCACGGCAATCTCTACGGCGCCATTGAATTTTACACCAAATGTAAAGACGCCGGCATCAAGCCGATCATTGGCGTCGAGGCGTATATTGCCACCCGCCGACGAACTGATAAAGAACCGAATATTGATAATAAACGTTATCACTTGACCCTCTTGGCCGAAAATCTGACCGGCTACAAAAATTTACTTAAATTAGTCACCGCGGCGAACCTCGAGGGTTATTACTACAAGCCGCGGATGGATAAAGACTTGTTGCGCGAGCATCGCGAGGGATTGATTTGCCTCTCCGGCTGCATGGCCGGCGAGCTGTCGCGCGCCGTCTACAATCGTCAGTTTGAGCAAGCAGAAAAGATCGCTCTAGAATATCAAAATATTTTCGGGCCGGTCAATTATTTCATCGAAATCATGCATCATCCGAAAATTGACCGGCAGGCGGAATTGAAAGCCGAATTAATCAAGTTAGCTCGCCGTCTTAATATTCCGCTCGTCGCGACGCAAGACGCCCATTATCTAGAACCAGCCGACGCCAAAGCGCACGACACGTTGGTGGCGATTGGCCAACACAGCGACGGTGAAAATAAGCAACGGTTCTCTAATTTAGAAGAAGATTTTTCGCTGATTAGCCCGGATCAAGCGGCCAAATATTTCCCAGACACACCCGAAGCGCTCGTCAATACGGTCAAGATCGCCGCGCGCTGTAACTTGGAGTTGGAGCTCGGAAAATTTATTTTCCCAGAATTCCCAATCCCGCCGGGCGAGACGGCCGACTCGCTCTTGCGCCGTCTCGCCTTGGCCGGACTTAAGGAACGCGGTTTGGATAAACATGAGGAGGCAATTAAAAGACTGGAATATGAGCTCGACGTGATCAAATTCAAAGGCTATGCGTCTTACTTTCTCGTGGTCGAAGATCTGATTCGCTTTGCTCGCGAGCGCGGCATCTACTACAACATCCGCGGCTCGGTCGCCGGTTCGCTCACTACCTATGCGCTTGATATCACTAAGATTGATCCGCTCGCCTACAACATTCCCTTCGAACGGTTCTTAAATCCGGATCGGCCGTCGGCGCCGGATATTGACATGGACTTCGCCGATAATCGTCGCGACGAGGTGATTAATTATGTCAAAGAAAAATACGGCGCCGATCAGGTGGCGCAAGTCGGAACCTTCGGCTCAATGATGGCGCGGGGCGCCGTCCGCGATATCGCCCGCGCCCTCGGCCAATCTTACGCCGTCGGCGACAAAGTCTCGCGCCTGATTCCGATGGGTTCGCAGGGCTTCCCGATGACGATTGATCGGGCGCTGGACTTGACACCAGAACTGCTCGCATTATATGAAACCGATCCAATCACTAAAGAAATTATTGATCTGGCCAAAAAGATCGAGGGTAATCCGCGCCACATTTCGGTCCACGCCGCCGGCGTCGTGATCGCGCCGGGGCCACTCGTTAATTACACGCCGCTTCAATATGATCCGAAGGGCGAAAGCATTATCACGCAATATGATATGTACACCGTCGGTGAAGACGGCATTGGCCTGACGAAATTTGACTTCTTGGGCCTGCGCAACTTGGCAATCTTATCAAGTACCGTGGCGCTGGTGAAAAAAATCTACAATCTCGAGATTAATTTGGAAAAAATTCCGCTCGCTGACAAAAAAACATTCGCCATGCTCGCCCGGGGTGAGACCGAGGGCCTGTTCCAACTAAACGGCAGCGGTATGACCAAGTGGCTGAAGGAGCTGCGCCCGACCACCATTCACGATATCAACGCCATGGTCGCGCTCTACCGCCCCGGGCCGATGCAGTTTATCCCCAACTACATCGCGCGCAAACATAATCCGAAATTGATCAAATACCTTGATCCGGCGCTCGAGCCGATTCTCAAACAAACTTACGGCGTGCTGGTCTACCAAGACGATCTGCTGATTATGGCCCACGACTTGGCCGGTTATTCTTGGGACGAGGTGGACAAGTTCCGCAAAGCCGTCGGGAAGAAAATTCCGGCGCTGATGGCCGAGCAAAAGGAAAAATTCATTAAGGGCTGTGCCAAACATTCGGGCTGGAGCGAGAAAAAAGCGACCGAGATCTGGGCCTGGCTCGAACCATTCGCCGCTTACGGCTTCAACAAAGCCCATTCGGCGTCTTACGGCCTGGTCGCTTATCAAACCGCCTATATGAAAGCGAACTACCCAACCGAATATATGGCGGCTGTCCTCTCGGCCGAAAGCGGCAATATGGAAACCGTGGCGGCGGTGATCACCGAATGCAAACGAATCGGGATTCCGGTCCTGCCGCCAGATGTTAACGAGAGCTTTGAGGAATTTACGGCGGTAAAAGGTGCCGAACCTGCAACATCCGATGTTGCAGAAAATCTGCAACATCGGATGTTGCACACTCAAGGAGACAAAATCCGGTTTGGCCTATTCACAATCAAAAACCTGGGAACGGAAATTGCCCAAGCGATTGTGACCGAACGCAAGCGGGCCGGCCGCTTCTCCACCATCGCCAACTTCTTGGAACGGATCCAGCACCGCAATTTGAACAAAAAGTCGCTCGAAGCCCTGATCATGGCCGGCGCCACTGATAGCTTGGGTGAGAATCGCGCCAAATTGCTCTTTAACTTAGAAAGTTTGCTCGAATATCACGCCGTCGTGGCCAAAACCAATTCGGATCAATCATCCCTCTTCGGCTTGATGACCGATCAATCGAGCGTGCCGGCTTTAACTTTGAAGAATTGCGAACCCGCCACCCCAGCGCAAAAATTAGTTTGGGAGAAGGAGCTGCTCGGCCTCTATGTCTCCGGCCATCCGCTTGATAAGTTCAAAGAAAAGTTTGTTAACCCTGAACATACGATTGCTAAAATAAAATCCTCGCCGGAAAACTTCCAAGTCATCGCCGGTGGCATCATCGAGGATGTCCGCGCCATCACAACGAAAAACGGCGAGCCGATGGCTTTCATTCGTCTGGCCGACTTCACTGGCAGTATTGAGGCCGTCGTCTTCACCGGCGTTTATGCCCAATTCCGCGACCTGCTTACCCCCGAAACCTGCGTCGCTCTCCGCGGCCGCATCTCGCACCGCAATGGCGAGCCGAGCATTGTAGTGGAATTTTTAAAACAGTTAGCCTAAACCAGCAAAGCGAATTTGACGTTCTAACTGAATTTGACGTTTACCAGCGATAGCAGGCAAACTTAAAATCTGATTTAACCGACACGAAAGCCGGATGTCCTACCGAAATGGTGAGCCCTCAATCGTCGTCAAATCGCTCAAAGAGTTGGCTTAAAAAATGTTCTCGTAATTCTACGATCGTAAAATTACACCAACATTTCAGCAAGGGTTACCCTTGATATATTAGCCACGAAATCGCGCCTCTTGACAAGAAAGGGGAATTAGGATAGGTTTGTTGGCAGACCGGGTGTGTTGCCTGGTTGGTCTTTTATAAGGAGATGTGTGATGACAACGTCACATGTCGCTGGCTGTGCCTCGGAAATTCCGACGCCCGCCCAACACAAAGAGTTCTGGACGCAAGTTGGGAAGGG
>CAZJJW010000021.1:0-10429 GCA_964546425.1 uncultured Candidatus Saccharibacteria bacterium | reverse complement strand
AAAACTTCAATGTTAATTTCATTTGTTGATCTCGGGTCTAACAAACTTATTTCCGAGGATATGGTCATAAAAATTAGGGTTGCAAAACTTGGTGGAGTCGGCGATGCAAAAAGGGAGTTTCTGTTTGAGCAAAGCAACATAAAAGCTCAAGGCGGTGTATTAGAGTTCCCTTACACGTTTACGGAAACAGGACTTAATGAAGTTTTCATAGACTTTTCCCTCGCCTCAAATCCTCAAAAGACATATGAGTCGCCCGATTTCCTCTTAGATGTCCAAAGCAAAGAAAGTCCACAGAGTATAAATAGATTTGTAATTGGCTTTATATTGATGAGTATAATCGGGATAGTCTTAGGTTTTATATTTGGCTTTTGGTCTGGCCAGAGAATAAAATCGTTTCTTCTACCTAATTAAATCTTAAAAAGATTACCCCTCAAAAAATCGTTCGCTCAAAAAATCTTCGGATTGAACCTCGGGACCTATTAACCAACAACGATTATTCCACTTAAACTGCTATCGCTAGAAGTTGGTATAATGTTTTGGCGTGGTACTACTGGACATCGAGTGTTCCTTAGTGCGCCGGCATACCGATAGGAACCTGAAAATTCAAGTAATTAATGCCTTTAGGTTTTATTCTTTTACTCGCGTCTAGTATCTCAAGGCCGAGAATTTTATTCCCTTTCCCAATATCTAAAATGATACCTTCTTCCACTTCTTTATTCCGCGCAAAAACCCCTTCTTGAAAATGAAGGTACAGCGCGTCTACTTTTTTATCATAAGTAATTTTCATATTTTTAATTCTTATTTCGTAATTCCCAAATAGCAGAAATGATCACTTGGGAATTCTTTTTCTTTACAAAAACCACTTTGATTATCCCCTTGCTAAACTTTTTAAAAGCCAAACTTTTGCCTTGATAACCAATGCCCATCTCATCAGGCTTTCGCAACGCATTCTTGACCATTGCTTCCGTAATACCTCTCAAAATCATCCTTTCTTTGGCGTGCTCGGTATAATAAATCATCTATGGTATAGGCAGTCTAGCACACCCTTCCCAACCAATCAAATGACAATGTCAAGGTTTAATCTTGCCGGGGCCACATTAATTATTACACCACCACCTCAAGCCCCGCGCTCGGCTCAATCCGGTCGTGGGGTTTGGGTGCAATGCCGTTTAAGATGAGGAGTTTTTCGAAATCTTCGCGGTCAATGGTTTCGATTTTGATGAGTTCGGCGGAGAGATGGTCGAGGGCTTGACGGTGCTGGTTCAAAAGTTCGCGGGCTTTGGCGAGCGCCTCGGTGATAATTTTTGAGACTTCGCTGTCCACTTGGGCCGAAACGGCTTCGGAACTCAATTTCTCCGTCATGGCGCCGATACCGATGAACATTTTCTGACTGCCGATGTCAAAGGCGATCGGCCCCAATTTCTCGCTCATGCCATATTTGGTCACCATATCACGCGCCAGCGCCGTAGCCACCGCGATGTCACCCGCGGCGCCGGTGGTAATATCACCGAAAATAATTTGCTCGGTCGCGTAACCGCCGAGCGAGACCACAATGTCAGCCAAGAATTCCTCGCGAGCTTGCAACTTACGATCTTCATCTGGCAATTTCAAAGTATAGCCGGCCGCCCGGCCGCGCGAGATAATCGAAACTTTGTGGACCGGATCAGAATGTTCCAAAAGCGAAGCCAAAATGGCATGACCCATCTCATGATAAGCCGTGATTTTCTTCTCTTTCTCCGAGAGCAAGTGACTCTTACGCTCGGGACCCAACATCACCTTCTCGACCGAGCGAACGAGGTCATACTGCGTAATCTTCTGGCGATTCTCGCGGGCGGCGAGAATCGCGCCCTCGTTCATCAGATTGGCCAGGTCGGCGCCGGTGAAACCGGGCGTCCGTTGGGCAATGGTTTGGAGATTAACATCCTCGCCGAGCGGTTTCTGCCGCGCGTAAATTTTCAAAATTTCTTCGCGATCTTTAACATCCGGATTATCAAGAATTACCCGCCGATCGAAGCGGCCCGGCCGCAAGAGCGCCGGGTCAAGCACATCGGGGCGGTTGGTCGCCGCCATCACAATCAACTTTTCAGTTGGCTCGAAACCGTCCATTTCCACCAAAATTTGATTCAAGGTTTGCTCGCGCTCATCGTGGCCGCCACCGAGACCCGAACCGCGGTGGCGACCGATGGCGTCAATCTCGTCAATGAAGACGATGGACGGCGCCAACTTCTTGGCCAGGCGGAAGAGGTCACGGACTCGCGAGGCGCCAACGCCGACGAACATCTCGACGAAATCCGAACCGGAGAGGAAAAGGAACGGAACGCGCGCCTCGCCCGCCACGGCGCGGGCGAGCAAGGTTTTGCCGGTGCCCGGCGCGCCCATGAGAAGGACGCCTTTGGGAATGCGCGCGCCGATGTCTAAAAATTTCTTCGGGCTTTTCAAGAAATCCACAATTTCAAGCAATTCTTCTTTCGCCTCTTTAACGCCGGCGACATCTTTGAAAGTAATCCGCTGGCTGGTGTCATTGGGATCAATAATTTTGGCCTTGGATTGGCCGAAGCTGAAGGCCTGCATCGTGGCGCCGCGCACTTGTTTGGAAATCAGCCAAAAGAAAAAGAGAATAAAAATAATCGGCGCGATGAAAGGCAATAAATTCAAGAGCCAAAACGTGAAGCCGCTCGGATTGGCCACCGTCACCTTGACCTGTTGGAGGGCTTCGGGAGCGACTCCGTAATTTTTAAACGTTTCGGAAAGTGAGGCTTCGGCTTCTTTCTTAGACATTTGATGCTCACCATTTTTAAGCGCAATATCTAAGTCATCGCCATGAACATTAATACTTTGCACCTCGCCGGCCGAAATACTGTGGGCCAATTCAGACAGAGCCACCGTGGGCAGACTGGTTTGACTACCGGCAATCACGCCGTACAGACCAATCAACACGATTAAAATCAGGATGGTGGTGATAATCTGACCGCTAAATTGGCCCAGTTTTTTACCTTTAAGTGGCGGCATAGCGCGATTATACTAGAAAAAATAGGGAAGTAAAGATGTTATAATTAATTGTCTTATGAGTGAACATGGTTTGAGCCAAATCGAAGCCGGGCGCCGTCTGCAGGCCGCCGGCCCCAACCAACTGCCTGAGGATCCGCGGGACAGCGCGGCCCTTATTTTTCTACGTCAATTCCAGAGTCCGCTGGTTTATATTCTCTTGGCGGCGAGCGCCACCATCTTCGCCATCGGTGAAATTGTTGACGGGTCGATTATCTTGGCCGTACTACTCTTCAACGCCATTGTCGGCAGCGTCCAAGAAGGCCGCGCCCAAAATACTTTATTGGCGCTCAAAAAATTCATCACCACCACGGCCACGGTGCTGCGCGATGGCCAGGAGCTAATTATTCCTGACACGGAAGTGGTGGTGGACGACATTATTATTCTGGCTGAGGGTGAGAAGGTGCCAGCCGACGCGCGGGTAACCCTCTCGCGCAATCTCAAAGTGGACGAAGCGGCCTTAACCGGCGAATCGGAGCCGGTTCATAAAGTTGTCGACGCCACCGTTCTTAAGGGCACGCATCTGGTCGCCGGTAATGGCCAAGCGTTGGTGACGGCCACCGGCCTTGAGACCATGATCGGCAAAATTGCCAAAGAGATTGCCACCATCGACACCGAAATTCCGTTGAAGGCCAACATCAAGTATCTCTCCCGGCTGATTATCGTCGTGGTAGCCAGCGCGAGTGGCCTCCTCTTTCTGGTCGGCCTCTTGGCGGGAGAATCGGCGAGGACGATGTTTGCCACGATTGTGTCGCTCGCGGTCTCGATTATCCCCGAGGGCTTGCCCATTGTAATGACCCTGATCCTCGCGACCGGCGTCTGGCGGATGAGCCAACGGCAGGTTTTAGTAAAAAAATTGCAAGCGGTAGAAGCGTTGGGTCAAGCCAGCGTCATCGCGGTGGATAAGACCGGCACCATTACCAAAAATGAAATGGTGATCCAGCGAGTCTATGTGGCTGGCAAGCTGTTTAAGATCGGCGGCGTCGGTTACGAATCTGAAGGCCAGGTGGAACTCGGAGGCAAGGTTGTTGATCCGGCCAATCATCCCGAGCTCCTGTTGGCGGGGAAGATCGCCGCTTTCTGCGCCAACGGCAGAGTAATGCGTTCAAAAGCGGAAGGGCAATGGCGCCTGATCGGCGACCCCACCGAGGCGGCGATGTTTGTCCTGGGACAAAAGCTCGGCTTTCACAAAGATGATCTGGAACAAGAAGCGCCTCTAATCTATGACATTCCTTTTGATTACAAACTCAAATATCACGCCACCATCCACCAACTGACCAGTCAGAGATTCTTGACGGTGGTCGGGGCGCCGGAAGTAGTTTTGGGCCGGTCGCAAAAGATTTGGCACGGCGGCAAAAGCCACCCCTTAACGGAAGCCAAGAAGCGCGAGCTCGAAACGATCTTCACCGATCTGTCGCAAACCGGTCTACGGGTCATCGCCCTGGCGGAGAGTCGTGACATCGGTGAGACCGTCACACCAGAAGAAATTAAGGCTCTCACCTTCGTGGGATTCTTTGGGATGAAAGATGCTTTGCGGGCGGAAGTGGCGCAAGCGATGGCCCAAACCACCGCCGCGGGTATCCGCGTGGTGATGATCACCGGTGATCATGAAGTGACCGCCGAAGCCATCGCCCGGGAAGCCGGTCTCTTTCACCAAGGAGATCTGGTGCTCACCGGGCAAAATATTGACGCGTTCTCGCCCGCCGAATTGGCCGAGAAACTTCCCCTAACCTCTATCTTCGCCCGAGTGACTCCGGAACACAAGTTGAGAATCATCCAAGCTTACAAAGCCCGGGGAGAAATCGTCGCCATGACCGGCGACGGCGTCAACGATGCTCCTTCGTTGGTGGCGGCCGATCTGGGGGTTGCTATGGGCCAGATCGGCACCGAGGTCGCCAAAGAAGCGGCCGATATCGTGCTCTTGGATGATAACTTCGGCAGTATTGTCTCCGCCGTGGAAGAAGGTCGAAGTATTTATAAAACCATCAAGAAAATTATCCTGTATCTTTTTTCGACCAGTGTCGGCGAGACCTTGACGATTACCGGCGCCCTCTTTCTGGGTTATCCTCTACCGATTTTGCCGGGGCAAATTATTTGGGCCAACTTCGTGACCGACGGCTTCCTGGATGTCGCCCTGGCCATGGAACCCAAAGAGCCGGGGCTGCTGCGGGGCAACTTTGAACGGCCGAAAAAGTATCTGGTTGATAAACTAATGGCCAAGAGGGTGATCTTGATGGCCTTACCGATGACGCTCGGGGCCTTGTGGCTTTTCCAAAGCTACCTGGCCGTTAACCTCGGCAAGGCCCTAACCATGTCCTTCACGGTGCTGGTGGTATTCCAGTGGTTTAATGCTTGGAACTGCCGTTCGGAAGATAAATCAATCTTTCAAATGAATCCTGGCTCCAACAAATTTTTAGTCGGGGCCACACTCATGGTCATCTCGCTCCAACTGCTTGCAATTTATCATCCGATTATGCAGAATCTATTGCATACGGTTCCCTTGGGGCTCCGCGATTGGCTGACGATTATCGCCATTGCCTCCTCAATTATTCTTGTCGAAGAAATCAGGAAATTATTTTATCGAATGAAACGAAAATATGCTTAGCCAAAAACTCCAATTTTATTTCTTAATCATGTTGCTCGGCCTGGCGCTCGGGCTGACTTTCTTTATCTTTCGGCCGTTTCTCCAGGTTTTGGTCCTGGCGGCGGTAGTTGCCGTCGCCTGCCAACCGCTCCATCGAAGACTCCTGCGGCGATCAGGCCACCGCCGGGGTTTGGCCGCCCTCGGCACGACTTTGATTATGGTCGCCTTTATGGTGCTACCCCTCATCTGGCTCGGTGTCCAAATTTCCCAAGAAGCTCGACAACTGTATGCTTCGCTGGCCGCTGGCAACGGCCAAGAGACGGCATTGAATATCTTCCAGAGTTTGACCGAAAAGTTTCCGATCAATACCGATCAATATCTTAAATCGGGCCTAAGCTGGCTCCTCCAGAATCTGGGCACCATCTTTTCGAATTTTGCCAAAATACTGATCAACTCCGGCGTTTTCATTCTGGCCCTTTACTACTTCCTAAAAGAGGGCCCGCGACTCAAACAAAGAGTGGTGGACTTAAGCCCGCTAGTGGACGCCGACGACGAATCGATTTTAAAAAAACTGGAGTTGGCGGTGAATTCGGTGGTTAGGGGCAGTCTGATGATTGCCCTGATTCAGGGTGTACTGACGGCGGTGGGCTTCGCTATTTTTGGCGTACCCCAGGCCGTGCTCTGGGGAACAGTCGCCGCCATCTGCGCTCTCATCCCGGGTATCGGTACGGCGCTGGTGTTGGTGCCGGGCATTATTTTCCTCTTCCTCACTGGCCCACTGATGCCGGCGCTCGGCCTCTTGGCCTGGGGCTTGATTGCGGTAGGACTGATTGATAATTTGCTGGGGCCGAAGCTGGTCGGCCGCGGGATGCAGCTATCACCGGTTCTCGTCTTCCTGGCGGTCTTCGGCGGCATCGGCTTCTTCGGCCCAATGGGCTTCTTGTTGGGACCGCTGACTTTAAGTTTGCTCTTCGCCCTGCTTGATATCTACTCTGAATCGAGTGGACTCACCGGGGATCGGACCCGGGCCTCGGCAATGCGAATGCCGCGTAATACCACTTTACTATGAGCCCGGTGCGCCCTGTAAGGATTGAACTTACGGCCTCTCCCGTGTGAAGGGAACGCTCTACCACTGAGCTAAGGGCGCAAAACCACGACCACTGAGCCCCGACGTTTCAGTCGGGGGCCCCGACCTCTCCGAGCGTCGGGGCTAAGGGCGCAGCAACACGTCAGTAATTATACCGTACCATTTGCCTTATTTCCTTGTCTATAAGATAATAAGGTTGGGCGCGGTTATCGAAGCGCCAGATCGAAATTATAAAATAATTAAAATAATGAAATCATTACTCACTAAAACCGCCGTCATAATCATTATGGCGACTCTGACGTTGCCCACCGTGGGCCTGGCGCAAACCAGCACCACCACGGCCGCCGCCAGATTGCAACTGATTATCCAACTGCGGGCCCAGATTCAAGCCCTGCAGCTCCAGCTGACGCAATTGCGTGCCAGCCAGCAAGAACAAATCGCCGGTTTCTTGGCCGATCTCAAGGAGGGTTCGATCGGTGATCAGGTCAGCTTGCTTCAAGCGCTCTTGGCCGCCGATCCGAGCATTTATCCCGAGGGTTTGATCACTGGTCGTTTCGGCAAATTAACCGCGGCCGCCGTCAAACGTTTTCAGAGAAAACATGGGTTACTTCAGCTTGGCCAAGTGGGCAAAGAGACGCGGACAAAGTTAAATGAATGGCTTAAAGAACATCCCCTGAGACGAGAGGACGACGAAGATGATGAAGATGACGACAACGCCACCAGTACCTCAAGAGGCCCGGGTCGCCTCTGCGCCATCGTGCCGCCCGGCCACTTGATTGCTCCCGGCTGGCTGCGAAAACATGACGGCATTCGGCCGCTCGTGCCAACCTGCCAGAAATTGCCACGCGGCATTGAGAAGAAACTTGATGACGATGACAACAACAGCACAACCACGCCGGACACTGTCGCGCCGGTGATCTCAAATATTGCCACTTCTAATCTGGCGAGCACCACCGCGACCGTCAGTTGGACGACTAATGAGGCGGCGCGCGGCAAAATTTATTATGGCACGGCTAGTCCGCTTAGTTTGACCGCCAGCACCACGAGCACGGTCTCAAGCAATTCGCTAGCCAGCTCGAAGAGTCTTAATCTCGAGAGTCTCACGGCGAGCACAACTTACTACTTTGTGGTGGAAGCGAAGGATGGAGCCAACAATGTCGCCACTTCAAGCGAGCGTTCGTTGGTAACCACCGGGTCGTAGATTAACAATAATAAAAAATAATTATGGCTGATCAAACCATGTACGAGAAGTTGAAGGCCTCTTGTCCGTGCGGTTCCGGTAAGTCTTATGTTGAGTGTTGCGGCCGCGGCGAGCCGTGTCCCTGCGGTTCGGGCAAGAAAGCGATTGATTGTTGCTTCGTTAACCCGGAGACGCACGATATGAACAAGTAAGTAGCGGCTTAACTGGAAACTACCGCACCAAAAAACCAGCCCCGGTCGGGGCTGGTTTTACGAGTGGTCAATTTTGGAAAAGGCTGGCGAACCCATTACGAACAGAACCCCGACGAAACCTAACCGCCCCGCCGCCTGCCTTCAATACTTCGGGCAGGCGGCGGGGACGGCCTCTGTCTTTCGCTCGGGCGTGGCGGAATTCCCCCCACACCCCCCTTCCGCCGCACCCTCGCTTTTTGCGCCGACGGAATTTGTGCCAACGAAGTTGGCGCGCCGCCTATTTCTTTTCGGGCTTCTTCATTATAAACAAATACTTAAAACCCCTCAAATAAAAATTAAACTGCCTTGCCCTATCGTGCCAAACCCCAGTATTAGATGTCTGATTGTGTCTGGTAAGGCAAACGATATCCATTGCCTCAAAATACTTTTCCAGTCTTGGCCAAAGTAAAAATCCAACAGGTGTAAATTTCTTTTTGACCCACTGATCAGCAATAACCCAACCCATAACCTTGCCGGGTTTCAAAATTCTTGAGATTTCACTCGCTGTTTTTTCTAATTCGTCATAAAATTCTGTTTTCTCGCATGAAATTTTTCCAATGCACTCTTTGTTGTCAGAGTAATTTATGTTGTCTGAATACGGCGAATCAATGAAAACAAAATCAACAGAATTATCCGCAAGAGGAATTTTACGAGAATCATTCTTGATTATTTCTGGTCTTGTTACATTAATGTCGTAGCCAATAACTTCTCGCTTTAATTCTTTAGCTACATCAATTGTTGTTCCACTTCCGCACATCGGATCAACGACCAAGTCGCCCTCCTTTGTGTATCTATGTAATAAATTCCAGAGAACAAAAGCCGGCGTCACGCCATTATATTTATTGTTTCCATGGGGCTTGTCTCCGTAATTCTGTGTCGGATAATCCCATAGTGTGGTGGATTCTAAAATCAAATCTTTAGCCATATCATTTCAAAAGTTTTTTCAGATCGTCAATGAATTTATCAAACATTTTTACTTTTTCGCTTTCTTCAATGTTTGTTTCGCTTAAAACATAACTGCCATCTGTGTCAACTTCAACAATCGCTCTGCCCTTCTTAGCTGGTCTTTTCATTCTCATGGTTTCATCCTCGTCGGGCGTAAAAAAATAAACTTTAATGTGTTTCGTTGCATCATCCATAGATAACTTAATTTTCCAATATCCAGTTTGCGCGATTCTCTCTCGCAAAGTAACCTTACTAGAGATTACAGCAACCACATTAGATGTGTTCGGATCAAAAATCACAATATCAACATCGGGCATATGTGAGCCATGTTCTCCAAAATCTACAAGTAAATTACGCTTCACTAAACTTAATTCTTTAGACAGATTTGCGCCATTTGCTTTTTCTAATTTATTCCCATCCGCAAGCTCCAGTCCCAAGCCATGAATAGCATCCTTCAAAATATAAACGATTAGTTTCTCTAAATTTTTACCCTTAAATGCACGCCACGATTGATCGTGATCTGGTATACCTCCTTTTTTAATTTTCTCTTGAGCTTTTGCACTCGCCAGAAACGATTTTTTATGTGCTGGTTTTGCTGCTGTAAACATCTTGCTCAAATATCTATATGCAGAGTTGCCATATTGTTTTTTTATTTCATCGTACATTAATTCCAGATTTTTTATTGTGAATTTTTTTAATTTCATATTTTTTATTTTTCCATTACTAAAATATATTCTGTAGGATAAGCAGATATTTTGTTTTTGTCGGTTATACTTGAAAACTTGCCTGTCTTTTTATCTCTAACAGACGGTAAATTTTTTGAGGGTATTTCTCTTTTGATAATATCGGCAATTTTTAATCCCAAGTTTTGCAATTGTTCGACAAAGACTTCAGCGTTAAGTATCTCAACACCTTTCAAGCTCGTATTGCCGATAACAATACAAGTTTTGCCACCATTTTTTAGCATTCTTTTCATTTCAATAAATACTTGGTTCATCTCGCTAAAATATGTAGAAACTTCCTCAGCGGTTTTCTTGTCCTTTTCTAGCAATTCTTTTCTGATATTTTCTGCGAGCGTGCTATTGAGAGTCAAATCTTTTTTATTGTGATAGGAAGTGCCAATAAATCGCTTTCGGAAATCAGTTAAATCTTTTGTGTACTCCAACCACAAAGCGGTGAGTTGGTGCAAGTCAGCGTATTCGTAAGAAGTAACATAGGGCGGTGAGGTAACAATCAAACTAACGCTGTTATCTTTAGCGGGAATTGTTCTTGCGTCCGTACAAATTACTTTACTTGGAACTTTCAAATAACCTTTTTCTGATAGCATTTCGAATAAT
>CAZJJW010000020.1:0-10490 GCA_964546425.1 uncultured Candidatus Saccharibacteria bacterium | reverse complement strand
TTGGTGCCGGAGGTGGGAATTGAACCCACACCTCTTGCGAGACACGATTTTGAGTCGTGCGCGTCTGCCAATTCCGCCACTCCGGCTTTTGTGTTATGATTTAATCATGTCCGAAGCCTATAATCAAGCGATCTTCTGGATTGAGGTCGACAAAATTAAGCCGAATCCCTTTCAGCCGCGGCGAGAGTTTGATGAAGATGCCATGCGGGCGCTGGCTGACTCGATTCGCCAATACGGCGTGCTCCAGCCGCTCGTCGTAACGCGCCGCGAAGTCGCGCGTGAGGATGGCGGTTTGGCAACCGAATATGAATTGATTGCCGGCGAGCGGCGCTGGCGCGCCGCTCGCCTGGCCGGTCTTTCGCAAATTCCGGCCCTGATCCGCGAGGACACACAGAGCGATCGGATGAAGCTTGAGATGGCGATTATTGAGAATCTCCAGCGCGAAGATCTTAACGTCGTTGATCGCGCCCGTGCCTTCCGCCAACTGGCTGAAGAATTTGCGATGAAGCATACCGAGATCGCGAAAAGGATCGGCAAGAGTCGCGAGTATGTTTCCAATTCAATCCGGATTATGAATCTGCCGGAGGAGATGCTCCAAGCGCTCATGGCCGGTCAGATTAATGAGGGTCATACCCGACCGATCCTGATGTTGGCCGCGCGGCCAGGCGAGCAGAAAACGCTCTTCCAAGAAATTATTATTAAAAAAATGAATGTTCGTGATGCGGAGAATATCGCCCGGCGGATTGCCTTCGAACGTGTCCGCAAGACGATGGACCCGGAGTTGGTTGAGCTCGAACAGCAGTTGACCGATAAGCTCGGCAACCGGGTGAAAGTCGAGCGGAAGGAGAAGGCGAGTGGCGGGCGCGTGATGATCGACTTTTTTGATAGCGAAGGTTTGCAACAAATTATCGCACTCTTGGCTGGCACCCAGACATCCGATGTTAAAGAAACCACAACATCGGATGTCTTAACTCCCGAACCAGATTACGACGACCCCGATCTTTACAATCTTAAGAATTTTTCAATTTAGCTATTTGGTGCGGATTGTGATTAGCGCAAGCTTTGTTCGAGCAGCGCTCGGGAATAGTTTTGGTGCCGGCCATCATGAGCGAATTGCACGTTGAGCAAAGGTTGCCGGTGGGTTTGGTTTTAATAATATTTTTACACTTCGGATAATTGCTACAGCCGTAGAAAGGGCCGTAGCGGCCGCGCTTCTCAACCATGGTACCGTCATTACAAACCGGGCATTTCACGTTCGTATTATTCGCCGGGTTGGCAATCGTCGCGTCTTTTTTAATATATTTGCATTTGGGGTAATTGGTGCAGGCGACGAATTTGCCGAAGCGGCCGTTGCGCTCAATCAATTTGCCCTGCCTGCCGGCAGGCAGGCGTCCGCACTCCGGACACGGTTCGCCGGTTTCTTTCGGCCCGGCCAATTCTTGGCCGTCAATCGTCCGGGCGCCGCTACAGTCGGGGAATTCGGCACAACTTAAGAATTTGCCGGCCTTGCCGAGTTTAATAATCATCGGGCCGCCGCAAACCGGACATTTGATGTCGGCCGGCGCGGCGCCGAGATTGGTCAGCTTCGGCAGTTTCTTCTTGCTCGCAACCTCCTTTTTAAACGGATTGTAAAACTCTGCGAGCGTCTTCACATAATCGCGCTTACCTTCGGCAATCTCATCCAGATCATCTTCCATCTCGCGGGTGAAGTCGTCGCTGATATATTGAGTGAAGTGCTTTTCCAAAAATTCGTTGACCACCTCCCCAGTCTCGGTCGGTTTCAGCGAACGGCCGTCTTTTTCCACGTAGCCGCGGTCAATAATCGTTTTAATCGTTGGGGCGTAAGTGGACGGTCGGCCGATGCCGCGTTTCTCCAGTTCCTTCACCAAACCGGCCTCGGAATAATGACCCGGGCCTTGCGTTTCCTTGCCGGTTGAGGTGATGCTTTCTAATTTTAATTCCTGACCGACGTTAACGGTCGGCAAAACATTTTCCTCGCCCCGCGCCGCTGGATCCGCCTTCAACCAGCCATCAAAAGTGACGACCGAACCGTTGGCCCAGAAGAGTGGAATCGCGGAGGCTTCGCCGGATTCTAAGGCCTCGCCTTGGGAATTGGAAGTTAAGGGCGAGGCCTTTGGCGAAGCCTCCGCGATTATTTTCGTTTTCAAAAGTTTGGCCGCCGCCATTTGACTGGCCACCGTGCGCGCCCAAATTAATTTGTATAACTTCTGCTCTAGCGGTGAGTGGCCAGCGATCAATTGCGATGGGTGAGATGGCCGGATCGCCTCGTGAGCTTCCTGGGCGTTCTTACTTTTGGTCGCGTAGACTTGACGCTCGTGATAATTGGCACCAAACTTGCTCTTGACCAACTCACCAATCTCGGTCAGCGCGTGCTGACTCAAGTTGGTGCTGTCGGTGCGCATGTAAGTAATCTGGCCGGCTTCGTAGAGCTTCTGGGCCAGGCGCATCGTGACGGCCGGCGAGTAACCGAGCCGCGATGAGGCGTATTGCTGGAGCGTCGAGGTGGTGAAGGGCGCGCGGGCGCGGCGGTTAACCTCGCTTTGCTTAATGTCAGCCACTTTCCAACTACTTTGTTTTGCTTGCTCAACAATTTTATTGGCCTCCTCTTCCGTCTTCGGCTCAACCGAGCCAACAAACGGAATGCCGCTCATCATCGCGTCAATCACCCAGAATTTCTCCGGAATAAACGCCCGGATCTCGCGCTCGCGTTCTACAAGGATACGCAGAGCGGGGGATTGAACCCGCCCGGCGGACAAGCCGTAACGCAACTTCTGCCAAATTAAGCCCGAGAGGTCGTAACCGAAAAGTCGATCTAGCACGCGCCGGGCTTCTTGGGCCGTTTTCAAGTTGTCATCAATCTCGCGCGGATGTGCCATCGCTTCTTGCACCGCTTCTTTAGTAATCTCGTGGAAGACGATCCGTTTGGGATTTTTTAAACCAATCGCCTCGGCGACGTGCCAAGCAATCGCCTCGCCCTCGCGGTCGGGGTCGGTGGCGAGCACCACCTCGCTCGCTTTGCTGGCGGCGCTCCGCAATTCACTCACCACCTTCTCTTTACCCTTCGAGATTTCGTAATGAGGGATGAAGCCGCCTTCGATGTCGATGGCGTTCTTGTTTGACTTCGGCAAGTCGCGGATGTGACCGACGCTCGCCTTGACCGTATATTCACCTGCCTGCGCAGGCAGGTCATTCAAATATTTCGAAATCGTTTTCGCCTTCGCCGGCGACTCGACGATCAATAGTTTTTTATTCGCACTTTTTACCATTAACGTACATTAGTACTATGGATAGAATTATTTTGCAAATAAAAATGCCCGGATTATTCGTCCGGGCATTGCCACCACGAGGTGGACTTTTTTAATTAGTCTGATTTCCTTTTGGTCAGTCTAGCTCCCTAATCACTCCGCCGCTTGTTGGGCGCGCAGTCTTTTGGATGTCCAGGAGTTAGTCTTTAGCATTACCTTGCTGATCTGACCGGGAAATCGACCTTAAAGAACTGGCGATATTAGTATACATGAATCAATTTTGTTGTCAAGCTTTTCGTAATGTATCATGACCTTCGCAACACCCAGGTAAAATATGCCTCAAAATAAGCGGATTTCTCCCATCGCTTCCTTAATCAACCCCTTGATTTCCATGATGCCGAGGAGGGAGTTGGCGGCGCTGGTGGGGAGTTCAAGGGCGCGGATCAGTTCGTCGCGGGGGAGCGGTTCGATGGTCAGGATCTCCACAATTTTGCGTTCGTCGGGCGAGAGTTCGGCCAGGTTTAGTTGCGGCTGGAACTCCGGCTCAACTTCGAAGCCGAGCGCCTCCAAGATATCGTGGCCGGAAGTGATCGGCGTCGCGCCTTGCTTGATCAAGCGATTAGTGCCTTTTGACCCCGGCGAGAAAATTGAACCGGGCAAGGCAAAGACATCGCGGTTGTAATCAGTCGCCAGGCGCGCGGTGATCAACGTGCCCGACTTGTCGCCCGCTTCAATAATTAAAACCGCTTTGGCAATCCCGGCCATCAAGCGATTGCGGCGGGGGAAGGTGTGGAGCCCGGCCGGATAGGTCGGCGGGAACTCGCTCACCAAAGCGCCGCCGCGCGCCACAATCTCATCAGCCAAGCGGCGATTAGAGTGCGGATGGAGCACCTCGCGGTCGAGGCCGGAGCCAGGGAAGGCGACCGTTTTCAAACCCGCGTCAAGCGCCGCGCGGTGGGCGATGGTGTCAATGCCAATGGCCAAACCGGAGACAATCACGATTGGTTGGCCCGCCAACTCACTAATCAACTGCTCACAGGCCTCCTTGCCGTAACTCGAATACTTGCGCGAGCCGACGACGGTGAGATAACGATATTCATTATGGTTCGGCAACTCGCCCTCCAGATACAACTCCTCCGGCGGCTCCGGGATTTCCAAAAGTTGCGGCGGAATTTCTTCCGGCGCCAACTTCTTCATTGAGTTCATGTGTAAATTGTATCAAATTAATTTCCTTTGCCACATTATGCCACTTACTAGCGATAGCATTTAAGTGGCATAATCGAATTGCGTAATCGTAATCACGTAAGATCAAAAGCTAGCCTTAGTTCGGCTTCGTTGAGTGGGTTTGTCAATTCTCCATGACGAACATAGGGTCTGGCTTCGAAAAACTCCACCAGAAAATCGATTTCGTTTTGACAGGGGTAAGGATGAACGAAAACGGACTTTTGCCATTCGTGGAAACCAAGTTCTTTCAATTTCGCTCGCAACGCTTCACGTAGAGCCTTCTTGGTTTCCGGAATATCGTACATGACGAGTCGCCATTTTTGGTCCCAACGTGTCGGCGTCCTTATCTCTAAGTTATCCACATTAAAAATTAGAGCTTTTTCTTTGCCTTTCTCCGTGACCACGATTTTTATTGAACCGTCAGCTTGCTCTCGGTAATCAACTAACCGCTCGTGATTGAATTCGGAAACAATCCGATAGAGGTACTGTCGGTCGATATCTTTCCAACTTCGGGCGAGCTTCTTGAAGATGAGCTTCTGTTGTTTGTGCGGGGATCGGTTACCGCCGAGCACTAAGCCACCAGCCAACAGGAGCAGAACCTTCTGTTTGATTGGGCTAACGATTGTTCCTCTTTTTCTCACCAACTAGATTATACCATTTAAATGCTATCGCTAGTGAGTGGAATAATGGTTGGGGAAGGGAAATGGGGAAAAGTTGCAAAGTTTGCCGGTTGTGATAGATATAGAAATAGAAAGGAGGTGGTAATATGTTTACCACTTTTGGCAAACTGAAGATCGGCTCCAAATTTATTGAAGCCCCGATGGAGGGGTTCACAAAAAAACGGGAGGAGGTTTGGATAAAAATATCGCAAGACCCGAAACACCTTCTAAGCGCAGTTTCCTTAGCAAATGGCTCTCTGACAGAATTTGGTAATGATGTTCCAGTTTTACAATTAGCATTGTAGGAACTAAACGCCGCCCGCCAATATCTGTGCCTCACCCAAACTATCATGGTGGGGCTTTTTTTATGGCCAAGACTTTGCTATTCTGTTGAGAGCATGCTCGACATTAAGTTTATCAGAGAAAATGCGGAATTGGTAAGATTGGCGGCGGTGAAGAAGCGGCTTAAGTTTGAGGTGGAGGAACTGCTCACGGCTGATAAAGCCCGCGTTAAGTTGCTCGGCGAAGTTGAAACCCTGCGCGCCGAGCAGAATGCCGCCAACGTCGGTGTCGCCGGCGCCAAGGATCACGCGGCTAAGATTGGGCTGATTGCCAAAATGAAACCGGTCAAGGACAAACTCCAGACCAAGGAAACGGAATTGGCGACAGTGATGAAGGAGTGGCAGAAGTTGATGCTGGAAGTGCCGAACATTCCGGATGTTTCGGTGCCGGAAGGTGCGGATGAGACGGCCAATCAAGAAGTTCACGTCGGCGGCACCAAGCCACAGTTTAAATTCGAGCCGAAGGATCATGTGGAGCTGATGATGGCGCTCGGGATGGTTGACTTCGAACGCGGCACCAAGGCCCACGGTTTCCGCGGTTACTTCTTGCGCGGGGCCGGCGCCGAACTCTCGTGGGCGCTCTGGAATTACGCGCGCGATTTCTTTCGTGATAAAAAATTTGTGCCCTTTATTGCGCCGACGATTCTCAAAAAAGAATATTTCTACGGCACCGGCCACTTGCCGCGCGAGGCCGACGATCTCTACAAAACTCAAGACGATGATTATCTCTCCGGCACGGCCGAAGTGGCGATGATGGCTTACCACGGGGGAGAAATTTTGAAAAAAGAGGAGTTGCCGAAGCGCTACCTCGCCTTCTCGCCTTGTTACCGCCGCGAGGCGGGGAGTTACGGCAAAGACACGAAGGGCCTCGTTCGCGTCCACGACTTCTACAAATTGGAACAACTGGTGCTGTGTCGCGCCGATCATGCCGAATCGGAGAAACTACACGAAGAAATCAATGCTAATTTTGAAAAGTTTGTTGAGTCGCTTGGTTTGCCTTACCGTCGGCTCTTAATCTGCGGCGGCGAACTTGGTTTAAGCAAAGTTAAACAATATGACACCGAAGTTTGGTTCCCGTCCCAAAACGTTTACCGCGAACTCTCCAGCGCCTCTTATTATCACGATTTTCAATCGCGCCGCTTCAACATTCGTTATGATGAAAATGGGAAAAAACAATTTGTCCATTCTTTAAATTGCACCGCCGTCGCCACGCCGCGCATCCTCGCGGCGATCGTTGAGAATTATCAAGAAGCTGACGGCTCGGTCCGCGCGCCGGAAGTGCTGCAAAAATATTTAGGCCAAAAAGTTATCGTTCGTGAAAAAGCATCATGACATCCTTAAACGCTCGCGCCGGAAGCAACACCGTCGCCGGGCCTGGCGGTTTGGGCTGATTATTTTAATCTTGGTTTTAATTTTGGCCGGCCTGGTTGGCTTGACGCACCTCAATCGTTTCTTAATCCAAAATATCACCGTCGAGGGTAATGAGTTGGTGAGTGAAGATGAAATTGTGACCACCGCCAGTAAACCGCTCCTGGGGAATTATTGGTATGTTTTCCCCAAGCGCAATATTTTCCTTTATCCGCGGCAAGAAATTGTGACGGCGCTAATCGCTAAATTTCCCCAGTTCGCCTCGGCCGAGATGACGACCGAGGGCGCCACTTCGGCCGTGATTAAAGTCCGCGAGCGGCATAGTATTTTCGTTTGGTGCACCAGCACGGATTGCTACTTGGTTGATCAGAGTGGTTTGCTTTTTGCGCCAGCTCCGGATTTTAGCGGCCGTCTCTTCTTCGTCGTTCGCGGCGAACTCTCGGGTGAGCCACTTGGCCAGCGACCGCTTACGGTTGGTCAATTTAACAACTTTAACAAACTGCGAACCGAGTTGGCCAAGCTTCTTGACGGCATTTATGGCGCCACCGTCGGTCAGGATGGTGATTTTACTCTCTGGACCGATTTTGCCGTTTACTTAAACCTTAAGCAAGATCCCGCCATCGTGTTCTCGAACGCCAAGTCGGCTCTGGCCGACAAAGATTTGTTGGCCGCCGTTCTCGAGCGCCCGTCCTCAATCGAATATCTCGACCTGCGCTTCCTCCCCAAGATTTTTTACAAATTTAAGCTATAATGTTGGTATCATGAGATTGATCTTCCTGCCGCTCCATTATCTCTGGTGGCATTACACGTTGGCGCTTTGGGATTTGGCGATCATTCTTCGCGATCTCTGGTTGTTTCTTTTTCGCTTTTTCTCCTTGCCGACTTTAGTTCGAACTTTATTGGCGCCTTGGCGACGACTGGCCGAGAGTTATCCGAGCGGTTTCAACCCCCAAGCGGTTTTAGAGATTGTGGTGGTGAACACTTTGATGCGCCTGGTCGGCTTTATTTTTCGCTTGGTAATGATCGTAATTAGTATTATTGTTTTAATCGCGGCCGCTATTTTGGGCGTAATCTTTTTCCTCCTTTGGCTTTTGTCGCCGTTAATCATCTTTCTTTTAGCCACTGGCGGTGTTTTCTTTTTGATTAAAACCTGAACATGACTGATTACCGAGCCATCGTTAAGCAGAGTCGTCTCTATCCGGTGTTGGTGCTTGAGGGGCTAATTAGCCACGAACGACGACATCAGTTTATTCGGACCTTCATGGTCCTAATTCTACTTTTAGCGCCGGCGCTATTTTGGCCGCCGATATTTTTTCCATTGTCCGGGTTGTTGCTTGTTTTACTAGCGCTACTTTGCGTACTCCAAATGCTCGAAGCTTATTTCCGTTCTTATTATTTTGGCAGCATTATTAGCAATAACTACAAACAGTTTGACCGCTTCACTTTTACTGTTGGCCGGATTTTACTGCAAGTGAAGCACGGCGATCTCTTGCGCGGTTTTGCGGATTCAACCACTGGCCGGCGCGTGCTCCGCCGCGCCGGTATCACCGAGGGCGCGATGGATGCTTATTTAACGGCTCGCCGGCAAGTTGTCTCGCCGGTTTTGCCAAAGGTTCGCACCGCGTCGGCGGTGCTTCGCTTTCGGGCGTTGGCTGAACTTTTACTCGACGATCAAAGTTTTGCCCAGTTTTTGCTCCAAGCCGAAATCCGATCGGAAGATTGGCTGGCGATTGCTGGTTGGGTGGTGCGTCAGATTGAAACGGAAGCCCGGCGCGAACGTTGGTGGTCGCAGGATAATTTGGACCGACTTTCGACTTTAGCAAGCGACTGGTCTTACGGCGGCACTTACACGCTTGATCGCTACAGCCGTGATTTGCTCTTGGCGCCGGAGGCGGCGGTCGGCGCTGGCGATCCGAGTTTGCGTTTGCCGGAAGTCGAACAGCTTGAGACAATTTTGGCCCGCTCGCGCGAGCAAAACGCTCTACTGGTCGGCGCTGAAGGCGAGGGAAAGATGGAAGTGCTGTGGCAGTTTGCTCGCGAGTTGAAGCAGGGCTCACGCTCGCAACGTTTGCTCCTTTTTAATACGGCGCTTTTTTTCTCTGGGATCAAAGATAAACCCACCCTTGAGCAGGCATTGCTGAAAATTTTCAATGAAGCCGCCGCGGCCGGTAATGTCATTTTAATTATTGATAATCTGGCGGCGCTCGTGCTTGGCGCCGAGCGTCTCGGCTCCGACGTGATTGCGCTCCTTGATCCTTACTTGGCTTCGGCGGTTTTACCACTGGTGGCCCTGACTGATACCGCAAGCTTTCATCATGAGCTCGAGAGCCGCGCCGCGCTCCTGGCCCGATTCGAGAAGGTGGCGCTCCGGCCGCTCCCGCCCGAGCGCCTGGTGCTCGGCCTCACGGCCGTGGTCGAAAAGCTCGAGCACGAAGCGGGTGTTTGGTTCACTTATCAGGCGGTGCGCGAGTTGGTCCGTTCGGCCAAACAATATTTCTCCGGCGAGGAGACGGCCGATCAAGTGACTGACCTGGCGATTGAACTGGTGCCGTGGGCGATGGCCCGCCGCCGGGCGGTGATTGGCAAGAGCGAAGTTTTAAGCTTCGTCGGCGAAAAGACGAACATTCCGCTTGATTTAGCGACGAGCGAAGAGCGCGATAAACTTTTGCGTCTTGAAGCGGCACTTCAGAAACGGATCATTGGCCAAACGTCGGCGCTCGGGGCGATAAGTCGAGCCCTGCGCCGCAATCGCGCCGGGGTCCGTAACCCGGACCGGCCGATCGGCTCGTTCCTCTTTCTTGGGCCAACCGGCGTGGGAAAAACCGAAACGGCCAAGGCGCTCGCCGCGATCTTTTTTGGTCGGGAAGGCCAATTCTTGCGGTTGGATATGTCAGAATTCCAAAGCGGTGACGCGCTGGATCGTTTGATTGGCTCGTTTGCCACCGGTCAAACTGGTATTCTGGCTGATCTCCTGCGCGAGCATCCATACGGTGTTTTATTGCTTGATGAGTTTGAGAAAACCGATCGCCAAGTCCTGAATCTCTTTTTGCAAATTCTTGACGAGGGGTTTTTCTCCGATAGGCGCGGCGAGCGGGTTAATGCGCGAAACATCCTTTTTATTGCCACGTCGAACGCCGGCGCCGAAATGATTTGGCAAATGGTTAAAGACGGCCGGGACCCGTCAGCCGAGAGCGCTAAGATTGTCGATCGCTTAGTCACCAGTGGTGTTTTCCGGCCGGAATTATTAAATCGTTTTGATGAAGTAATAGTTTTCCATCCGCTTGGCGAAAAAGAATTGAAACAAGTCGCGGTGCTCCAACTCGGCCGCCTGGTTGCCCGCTTGCGCGAGCAGGGGATTGCTTTCAATATTTCTGATGCCTTAATTACTGATGTTGTGACTAAGGGCGCCAATCAACTCTTCGGCGCCCGCCCGATGCAACGTTACATTCAAGACAATATTGAAGAAAAAATTGCCCAAAAAATCATCAGCGGCGAACTAGTAAGCGGCGCCACAATAACCATGTAGCTCACGAATGTTAAACACCGAGTGTTTAACAAACTCAAACGGCGGTGACCTATCCGTCCGATCGGAAAAATAGGTGACGATATTGTTAGACGTCAGACATTGCACA
>CAZJJW010000019.1:0-12269 GCA_964546425.1 uncultured Candidatus Saccharibacteria bacterium | reverse complement strand
CACACTACCTGATTTAAGAGCTAGCACAAGACATTTTTGTTGTCAAGGGATGGGGATGGTGCTATAGTCAAATTATGCTCACCTTTCATATCATTACTTTGTTCCCGGAGAGTTTGGCGTCTTATCTTAGGGCCTCGATCGTGGCGCGGGCGATTAAGAACAAGAAGATTAGAATTAAGACTTATAATCCTTACGATTTTTTGCCAGTCAAGGAACGAGCGGACGCCCGGCCGTATGGCGGCGGTCCCGGCATGGTTTTGCGCCCGGAGCCAATTCTAAAAGCGGTCGCGGCGATCAAGCTAAAAGCCAAAAGCTCTAAGCTAAAAGCTATTTTGTTCTCGCCAAGCGGCAAACAGTTTACTAATCAGATCGCGGTGACTTGGGCAAAAAAATATCGCGACATCATTCTGATCGCCGGGCGTTATGAGGGCGTGGACACCCGGGTGGGAAAAATTTTGAAGGCCGAGGCGGTGTCGGTCGGGCCCTATGTGCTCACGGGCGGCGAGTTGCCGGCCCTAGTAGTTATTGACACTACCGCCCGGCAGATACCCGGCGTTTTGGGCAAAAATGAGTCGGTGGAAGAACGGCGAGTGGCGAGCGCCGAAATCTACACCCGCCCCGAAATCCTCAAATATAAGGGCAAAAATTACAAAGTGCCGAAAGTGTTGCTTTCTGGGCATCATCGGAAAATTGACCACTGGCGTCGCAACAAACAAAAGTAGCGAGTGGTAATCCCCCCCATTATTCCAAATAACAGTCATGACGGATATTCCGAAGAATCAGAGATCGAATTTGAGTTTGAGTTCAGCTTCGTTGGTCGGGTTGAGCATTTCGGCGTAACGGACATAGGGTCGAAGCTCGAAAAATTCGACAATGAAATCAATCTCATCACGGCAAGGATAGGGATAAACTAAAACTGATTTTTGCCACTGATAGAACCCAAGCTCCTTGAGTTTGCGTCCTAGTGCGTCACGAGCGTTACGTTTGTGGTGGGGAATATCATAGGCAACGAAGCGCCACCGACCATCCCAACGTTTGGGTGGTTTGAGTTGAAGCCCCTCGACCTTGAAGGAAAGAACTCGTCGTTTGCCTTGGTCGGTCAAAATTATCTCAATTAACCCGCTAGCATTTTCTCGGTACTCGACCAAACGTTCATTGTGAAATTCCTTAAGGTGGCGATAGAGCATTTCTCGATCAATTTCAATTTCTCGCCAAGCTTTAGCCGCGGCCGACAGAACCCTTTTCTGTTTTCCCATGGATCGGCTAAGCGAAAGCGACAAACCCGCCTCGAGCATTAATAATACTTTCTTTTTCCTCTGGCTGTGAATTGTCCCGCGTGTTTGCATTTTATCATTCTACCAAATATCCGTCATAGCGAATATCCGGAAGAATTAGGGGATGGGGATAACTGGGGAATGTTGGGGGGTTGACAGGTTTTGCCGCCCTGCTATAATGGCTCTAATCATGCAAGAGTGAGTCATGATGGTGGAGCATGACTAGAATTTATACCTTGCTTTCTTAAGGCGTTTTCGTTCGCTTTTTTATGCGTCAAAAACATTTCTCGCGCTATCGCGCGCCGCTGTCTCACTTTCCCGATCTGGTCTCGACCCAGAAGGAGTCTTACAAGTGGCTGGTGGAAACCGGCCTTAAAGAGTTGTTCAAGGAATTCTCGCCGATTAAAGATTACTCGGAAAAGAAATTTGAACTGGAGTTCTTGAGTTTCCAGGTGGACGAGCCGAAGTTCGACGAGTATTATGCCAAACAGAACCGGCTGTCTTACGACGCGCCGCTGCGCGTTCGCGTTAAGTTGAAAAACAAAATTGTCGGGACCGAGAAAGAGCAAGAAATTTTCTTGGCCGATTTTCCGATTATGACTTCGCATGGCACTTTCATTATCAACGGCAATGAGCGCGTGGTGGTGTCACAGCTGGCTCGCAGTTTCGGTATTTTTTTCACCGAAAACGAGTTGCGGGGCAAGAAATATTTTGGCGCCAAGATTATCCCCGGCGTCGGCGCCTGGATTGAATTTGAGACCGAGCCCGATGACACCATTTATGTCCGGATTGATCGTAAGCGCAAGTTCCCTTTCATTTCGCTTTTGCGGGTGCTGGCCGATTTGTCGGGGAAGAGTGTCACTGATGAGGAGATTTTGGCCGCTTTTACCGGTCTGCCGAGCGACACTGATTATGCCAAAATTGCGTTGGCCAAAGACCACGCTAAAACCACGGACGATTCTTATTTGGAAATTTTCAAACGTCTCCGCGACAGCGATTTGGCCACCGCCGCGAGCGCTAAAGAATATTTGACCGAACTCTTCTCGCGTCAACGTTACGATCTCTCTACCGTTGGTCGGGTGCGCTTCAACCGCCGCTTCAATAAATCGCTGACCACGGAAGAGAAAGCTCGCCGCAGTTTAAATTTTGATGACATTGTCGCCATTGTGCGGCACATTATTACCTTGAATAACACCAAGGATGCCACGGCGGACGACATTGACCACTTGGGACTACGTCGCATTCGTTGCGCGGGAGAAATGTTCCAACAGAAACTGCGCGTTGGGATGGTGCAGATGCGCCGCAATATCCAGGACCGGATGTCAACAATTGATTCGGCGACGACCATGCCGATTCAATTTATCAGTCCGCGGCCGCTTCAAGCCAGGCTCAAAGAATTTTTCACCACCAACCAGCTGTCGCAATTCATGGATCAGAAGAACATTCTCGGCGAGGTCGAGCACCTACGTCGGCTCTCGGCCATGGGTCCGGGCGGTCTGACGCGCAAGCGATCCGGCCTTGAAGTTCGCGATGTCCACACTTCCCATTACAGCCGGGTCTGTCCCATTCACACCCCGGAAGGCCCGAATATCGGTTTGATTTTGCAATTAGCCAACTATGCCCGGATTAACGAGTTCGGCGTGATTGAGGCGCCCTACCGGCGCGTGAAGGACGGCAAAATTACGGACGAGTTGGTTCATCTGAATGCTTTAGAAGAAGAAAATCACATTATCGCTCACGGCGCTTGGCCTTATGACCAGGAGAAACGTTTAATCGGCAAGAATGTCGAGGTCCGGATCGAGGGTCGGCCGGGTTTGGCTCCCCGCGACCAAGTTGATTTCATTGATGTGGCGCCTTACCAAGCTTACTCCGTGGCCACGGCGATGATTCCCTTTTTGGAACATGATGATGCTAATCGGGCGCTGATGGGTTCGAACATGCAGAAGCAAGCCGTCCCGTGCGTGGTGCCGGAGGTGCCGCTCGTGGCGACCGGTCTGGAGAAGCATGTGGCTTACGACTCCGGTCGGTTGATTTTGTCCAAAACCGCCGGTACGGTCACGGCCGCTGATGGTCGTCGGATTAGAATTAAACCGGAAACCGGCACGGAAGAAGAATATCCACTCGTTAATTTTATGAAGACGAATTCCAACACCACCTTCCATCAGCGGCCGATTGTCTCGGTGGGCCAAGCGGTGAAGAAGGGCGAGATTTTGGCCGACACCTCTTCAAGCGTTGCCGGTCAGGCCTCGCTTGGCCAGAATGTGTTGGTGGCCTTCATGTCGCTTGATGGCGCCAATTATGAAGACGCCATCGTCATCTCCGAACGATTGGTCCGGAACAGCAAATTTACCAGTATTCATATTGAAGAATTCCCGGTGCCGGTCCGGGACACCAAATTGGGGCCGGAGATCACGACGCACGATATTCCTAATGTCGGCGAGGCCAAGCTGAAGAATCTTGACGAGGACGGCATTATTCGGATCGGGGCGGAAGTGGAGCAAGGCGATATCTTGGTCGGGAAAATTACGCCCAAGGGTGAAACCGAATTGACGCCGGAGGAACGTTTGTTGCGCTCCATCTTCGGCGAGAAAGCTCGCGACGTGAAAGACAGTTCACTGCGGATGCCGAACGGCAAGAAGGGTAAAGTGGTCGGCGTCAAAGTTTTCTCTCGTGAGCATGGCGACAAACTCGAGTCGGGGATTACCAAGCGGATTCATGTGGAAGTGGCGGAACTGCGTAATATTTCGGTGGGCGACAAATTGGCTGGCCGCCACGGCAACAAGGGCGTGATCTCGCGGGTGTTGCCGATGGAGGATATGCCCTATACCGCCGACGGCACGCCGATTGACGTGGTTTTGACGCCGCTTGGCGTGCCGAGCCGGATGAATTTGGGTCAAATTTTGGAAATGCATTTGGGCTTGGCGGCCCACACCCTGGGTTATCAAGCCATCACGCCGCCGTTCATGGGGGTGACGGAACAAGAGATTAAAGAAGAATTGAAGCAGGCCGGTTTCTCCGAGAGCGGCAAGGTGACCCTTTATGACGGCCATACCGGCGAACCTTATGCCGACGATATCGCCATCGGTTATATGTACGTGCTCAAATTGGATCACATGGTTGAAGACAAAATTCATATGCGTTCGATCGGTCCGTATTCGCTGATTACTCAACAGCCGCTTGGCGGCAAGGCGCAGCGCGGCGGCCAACGTTTCGGCGAAATGGAGGTTTGGGCGCTTGAGGGTTATGGCGCCGCTTATTCCTTGCGTGAGATGTTGACGATTAAATCCGATGACATCATGGGTCGGTCACAGGCGTTCGACGCGATCGTGAAGGGTGAGACGATTCCCGAACCCAATTTGCCGGCCTCATTCAATGTGATGTTAAACGAGTTGCGCGGTTTGGCGCTTGATGTGGAGTTGAAAAAAGTTTAAATAAAATTTATGGAAACTCAACTGCCAAGAAGAAAACCTGACGCCAAGCTCGATTTCAACGCGATCGGTTTGCGCTTGGCCTCGCCGGAACGGATCCGCGACTGGTCGTATGGCGAGGTGACCAAACCGGAGACGATTAATTACCGAACCGGTCGCAGCGAGCGCGGCGGTTTGTTCGACGAGCGGATTTTCGGTCCGGAGAAAGATTACGAATGCTATTGCGGCAAATATCGCCGGATTCGCTACAAAGATATTATTTGCGAACGGTGCGGGGTGGAAGTGACGCACTCGATTGTTCGGCGCGACCGGATGGGACACATTGAACTCTCCAGTCCGGTGGCGCATATTTGGTTTGTTCGCGGCCTGCCCTCACGTTTGGGTTTGTTGCTTAATCTGTCGGTGGCTGATTTGGAAAAGGTGATTTATTTCGCCGGTTACGTTGTTACCAAAGTGAATGAGGCAGAGCGAGCGGCGATGTTGAAAGATCTTGACCGCGAATATAAGCAGCGCGCTAAAAATCTCCAAGATGAGCGGAGCAAGGAATCGCTCAAAGAGTCAATGATGGGCGCGAAAAAGAGTTTGGAAACTCTGCGCGCCGGCCAAGTTTTAGATGAGGTGCTCTATCATCGGCTGTCGCTTAAGTATGGCGCGATTTTCGAGGCGGCGATTGGCGCTGAAGCGTTATACCAAATCTGCCGCAGTTTGGATTTGGGCGCGCTGCTGGATAAAATTACTGTCGAGTTGGATCAAGTTGGCGCCGCTGAACGGGTGAAGACGCAAAAACGTTACAATCTCGTGCGCTCGATGAAACGTTCCGGCATCCGGCCGGAATGGATGTTCCTCTCGGCCGTGCCGGTGATTCCGCCGGATCTCCGACCGATGGTGGCGCTCGACGGCGGCCGTCATGCCACGAGCGATGTGAACGATCTTTATCGTCGCGTCATCAATCGCAACAATCGCTTGAAGAAATTGCAAGAATTGAAGGCGCCGGAAGTCATTTTGCGCAACGAGAAGCGGATTTTGCAGGAGGCGGTGGATGCGCTGATTGATAACTCGATCCGCCGCGCCTCGGGCGGCGCGGTCAGCCAAGCCCAACGTCGGCCGCTCAAGTCGCTCTCCGATGGTTTGCGCGGCAAGCAGGGCCGTTTCCGCCAGAATTTGCTCGGCAAACGAGTGGATTATTCCGGCCGGTCGGTGATTGTGATCGGACCGGAACTCCAACTGTCGCAGTGCGGTTTGCCCAAGCGCATGGCGCTCGAACTCTTCCGACCGTTTATCATCGCGCAAATTCTCAAATCAGAAGCGGCATACAATATTCGCGGCGCCGGGCGCTTGATTGACGACGAGGCGCCGGAAGTTTGGGCGATTTTAGAAGAGGTGATTAAAGATAAACACGTGTTCTTGAACCGCGCGCCGACGCTCCACCGGCTCGGCATCCAAGCGTTCCAGCCGATTTTAATCGAAGGTAACGCGATTGAGGTCCATCCGCTCGTTTGCAGCGCTTTCAATGCCGACTTCGACGGCGATCAGATGGCCGTCCATATTCCGCTCTCCGAACCGGCCCAGCGCGAGGCGCGAGAGCTGATTGCCGCCAGTAAAAACATTTTGAAACCGGGCAACGGTAGCTTGGTGGTGACACTCGGTCGGCTCGACATTGTGCTCGGTTGTTTTTGGGTTTCCAAATATAAGCTGGGCACCAAGGGGGAAGGTAAAATTTTTGCCGATAGCAACGCCGCCATTATGGCTTACAATTTCGGCGAGCTTGATTTGCGGGCCAAAATCAAAGTGGTCGGTGACGATTCGGCCAAACCTGGCGAGTTAGCCGGTCAACTTTTTGAAACTTCGGTCGGCCGGATTCTCTTCAATCGGGTGTTGCCGGTTGACTTGCCGTTCGTTAACAAGGAGATTACCGGCAAAGTTCTTAACAGCATTGTGGACGATCTCTTGGCGCGCTACGGTACCGCTCAAATGGTGACGATTGTCGATCGGGTGAAAAATTTTGGTTTTAAGTATGCCACTAAATCCGGAGTGACTTGGGGGATTGACGAAGTCATCGTCCCGGCATCAAAAAAAGAACTGATCGAAGCGGCTCGCGGCGAAGTGGCGGGCATTGAAGAAAAATACAATGAAGGTTTATTGTCCAAAGAGGAAAAAAGTCGCCTGGATATCAAAGTTTGGACCGCCGCTAAAAGTAAAATTGAGAAAGTTCTGATCGAATCTCTGAATCCCGAAGGATCGGTTTCATATATGTTGACCTCCGGCGCTCGCGGTTCGACCGGCCAGTTTGGTCAAATGGGCGGCATGAAGGGCTTGATTGTCGGTCCGGCCGGCAACTTAATTGATTTCCCAATCATTCCATCATACAAGGAGGGACTGTCACCGCTTGAATATTTCATTACGACGCACGGCTCACGTAAAGGGTTGACCGACACGGCGCTTAACACGGCCAAAGCCGGTTATCTCACGCGCCGTTTAGTTTATGTGGCCGAAGACCTCATTATTAAGGATGAGGATTGCGGTGACACTGACGGCAAACTTATTTCCACCGCCCGCACTTCCGGTTTTGATCGCGGGCTTGCCCACCTAATTTGGGGTCGGGTTTTGGCGCGAGAGCTTAAAACACCGGCAGGCCTGCCTGCCGGCCAGGCTGGCAAAATCTTGTTTGCCAAAGGCCACCTTTTGACTCAAGCCGAAGCCGGTGTCGTCGAGAAGCATGGCCTCACCGAAGCGCAAATTCGGACCGTGCTCACTTGCCAGTCGCCTTCGGGTGTGTGCCAGAAATGTTACGGGATTGATCTTGGTCGCGGCACGTCGGTGGCCGTCGGGGAACCGGTTGGGATTGTGGCTGCTCAAGCCATCGGCGAGCCCGGGACCCAGCTTACTATGAGAACCAAGCATACCGGCGGCGTGGATGTCGGCATGGATATCGTCGGCGGTTTGCCGCGGGTGGAAGAAATTTTTGAACGGCGCTTGCCCAAGAATCCGGCGGTGATTTGCCAAGCGGCCGGTCTCGTCATTGAGGTTCGCGATGATCCAAAAGAACGTTTGCTTGTGGTGGCGGCCGACGCGCCTAACGTCAAGGGGCGGAAGCTGGGTGGTGCCACCAAGACTTTAGTTAAGAATGATGGCCAAACCGTGGAGTATAAAGTCCCGCCGCTGCGCGATATTTTGGTTAAGGCGGGTGATAAGGTTAAGCGCGGTGATTGTCTCACCGATGGACCGGCGGATCTTCAGGAATTATTTAAATATGCCGGCAAGAATGTGACCGAGGAATACATCGTTAATGAAATTAACAAAATATACGAACTCCAGAGCGCCTCGATTTCGCGCAAGCACATTGAAGTAATTATTCGCCAGATGTTTTCTCGCCGCCGGATTAAGCAACCGGGCGACACGGCTTTCGAGATCGGCGAAGTGGTCGAAAACTCCCAATTGCTCGAAGCCAACGAAGCGGTGAAGAAAGATGGTGGCAAAGAGGCGACGGCCGAGATGGTCTTGCTCGGAGTCTCCGAAGTCTCGCTTAACACCGCCAGCTTTATTTCGGCCGTGTCCTTCGCTCAGTCAACGAAAACGCTCATTAAAACGGCCAGCCGCGGCGGTTTGGACCGGTTGCGCGGTTTGAAAGAGAACGTCATCGTCGGCCGATTGATTCCGGCCGGGACCGGGCTTAAAAAAGATTACGTTAAACTAGATGTCCTCAACCGTCGAACAAATTAAAGCCAAATTAAATATCGTTGATGTGGTCGGTTCTTATTTAAAGTTGGATAAAGCGGGCGTGAACTATAAGGCGCGGTGCCCTTTTCACCAGGAGCGGACGGCGTCCTTTTTCGTCTCGCCGACGCGCGAAAGTTTCTATTGTTTCGGTTGTAATCGCGGGGGCGATATTTTCACCTTCGTTGAAGAGGTGGAGGGGCTCGACTTTCTCGGCGCGCTCAAAGTGCTTGGTGAGCGGGCCGGCGTGCCGATTGGCCGGGAAGATTTCAAGCGAGATGATAGTAAAGAGAAACTCTTCGAAGTTTTGGCGGCGGCGGCGGATTTTTATCGGGGCGAATTAAAAAGGAGTCCGGCGGCCATCAATTATTTAACCAGCCGTGGCTTGAAACAAGAGACGATTGAGAAATTCAGTCTCGGCTTCGCGCCGGCCGGTTGGCAGAATCTTTTTAACTTTCTCCGTGAACGTGGTTATGCGGCGCAAACAATGGTTGAAGCCGGTTTGGTCCTCGCTTCGGCCAAGCGCCCGGGTGAATTTTATGACCGATTCCGCGGCCGAATTATGTTCCCGCTTAAAGATGGGTCCGGTCGCGTCATTGGATTCTCGGCCCGCATTTTTGGTGAGAGCGAGGGAGCAAAATATATTAATTCTCCCCAAACCGCGCTCTATGATAAATCTCGAGTGTTGTACGGCTATGCCGAAGCCAAGCTTCCGATTCGGCGGGCCGACCGTTGCGTTCTGGTTGAAGGTCAGATGGATCTCTTGATGTCGCATCAAGCCGACGTTGCTAACACGGTGGCCGTTTCTGGCACCGCGCTGACGGCCGCGCATCTCGAATTACTCCGCCGGTTGACGAATCATTTGGTGATGGCGTTCGATCCCGATGCCGCTGGTCTTGGCGCGGCGAAACGGGGAATCGCGCTCGCCCTGGGCTTGGGTCTGGAAGTGAAATTGGCCAGTTTACCGGCTGGAGCGGATCCAGCGGAATTAATCAGAACTAAACCGGAGGCCTGGCCGCAAGCGGTGGCCGAATCCAAGCATGCGCTTGATTTCCTCTTGATTAAAGCGGCGGAAAAGACAAGCGACCGCCGCGAGCTGGCCCACGTCGTCAAACGAGAAATTTATCCGTTGATTGCGATTTTGCCGGAGCGGATTGACCAGGCGCATTTTATTGCGGCGGCGGCGAGTTTAACCGGTTTAAGCGAGGAAGTGATTCGCGCCGGGTTGGCCGAAATTTCAGAGGTGCGACCTCAAGAAATCCCCGAGGCGAAACCTCGTGGCAGTAACCCAAGAGGTTTCGCCTCGGGGACGGGAGCCGACCCAAGTTTGTCCCGCCGCGACCGAATTGAGTCCAAGTTGTTTGGCCTCCATTGGTGGCGGCCGGAGTTGGCGAGCGAGCGGTTAAAAGAACTTTTCCCCGAGGGAGAGAAACGTTGGCAGTCCGAGAAAGATAAATTAATTTTAGAAGCCGAATTTTCTTACGATGGTTTAAGTAATGAAAAACTGGAAGCCGAGGTTAAAGACCTGGTTGCCAGTTGGCAGGAGGAAAAACGCAAAGCGGGTTTGCAAGAACTCGCGGCCAAACTGGCCCAAGCCGAGCGCGTCGGCGACACCGCTTCAGCTGAAAAATATATCCGCGAAATAAAAAATATTTATGACCAAAAAAAAGTCTAAAGTGAAAGCCAAGCCCAAACCGGTCAAGAAGCGAAAGTTTAAAAAATCCGAGAATGAGCAAAAGATCGAGCGCCTGCTCGGCAAAGGCCGAGCGCGCGGTTTCATTACCTTTAAGGAATTATTGAAAGAATTTCCCCATATTGAAACGAACTTAACTTTACTAGACCAGATCTATGAGAAATTTGAATTGGCTGGCATTGATGTGCTCGAGGAAGGCGGCTTGCTCGAAGAAATTGATGAAACTAAACTGTTGGAACGTACCCGTGGGCCTGGCAGTTCGCTTGATTCGGTGCAAATGTATCTTAAAGAAATCGGCAAACACAAATTGATCGCCGCGGCCGAAGAGCGTGAGTTGGCCCGGCGGATTATTAAGGGTGACGAAGAAGCCAAGAACGCGCTCGCTAACGCCAACTTGCGCCTCGTCGTCTCGATTGCCAAGCGCTATATTGGCCGGAGCACTGATCTCACTCTACTCGACTTAATCCAAGAGGGGAATTTGGGCTTGTTTAAAGCCGTCGAAAAGTTTGATTGGACGCGCGGCTACAAATTCTCGACTTATGCGACTTGGTGGATTCGGCAAGCGATCACGCGCGCTCTCGCCGATCAGTCGCGGACGATCCGCATCCCGGTCCACATGGTGGAAACGATTGCCAAGTACAAGCAAGTGGTGCGCCGGCTGACGCAAGATCTCGGTCGCGAGCCCTTGCCATCGGAAATTGCGACCGAGATGAACGTTGACGTGGAGAAAGTTTATACGATTGAGAAGATTGATCAGAGCACGACCTCGCTCGACAAGCCGACCAGCAACGATGAGGAGAAGACGACGCTTGGCGAGTTCATTCCGGATCAGAAAATTTCGCCGCCCGACAAAGATGTCTCCCGCCGGATTCTCCACGACCAGATCCAAGAAATCTTAGCTGACCTGTCGCCCAAAGAGCGCAAAATTTTAGAAATGCGTCACGGTTTAAGCGACGGCGTCATGCGGACGCTCGAAGAAGTCGGGCGCGAATTCGGCGTCACCCGCGAACGGATCCGCCAAATCGAAGCTAAAGCCCACGAAAAAATCCGCCAACACGAAAAAGTCAAAAAACTGCTGGGGTATTAAATTAGCCTTATTATTAGGCATTTTTCACCTATTGACATCCTAACCAAACGGGTGTATAATGGATAGTGGAAGGTGAGTCTGGCTACGTTGCCAGCCACCATTGTCAAACGTTTGCCATGGGCAGACAAATAGCAGAAAGGAAAGTCATGAGCACGAAAAGTGTGTGTGACATCGGCCTCGGCCAGATGCACGAATTCGCCCTGGTTCTGGACAAAGCCGGTTTTAACGCCGACATTGTCCAGGAGATCATCAGTTCGCGCGGCAACAAGAAGGCCGAGACCATGCTGGCCTCCCTGAATGGTGCGCCGGCTCCCGTTACCCCCGAACCGCCCACCCCCACCGACAAGTTCATCGTCCTCGCTGACCTCGGAATCATGGAAGTGCCGGCCGATTTCGATCACGCTACCTATCTTGCGGGCTTCAAGAAGCGGAACCGCAAGAAGTTCTATTTCTACAACGAAGATATCACGGACGAGAACTTCCCCCGGCCCAGCCGGATTCTGAAGCCCGGCGACAAGTTCCGCGTCAAGGCGTTCAGGCAGACCGGTTTCGGAACCACCACTTCCGAGGAACGGATGGCGTTCATCGAGAGTCAGAGGGGCGCGGTCTACACCGGAGCTCAAGGCGCCGGTCTCGTCTTCGAACAGAAGCGAGAGCAGTTGCCGAAAGGTTACTGGTATGCTTCCTTTGACAAGAAGAAAGCGCTCTGGGAAGACGCTGGCGGTCGCCACAGGGTTCCGCAAGTCGGCGCCTACTCGGACAGCGACTTCGACTGGAACCTCAACCGCCTCGAGGACGTCTGGGTCGACAGCAACGCTTTCTTCGTCTTCTGCGACTTGGAGTCCTCGGACGCTTAGGCCCTTGTCCTGCGTCAGCTCTTGGATCCTTAGAACCTTCGCGCCAGTACTCAAGTATTGGCCCGGGGGTTCTTTTTTTATATAATAATTTTGGAATTTTGATTCTGAATGAATGCGCCTCTTGGACCAAAAAATCCGCCAACACGACAAAATCAAAAAACTCCCTTGAATTAGCACTCTAATTGCAACCCTTCACTTCTTCCAGAATACTTGCTT
>CAZJJW010000018.1:0-12823 GCA_964546425.1 uncultured Candidatus Saccharibacteria bacterium | reverse complement strand
TTTGGCTAGCTTTTTGGTAATTATTGCGGCTGTTATCTGGAATAAACGATTGTTCGGGAAGCAAAATATTCAGCAAGTATAGAGGTAAGATTGTTGCGGCAATTTGTTATCCGACATAATTTATTTTTTAACTCGCAAAACGGCTTCGAGTTTGTCGCCGGCGGCGATCGTCACCTTAGACTCAAGCCTGGCGCCAAACTGTTTGTCGGTCTCGACTTCTCGAGTGGGTAAACGATCTTGTTGGAGTTCGAGCACCTTGCCCTGACCAATGACGGCGTCGCGCCGCAGAATTTTTAAAGTTTGGCCATCAACCAGTTTGCCTTCGGTCACCTGGCCGCCGATCACTTGCTTGTCTTTAGTTTTGCCAAAAATTTTCAATACTTTAGCACGACCGGTGACCTCTTCCACCTCTTCCGTCGGTTCACGTCGCCCGATTTCTTCTTCAAGCCACTCCAGTAATTTATAAATAATCTCGTGCTCGACAATCTGTACCCCCAATCGCTCGCCGACTTCTTTGGTTGATTTACTGGCCTTGGTTTGGAAGCCGATGACAATGGAATTTTTGGCGCCGCTGGCCTGCTTAACATCATTTTCGGTGATCTGACCGGCGCCGGCGGAAAGGATTTTGATCGCCACTTTCTCGTTTAGCAATTTAGAAATTTCGTGGCGGACGGCTTCGGCGCCACCGACAGTATCACTCCGAATCACGATCGGGATTTCCGTTGATGTTTCTCCCAACTTGGAGGCTAAGCCTCCAAGTGGCGGAGGCTTAGCCTCCAAGTGGTTTTCGGCCGCCGCCTTCCCGGCCTCCTCTTTTGACGAGAAGCTTGCGAACTCTGACCCGACTTCCGGCAAATCGAGCCAACCAGTGACGAGTGCCGGCGCCGAGAAGGAAAGTGCCGTTTCATTTTGGCCCAAGAAGTTGCGCAGTTGTTTAACTTTGCCCGTGGCGGCGCCGGCGGCGACGAAGTCGCCGCGGCGGAGCGTGCCGTTTTTTATAATCACGGTGGCGGTGATGCCGGAGCGCGGATTGATGTTCGCCTCAATGATGAAACCGGTGGCCGGTGCCGCCGGATCGGCGGTCAAGTTTTCGAGTTCGGCCACGAGGACGATTAAGTCAAGCAATTCCGGCACGCCGCCGCCGGTTTTGGCCGAAATGGCCGCTAGGGGCACTTTACCGCCATAACCCTCGAGGAAAATATTGTTTTCGGCTAATTCTTGTTTGGCGCGGTCAATATTCGCATTGGGTTTATCAATTTTATTGATGGCGACGATAAACGGTAATTTGCTTTCCGTAATAATCTTTGCCGCCTCGAGCGTTTGCGGTTTAACGCCATCTTCGGCGGAGACGACGAGAATGGCGATATCGGCCACGCGCGCGCCGTGCTGGCGCATGGCGGCGAAGGCGACGTGTCCTGGCGTGTCGATGAAGGTTAAGCGCTTGTCGTCTCTTGTCACTTCGTAAGCGCCGACGGCTTGGGTAATGCCGCCGGCTTCGCCGGCGGCCACATTTGACTGGCGAATATAATCAAGCAAGGTGGACTTGCCGTGGTCGATATGACCCATAACCACAACCACCGGCGGCCGAGTAATTAATTTCATAAAATTTATTTGACGAGCGCGCTTTTCTCTTCTTCCGATAATTCGTACTCCGAACCATAAGAGACAATCGGTTTGGCATAGACACTGACTTTGTCGCGGGCGTGGAGGCTTGAGACGACAGCGCCGTTACCTTGTTCGTCGAGGAAGGCGGTGGCGAAACTCTGTGGCCCGCCGTGACCTTGCTCCCGGAACGGATTGAAACGTACGGTCTTAACATGTTGAATGCTCCGGCGCAATCGCTCCTCCATGCCGACGAGATGGCGCTTAATTTGCTCGTTGACGCGATCGGTTTCTTTGACACTATTTGCTAAAGCGACGATGGTTTCTTCAAGATTGTGACCGCTTTTCCCCGAAGTTAGTTTGCGCAAGCGCAGTTCTAAACGGATGATCATGGCCACCGCGATAACGATAGCGGCGCCGAGAATATAAAGAGCGAGACTGGTATCAATCACCATGATTTTGTAGTATAGCAGAGGTGAACAAACGAGTCTATTTGGACGCGGCGGCTGGGCGAGGCAATCCTTCAAGCATTCACGCCGAGGGCGTTTTAGCGGCGGCCAAGTTGGCAGAAGCTCGCAGAAAAGTCGCCGGAGTTTTAGCTTGCCAACCAGATGAAATTATTTTCACCAGCGGGGGAACCGAGAGCAATAATCTGGCGGTGTTTGGCGTGGGCAAAGGACACCGAGTGTTTAGTAGTATTGAGCACTCGTCAATTTTACAAACTGACTTGCGGGCCACGTTTGTTCCCGTTGATGCCGATGGTTTAGTAAATCTTAAAGACTTGAAAAAAGCGCTACGGCCGGAAACTGTTTTAGTCTCAATTGCTTATGCCAACAATGAAATCGGCACGATTCAACCAATCCGTGAAATCGCGAAAATCATCCGTCACTATCGAAAAGCTAATAGCTCTAAGCTAACAGCCAACAGCTTTCCCCTTTTCCACACCGACGCTTGTCAAGCGCCAAGATATTTAGATTTGAATGTCGCTCGGTTGGGCGTGGATTTAATGAGCTTAAATGGTGCCAAAGTCGGCGGGCCGAAAGGGGTTGGCTGTTTATACGTCCGGCGGGGGATTAAATTACAGCCGATGCTGGTGGGCGGCGGGCAGGAGCGCGGTTTGCGAGCGGGGACGGAAAATGTTGAGGGGATTATCCGGTTTGCCAAAGCCCTCGAAGCCGCCGCCAAAAATCGCGAAAAAGAAAGTAAAAGATTAAGCGCGTTGCGTGATTACTTCATCTCCAAATTGTTAAAAAATTCGGGCACTGAATTAAACGGCTCGCCCGCCGCGCGCTTGCCCAACAATATTAACATTTCGTTCCAAGACGTGTTGGCCGAACAGCTCGTAATCGAGCTTGACGCCAAAGGCGTGGCGGCGTCAACTGGTAGCGCTTGTTCGGCTCAAACTAAAGACGAATCGTATGTTATAATTGCATTGGGTAAAAGCACAGCCGAAGCCCAAAATTCTATCCGATTCACGCTCGGCCCGGAGATGACCAAAAGCGACATCAATTATGTGTTGAAAGTTTTGCCCCTGATTATCAAAAAAATTAGAAGTGTGGTATAGTAGTTCTATGAAAACCGTCTTGACCAAACTAAATTTCGATACCATCAGGCCGATTCTTGAAGCCAACGACGTGGAATTCGCGGCGGTGTTTGGTTCGTATGCGCGGGGAGAACAAAATGCGCATAGTGATCTAGATATACTTATCCGTTTGAAAACTCCCAAAAGTTTTTTTTGAGTTGTCCGGCTTGGAAGACAAATTAGAGGCGCAACTCGGTAAAAAGATTGATTTGGTTACTGAAAAAACGTTGAGTCCATATATCAAGCCCTACGTTCTTAAAGACTTGAGAGTAATTTTCTAATGATCAATGGTGTAGTGCGTAATTTGGAGATCATTGGTGAAGCGGCTAAGAATTTTTCTGGAAAATTTCAAAAAGCTAATCCAGAGATCCTGGCGTAAAATTATTAGTATGCGTAATCACATAATCCACGAATATTTCAGTGTTGATTTGGACACCGTCTGGAAGACAGTCCAGCAGGATTTGCCAGTGTTAAAGAAACTTTTACTAACCAAAGTTAATCCAAAATTATTATGAATAAAAAACGAGGACTTGGTTTGTTTGGTTTACTTATTGTCATCGCCATCATCTTTGGCGGCACTTGGTGGGTGTCGAAAAACTTGGACAGTATTAAAACCAAACTCGGCCTCAACGCCACCTCCAGCGCCATTGATCTCGCCAAACAAGCGGTCCAAAAAGTCGAGCAGCGCACCAACTTAGCGGCCGATTGGAAACTTTTTAATGACCCACAACTCGGTATTTCATTCAACTATCCCGCAGCATGGCCAGAACCCGAAAAGAATGTTTCGTCGTTAAGCACGACATTAGATTTTGGTGATGGGCATAAGGTGTTTTCAGACTGGGGGCCATATAGCTATCGGCAAAACATGCCCACGTTTAATGAAAACAATGTTGTAGCGGGTTCAGATAAAGTTTACAGTCCCTCTCGTGCGGATGTTTGGTATTTAGGACAAACAGTTAAAATTTCTTGGGACCCAGAATTTATTGACGCCTCAACCATTTATTTAGTTCGTACCGAGCCATTATACGAAAATATTCGCGATGTTCCGTTGCCCTCCGTGACATCATCGTCCAGTAATCGCTATGGCGGCGTACAAATCTATAGAAGGGAAACGTTGGATGATCCTGTAAGCCTCAAAGGAGAGTTGCTCTATAAACTCCCTAATTCTCTAGGATTTATTTATCCTGGCACTTACAAAATCAGCGTTCGTTCATATGGGGAAAGGTCTTTCCTGGAGGGAGAAACATTCCAGATTAAGACTGCAGACAACGATTTTAAACTCGCAGACAATTACTTCTACATTTCTGGCATAAAGGGCATGAAGGAGAGATATCAACCGAACGAGAAAATCCAAATCAAAATTGATGCTAGAGAGGGGGATGGCGGTTTGGCTTTACCTCATAACGGTTTTAACATTCAGGGGCATATTTTTGAAGCTGTTTTTTATGGTCCCAGCGGTCTGGCTCACGGTAATGCGTTTTTTGCAGAAAATGCTGTCTATGAACCCTTGAGCGGTAAGTGGATACTTAGCTCCGGCATCCCCCATGATCCCTCAAAGTTGTACATGTTAGAAATTTCCTTGTATTGCGGATTCGTGGGCATGGATTCGAAGTGTGCACAAAATTACGGAGGTGGACCCGCTGTAACTTCCCGGTTTTTATTCAAGGTTAATAGAGCAACTTCGCAATCGTTTTTAACAATTCCAGTCGAGGAAAAAACAATAAGTTGGAACAACTATAGAAATGGCACTTATGGGTTTAGCTTTCAATACCCACCCGCATTTACTCCAAAATCTGAAGGTCCAAATGCAACTACTGATTCTGGCACAGTCCAAAATTATCTGGACAAGATTTCCTTCACTAGCTATTGGAACGAAAGTGACAATTTCAGTCTGATAATCTTTCCTCCGAGAGCTACCGCTTCATCAATCACCATCGTGGACTACCTTGATGGCTATTTGAGTTTGGGTAGTTCCTGTGATAACCGCTGGAATTCACCAAAATCAAACTCAATTCGTGTAGAAAACATAAACGGAAGAGATATCCTTATAGCCGAAGTAAATGACGCTAGGTGTTATTATACTAAGGATACTTCAGGAAATTTGTTGGTATTCAACTTTCCCTTTAAGTACGGAGTTTATAATGGAAATGACCTCATTGTCGGCAGTTTAAAATTAACAAAATAAATTAAGAATTAAAACCATGCATGAAATGCCAGTGTTGAAGTACAAGTATAGTTATTTGGAGCCGTCTGTGGTATAATCTGCTTTATGGCTACCAATACTAAAACGAAGACAAAAATTAAACGCTTGTCGGCTAAACTTGGCTTAAAGGAGCAAGCCGTTGTGGACCAGGCGGTTTTCTTGTTGGAGGAGAAGGTTCGGGGCTGGCAAGACTTGAAGAAGGAGACTCGAGAATGGGAAGCATTGTCCGACGAAGTATGGGCCAAGATCAAAGACTGAAGCCCGGTGATGTTGTTTTGATCGAAATACCCCTATCGAATGGGCGGGAGCAACACGGCTTACGTCCTGCTGTCATTGTAGCTAGTCCGGTCCGAGGACTAGTGACGGCCGTCCCGCTGACGACCAACCGCGAGGCGCTGAATTTCCCGCACACTCTGGAAGTCTCGCCGAGTAAAACTAATGGTTTGGCCTACATGTCGACTGCTTTGGTCTACCAAATCCGCGCAATCGACCAAAAACGATGCCGAAGTAAATTGGGTCGATTGAGTCGCTCTGATTTTTCTAATTTATTAAAAAAATTAAGGCTTTATTTAAATTTATGAACAAAAAACACGGCTTCGGTTTGTTTAGTTTAATCATTGTAGTGGCGATCATCTTCGGCGGCACTTGGTGGGTGTCGAAAAATCTGGATAGCGTTAAAACTCAACTCGGCCTCAACGCCACCTCGAGCGCCATTGATCTGGCCAAACAAGCTGTCCAAAAAGTCGAGCAGCGCACCAACTTGGAGGCTAAGCCTCCAAGTGAGACTTCCGATTGGAAAACTTACCGGGATGAAAAGTATGGATTTGAGGTACGATATCCACTGACTTGGTCTAAGGGTGAGCACTTGTCGTCATGGGGTTTTAGTGTGACATTCCAGAGCCCAGATTTTGTGGATGAGGTTGTAAATCATCTCGGATCAAAACGCGTGATCTCTGGGTCTAAATTTATTGTATTTTCGAATTCGAGCCCATTCAATCCGAATTTTACTATTAACAATATTGATTCGCTAGAACAGCATATTACTGGTACTACTAGCTCTAAATATTTTCAGAGAATTTCCCTTGCTGGCCATCCAGCGCTATATTCAACCTACACCACGTCTTATCGATTAGTAGAGACTATTGTAAATAATCGACATTTCGGGATACATCTCCTATTTCCAGCAGAAAACACCTCTCTTTATGGCCCGTTTTTTGATCAAATCCTCTCCACCTTCAAATTTACTAAATAACGAAAAAGTGTGCTACTATAATAAGTATGACTAAACAAAACTTCAAAATTATAGTTGAGCAGGATGAGGATGGTTATTTCGTCGCGTCGGTTCCCGCTTTACCTGGTTGTTATACCCAAGCCAAGAGCCTATTGGTCCTCAAGAAGCGGGTCAGAGAGGCAATCCTATTGTGTCTTGAGGTGGCCAAAGAGAGTGGGAGTTATCGCCGCCGTATTCGTGACCGGGGCGGTGAGCCGGTTTTCGTTGGCCTAGATACTGTTATGGTATGAGTCATTTGGGTGGTGTTCGGGCCAGAGAAATGGTTCGAGTGATCAAGAAGCTAGGATTTTACCCAGTCAGACAGAAAGGCTCACATTTGTTTTTTCAGCATAACGATGGCCGTACAACCCTGGTCCCGATTCATGGAGGAGAAGAAATCAGTCGAGGGTTACTCAACGAGATGCTTGATCAAGTCAAAATTTCGCCAGAGGAATTTAGGAAATTAAGGAGAAAATAAATAAAATTATGTATCAAATACCATCATTAAAATATAAATATGGTGACTTGGAGCCGTATATTGATGAAATGACGATGCGGATTCATCACACCAAGCATCATCAGGCTTATGTGGATAAACTGAACGCGGCGCTGGAGAAATATCCGGATTTGGCGCAGAAAAAGATTGAAGACTTGATGGCTGACCTAAATGCTGTGCCGGAAGATATCCGCACAACGGTGAGGAATAATGGCGGCGGGCATTTGAATCACAGTCTGTTCTGGGAAATGCTTGCCCCCCACTCCGCCGAGGCTTCGCGGGGCAAGCCGCGAGAAAAAACCATTACACTTCTTGAGCAATCTTTTGGCACGTTTGAGGGATTTCAGAAAAAGTTTAAAGAATCAGCCCTCGCCGTGTTCGGCTCGGGCTGGGCCTGGCTAATTTCTGATGGAAAGATAATTACTACTCCGAACCAAGATACACCGATTAGCCAAGGCCTGAAGCCGCTACTTGGCCTTGACGTTTGGGAACATGCTTATTATCTAAAGTATCAAAACAAACGGCCGGATTATGTTGACGCCTGGTGGCATGTGGTTAATTGGGATTATATAGAACAGACCCTTGATTTGTAATTGCTGGTAGGTTATAATGAGCTTTGTAAATGGATGAATTAAGCAAAAATCAGATTGTTTTGCTGACTTTGCTGGTGAGCTTCGTCACCTCGATTGCCACCGGCATTGTGACGGTCACGCTCATGAATCAAGCGCCACTGGGTGTGACCCAGACGATTAACCGTGTGGTTGAACGGACGATTGAGAAAGTCGTGCCCGGTGAGACTAAAACGCAGACGGTGGTTAAAGAGGTGCCGGTGATCATTACCGAAGAGCAACTGATCGTTGATGTCATCAACAAGACGTCACCGGCGACGGTGCGGATCGCTGGGGCTGATGGCGCGACGCTCGGCACCGGCTTCATCGTGTCGGCGGGCGGAATCGTGGCGACGGCTGGCAAATTGTTGCCGGTCGGAGATAATTTCCAACTTTCGTTTGCCAATCGGACGGCCGGCGCCACGCGCCTTAATTCGAGTGTGGACCGCGGTGTGGCGCTACTGCAAATTAATCTGGAAAGCATTAAAGCGGTTCCCACAACCGCCACCAGCACGTCGCTCTCGGCCAATGAACTCAAAAAGTTACCGACCGTTGGCTTGGCTGATACCGATGTCTTGCCCGGCCAAACCGTGGTGGCGCTCGGCTTGCCCGACACCGGTTCGTTAAATGTGGCTGGCGGTATTGTGGCCAGCATTTTCACCAACAATGCCTCTTCAACCGTTATAATTAAAACTAACGCGGTTAGTTTGACAAATCTGGGCGGGCCGCTCTTGAACACGAAAGGCAAGGCGATCGGTTTGAATTATAGTTTAGCCGAAGCGCTCGCGGCCAAGGCGATTACGGAGACGATCGAGGGTATTAAACAATAATTAATCATTATGCCCCCTTTTCATAACTTCACCTCTAAAGCCAAAGAAATAATCAGAAAGACTCACGAGTTGGCGATTGAACGCGGCCAAAATCAGGTTGGTCCGATTCATCTTTTGGCGGCTCTCTTGTTGCAAGATGACAACGTGTTTGTCTCTATTCTCGACAAAATTGAGGTTGATACCGTGCTTTTGACCGACTTTGTTCTCGAAAGTATTGAGGGAACGGAGAGTTCGAGCGTTTTAGCCTCGCCTTATCAAATTTATCTCACGCCGGAACTGGTAAAAGTTTTTGATACTTCGGCCAAAATCGCTAGCAACTTGCAAGACGAATTCGTCGCGACCGAGCATATGTTGCTGGCACTTCTGGAGACGCCCAATCAAGCTCACGAAATTTTGAATCGTTTCCGGGTTACCAAGGAACGGGTGCTCAAAGTCTTGCAAGATTTGCGCTTGGGCAAAATTCGCGACGTTGATCAACCGAAGAAGTTCAAAGCAATTGAAAAATTTACCAAAAATCTGACCGATTTGGCGCGTCACGACAAACTCGATCCGGTCATTGGTCGCGAGGAAGAAATTCAACGGTTGATGGAAATTTTGTCCCGCCGGACGAAAAATAATCCAATTTTGATCGGTGAAGCGGGGACCGGCAAAACGGCGATTGCCGAAGGTTTGGCGATTAAAATTGCCAAAGGCGATGTGCCCGAATCGCTTCGCGACAAGGAGTTGGTCTCACTCGACCTTGGTTTGATTGTGGCCGGTACCAAGTACCGCGGCGAGTTCGAAGAGCGCTTGAAGAATGTGCTTAAAGAAATTGAGAAGGCCGACAACAAAATTATGGTATTTATTGACGAAATCCACACGATCGTGGGCGCTGGCGCCGCCGAGGGCGCGATTGACGCTTCCAATATGTTGAAACCGGCCCTGGCCCGAGGCGAGTTGCGGGCGATCGGCGCCACCACGTTTAAGGAATATCAAAAATATATTGAGCGCGATCAAGCGCTGACACGCCGTTTCCAACCGGTCCAGGTGGAAGAGCCGAGTATTGAAGATGCCGTCGCGATTTTACGCGGTTTGCGCGAGAAGTACGAGTTACATCACGGGATTCGCATTACCGACAACGCCATGGTGGCGGCGGTGAACCTCTCAAGCCGCTACCTTACCGACCGGTTCTTGCCGGACAAGGCGATTGATCTGATCGATGAAGCGGCCGCGGCCCTACGTCTACATTTGGAAAATAAGCCAGAAGATTTAGAAAAGGCGGACACGAAGATTATGCGCCTGGAAGTCGAGCGCGAAGCGCTCCGGAAGGAAGCCGCGGCTGATGATGGCGACAAGAAAGTTAAGGCCCGGGTTAAGAAAATTGATCAAGAGATTGGCGATCTGCGCGAGGAAGTGGGTGAACTCGAATTGCGTTGGAAGAATGAGAAGCAAGCGATCGGCGAATTGAAGACGCTTAAACGCGAGGCCGAGTTGTTGCGCCTCGAGGCCGAGCAGGCCGAGTTGCGCGCCGACTTGGCGCGCGCGGCGGAAATTCGCTATGGCAAAATTCCGGAACTTGAGAAGAATCTGAAAGCGCGCGACCAAAAATTGAAGAGACTCCAAAGCACGCGGCGCATTCTCAAAGAAGAGATTACCGAAGAAGATATCGCGCGCGTGGTCGCGCGCTGGACCCACATCCCGGTGATGAAGATGCTCGAAGGCGAGTCGGAGAAACTCTCGCGGATTGAAAATGTTTTGCGCGATCGAGTGCGGGGTCAAGACGAAGCGATTAAGAAGGTGGCCGAAGCGGTCAAGCGCTCGCGGGCCGGCGTCAGCGACCCCGACCGGCCGATTGGTTCTTTCATGCTGCTTGGTCCCACCGGCGTCGGCAAAACCGAATTGGCCAAAACCTTGTCGGCCTATATGTTCGACGACGAAAAGTCGCTGGTCCGGATTGACATGTCGGAATATATGGAGAAATATTCGGTCTCGAAACTGATCGGCTCGCCGCCGGGCTACGTCGGTTATGAAGAGGGCGGCGCCTTGACCGAGATTGTCCGCCATCGGCCTTATTCGGTGCTCTTGTTTGATGAAATCGAGAAGGCGCATCCGGAAGTTTTCAACATTTTGCTTCAGGTGCTCGACAACGGCCGGCTGACCGATTCCAAAGGCCGCGTCGTCAATTTCAAAAATACGATCATTATTCTTACTTCCAATGTCGGCAGTGAATTTATCAACCGCGCCAACAAGATCGGTTTTGCCGCCGGCGCCGAAGGTGCGCAGGAGCAAAATTATGAAGAGGCCAAGTCGAAGATCATGGACAGTTTAAGGAGCCACTTCCGACCCGAGTTTCTCAACCGCTTGGATGATATTATTGTGTTCAAACCGCTTTCCCAGCAAACGATTCGCGAAATTGTCGAGATTCAATTGCGCTTGGTTCGCGAACGGTTAAGCCTCAAAGACATAATTATTGAAGTAACTCCGGAGACGGTGGATTACTTGGCCCGCGAAGGTTACAGCCATGAATATGGCGTGCGACCGCTCAAGCGTCTCATCCAAAGCAAAATTTTGAACCAAGTGGCGGAATTTATAATCAATCGCAAGTTAGAACACGGCGGCGCGTTGGTCGTCGCCATGAAAAACGGCACGCCGATGGTAGAACCAAAGCGCGAACCGACTCGATTGACTAAAGTTAATGCTCATACTAGGGTAAGTTAGGTCAGAACATCAAACCCTAAATAACTGAAAGGAGGCCACGGTGCGCAGAATTGCGGTTCGCCGGCGTCGAAAGATAAAGAAGGGTAAAAAGTTGTACGTCGAGCTTGATCTGACTCTGGATCGGCTGGAATCGGAGTTCGACGTTGCTCGCCAAAAAGGGTCACCCCGTTTGTTGGTGTTCCAATGCGGAATTGAGATTGAGATCTCAATGGTATCGCATGCCGACCTCATTCATCCAGAAATTGGAGCTTATCTTCATTCCAGATCCGGCTCGACCTTTCTTTTTGGTCTTGATACGGCCGATTCCTTCAGCGACCAGATTGATCGTTTGGGGCCGACGATTAAGTTTGTCTAATCGGTCAGTTCGATTGTTGAGAAGCACCACGTTTACCTGCCTCTGGCAGGCGCCGTGGTGTTTTATTTTTTTCAAAAAATTGTTATAATGCGGCCACGCGTCGGTGGTAGAGCGGTCAAATACACGGGTCTGTAAAACCCGCGCCTTCGGGCTACGTAGGTTCGAATCCTACCCGGCGCACAAAACACAAAAGTCCGGCTTCGCGCCGAATGTTTTGTGTTTATGGTGTCGCCGAGAGGAACTGAACTGCTTCAGTTCCGCGTAGGATTCGAAAGACTTTTCATTATCGAGCGGAGCGAGATTGAAAAGTACCCGCGACCGTAGGGCGAGAATCCTACCCGGCGCATCAAACAGCTTGCTATTGGCTCGCTGATATTGTATTCTTAAAATAGTTGAAGAAACAAGAAACAAGGAGAAGAAAATTTTTTAATCCAAAAAGTTAAGAGACAAGAAACTGCAAATGTACAGTTTTTTTGTTGCCCTTGACGGCAGACATCAATTATGCTAATATAGCGGCAGAGTGATTGAGCCATGGTAGCTTGGTCAAAACCGCACATTCCCAACAAAAAAGAAGGAGGTGTAGCTTGAGTGCAGAAACGATTGGCTTGGTTTCTGGACTGCTGGTAGTGGCAAGCGTCATTCCCTACAGCATCAGGACCTACCAGGGCAAGGTTCAGCCGAATCTGACGAGCTGGTCGCTCTGGACGCTGATCGGCCTCGCGCTCTTGCTCACCTACAAGAGTTCGGGTGCCGAAGCGAACGTCTGGCCAGCAGTGTTCGGGTTCACCAACCCGCTCCTCATCACCATTATCGTCTTGCGACAACATGGTGGGTGGACGAAACCAAACCGAGTTGAGGTTGCTTGCCTCGTGTTTGGTCTGTTGTCTCTCGGCATGTGGCTGGGAGTTCGCGAAAACAAAGAGATGGCGCAGTACGCGCTCTACCTGGCGATTGTCGCAGATTTGTTCGCGGTAATTCCCACGATAGTGTTCGTCTGGACACAACCAAATGGCGATCGTCCGTTTGCCTGGGCATTCTTTGCCGTCGGCTACGGACTGGCAATCTTCGCCATCACCGAAAACACTTTCGCGAACTACGTTCTTCCTCTCTACATGTTTTTTGGATCGTTGAGCGTTACGTTCCCACTTGCTCTGTATCGGTGGCGACACAAAGTCCCGCT
>CAZJJW010000017.1:0-13455 GCA_964546425.1 uncultured Candidatus Saccharibacteria bacterium | reverse complement strand
GGCGGATCGATCTTCGTTATCGTTTTACAAACCTAAGGAGGAAGTGTATGACTGCCCCGCAGACAAATTTGGGCGATGCCGACCATCTCTTGGCCGGTCAAAGGCCCGCGAAGCCCTATTGTGAGACTCAGGCCTTTAAGGACGGCGTCCACGAGGGGGTGAAGCGGCTTGAATTGTTCTTGTCTAGCGCCGAGGGCCACAAGGGGATTCGTCTCGTGCAGTTATCGCAGAGTGATTTGTTGATCTTTGATGGATCGTCTGGCAGTTACTTTCTTGATCCTTCTGCCAGATGGCAGTGCCGAAGCCTGTTGGGCGGATTTCATTTAACCTCTGCCGAGAAGCTGGTTGAAGATTTCGGCTTACACGCCGGTTTCTGTCCAGAAGACATCGCGACGTTTGTCGCCATGCGACTAAACTACTTGGCCGCGAAGCGCGGGTTGAAGTCCTAAGCGAGGAGGTGCGATGTTCCAAATCTTGGATAAAGTGAGTTGGGTGCTCTGGGGCGCGCTCATTATGGTTTTGGCCCTGAAGGCCCTGCATTTCCTCTTCATTTCCCGCCGCGACGATTCGTCGTAGGCGGGATTTTTTACCGCTGATTTGTTAGACGTCTAACGTCTAACAGGATACAATGTGAAGATGAGGACTAAGAACAACGAAATCAGTGTAGGTGAGTATTACCATCTTTACAACCGCGGCGTGCTTAAGAAAGATATTTTTCTAGATGATCGGGATTACATCAGGTTCTCGTTTCTAGTTCTGTTTTTCCAATCACCGGTGAATTTTTACAACCTTAGTCGTCCAGTTACCGCTTTTGTTAGACGTCAGACATTCAACATTGACTCGTGGATAGTAAAGAAAATCGCGGCCACTAAAACGGTGGAAGTAAACGCGCTATGCTTAATGCCGAACCACTTTCACCTCTTGCTTAAAGAAATTGAAGTGGGCGGGATATCCAAGTATCTCCAGCGAATCCTGACGGCTTATGCCAAGTATTTCAACACCAAATATAAACAGAGCGGCCACTTATTCGAAGGGGTTTACAAAACGGTTCATATCGAAGACAACGATCAACTTCTTTATACTTCCGCCTATATTCATAAAAATCCGCTGGACCTGGGCCGGGGAACTAGCACTTATCGAAATTATCTTTGGTCAAGTTATCTTGACTATGTAACTACAAACCGCTGGCCGGACCTTTTAGTCACCGATCTCGTCTTAGGTCAGTTTAAAGATAGTCAAGATTATGCTAAGTGGGTGAAAAATACTACCGCCAAGGAGATAAACAAGGCTTTGGAGGATGGACAGACAGATCTGTTAGACGCCAGACGTCTAACAAATTGACTTGGCGGGATATTGTTGATATTATAAATTTAGAAAAGAATCGGTCTTTTCAAAAACAGTAGACGGTTGTCTCTTGAAAAAAGGAGGTGCTCGATGTTCCGTCTGAAAATTGAGGATTCGTTGCTCGAACAGATCGCCAAACTGGCAACCGAGAGCGGCAAGCAAATTACGGAAGTGGCGAATTTTGCTCTGCTCAAGGGTCTGGCGGCCGTCCAAGCTGAATTGGGTGGTAGTGAGGAATTAGAACAAAAGGTGAGAGAACTCCTGCCGAAACACGGCAATTTGTACATTTGCCACTCCTTGTCTGTTTCTGGCAGAGTGGTGCGAGCCGCGCGAGAAAAGTGGGCCGATGAGTTCATCCAAGATCATTGGGAGGAAATGGAAGACGTCCAACTGGCTGAATATGTTGGGCGGCGCGCGTCGTGGATAACTTATCGGCGGCATGAGCTGGGGTTAGATCGTCGAGAGCTTTTCTTGACAGCCGAAAGGGGCGCCGCCGCGAAGATTGATCAGCACGCCCTCGCTCGCGCTTTGCATGACGAGGGGCTGACGCTTGAAGATTTCATCGAGCGACACCGGCTCAACATATCTAAAGAGCGTTTGTGTCAAATTGCCGACGACAAAGGCGTCAATACCAAGCCGGCGGCGCGCACCGCGTCTTGGCATGCCCATTATCATGGCTGTCCCGAGCTGGCGGATGCGGAGAAGTTCAAGGTCCTATTTCAAGAGGCCGGTAGCTTGGGTGTTTTATCGGAGAGGTTAAAGCTTACTACTGGCGTCATTCGATCAATCGGCCGGAGGCATGGCTTGGAATGGTTGTGGAAAAGAAAAGCCGCCCAAATAGTGGAGCACATTTGCAGTAACTGCCGGGCGGCTTTCCGGCGACGCATTTATGAGAGCAATGTGGGGCGAAATTCCAAGCAAACACTTTTCTTTTGCAGTAAAAGCTGCCATGGTCAATACTTTGGAAAGACCGAGGGTTTCGGCAGTCCCGAGAGAAAGCGGGCACATTAGAATCTCCGAATCTGTTTCCGAGCCGTTGGTACCTCCCAGCGGCTCTTTTTTCTCCCCAATATGCTATGATAACGGGATGAAAACATCCGCCCGTGATTTCTTTTTGCAGTTGGGGACGATGGTGGCGTTGTATGTTGGTACCGTCGCCCTGCTTAATCTGCTCTTCCGGGTCATTAATCTCGCTTTCCCGCAAGTCGGTGATCATTATTATCGTTTTGACGGCGCCATCAGTCTGCCGGTGGCGACCTTGATCGTTGTCTTCCCGCTCTTTCTCCTGCTTGCCGGCATTTTGCACCGGGGTTATCAAGCCAATCCGGCGCGGAAAGAATTTGCCGTCCGCAAGTGGTTAATTTGGATCACGCTTTTCATTGCCGGTGCCGTGGTGGCAGGTGATTTGATCACGCTAATTTATTATTTTCTTGACGGCCGTGAATTGACGACCGGTTTCCTGCTCAAAGTCCTCGCCGTGCTCGTCGTCACCGGCGGCATCTTTGGTTATTATTTGTCTGACTTACGCAATCGCCTAACTCGTAGCTCGCGCTACGGTTGGCGGATCTTCGCGGCGGTCCTCGTCATCGGCTCAATCGTCGCCGGCTTCGCCGTAATCGGCTCGCCGCGGACCCAGCGCCTGCTCCGCTACGATAATCAAAAAGTCAACGACCTGCAGAATATCCAATGGCAGATTGTCAATCACTATCAGCAGAAACGGGCTTTGCCCGAAGATTTGTCGTCTCTGCGAGACGAGATTGGCGGTTACGTCGTACCGAAAGATTCCCAAACCAGCCAACCATACGAGTACCGGCCGATCGACCGGCTGAAGTTTGAATTGTGCGCCGACTTCAACCGGTCTAGCGCGCAGGGTAGTTCGAATGAGATTTACCCGGCTTACCCCAGGCCAATCGGCGTCGGCCCCGAGAACGAAACTTGGCAACACCAGGCCGGCCGCGCCTGCTTCTCCCGCATCATTGACCCCGACCGTTTCACGCCAGTCACTAACACTAAGCCAACCGTCTGATTTTAAGTTTCCCTGCTATAGCTGGCAGATTTGAAATTTGAGTTCTTGACGAAGGGTTCAACTCGTGCTAGCTTCTGGCTAGCGTTATATTTGGGTTTAATTTTTGGTCTTTGAGATTGGAGGAACTAAACATGTCGGATATAGTGGTGGCTGAAAAGCCGGTGGAACGAACGGTTCTGGCTTACGATACCTTGACGGCCCAGTTTCATTTCAATCCAGGGAACGAGCGCGCTATGACGTCTCAACGATATTTGACGCATCAGGTCAGATTGGTTGGCCGGGCCGAGCATGAGGCGATGCGGCTCCTGCTCCCTGGTTTGGAAATTGAGCGGGACGAGGCGGAGAACATCCGCCAGATTCGCCTCACCATCCCGGCCGCGAGCGCAAAGGATGCCGCGGCCGCGCGCGAGGCACTTGCACCGGATCCCGAAGCCGAAGCCAAGCGTTACCCCAACTCTTACCATTTGGTAGAAGTGATCAAGCGGCCGAATGAATTGCCACTTCTCCGGTTCGTACTCTTGGAGCGAGTCAAACAGATCGCCACGAAGGGTCGGAAGGCCGGCGAGGAGATCAAGCGCGCCGTCAAATTGCCGGTGCTTTATCTCCAGATGATCATTACCCGCTGGCTCCGGCCACCAAGCTTCGAGCGTTTGCCATCGGTGCTCAAACAAGGCACCGCTCAAGAAGTGGTTCAAGCTCTCGCCTCTCACTGCGGTTTGCAGGAGAAGGCGAGTCAGACCGCAGTTGGTCTGCCCTCATTTGAGCGGGCCGACGCCAAGTTCTGGCGTGAGAAAGGTCAGCTGGCCCACCAGTGCGTCGCCGAACGTCTCGAGCCGCTCTCAACGCGGCCGGCGCGTGAGATTCTGCGCGGCCGCTTCAAGCCCGATGATCTGCGGGGCGATGAGCTCTGGTGCGTGGATCCGGATTGGCAAGCCTTAATCGAGACCAATCGTCCGATCAAACACCAGCCGCTCCGTTTTGCCTCGAGTCAAGCGACGCCCGTCTTCTTGCGGCTCTGGCACGAGCATGGCCGGCGGCGGGTCGGACTCTATGTCCGCTTGCCGCTTGATGACGGTCAGAAGCCGTGGTGGCTATCCCGTTGCGATGAGTTCAAGGCTCTGCCGGCCTGGGGCGACAGGCCTTTGCCTAAGCGCGGCATGCTGGTGCCGCTCTCGTTTGAAGGCGGCCGGCGCCGGCTCAAACGCCACGCGACCGCTCTCGAGTCGCCCGAGCATGGCCGGTTTGTCCGCGCCTTAAACGGCCGAGATTGGCAGGTCTGCTGGTCGCTCGTGGTGGAGCGGGAGGGAGCATTCTTTCTCCAAATCGTCACCAAGCGCCAGGTGGCGCCCCTGGCACGGCCGAATTTGCTTGGGGTCCATTTTGCCCAACCCGAGAACGATTAGCGGGTCAAACTCTTCCTGACTTTGGTCACAGCCGACGGCCAGAGCCGGGAGGCCTCCTCTTTCTGGGCCGATCCACCGGGTCGACCGAATCGTCAGAACCGCCAGCGCCTGGCAAATGAAGCGGCGATTAGACTCATGGCCATGGCCGTCGAACTTGATGCCGATTTGGCCGTGGAGGAGGTGAGCGGTCTCAAGAAACGCGGCCGTAACCCCAAAGCCAATGTGGCGGCCACCGCCTTCCATTGGAAAGTTTTGGCCAAGTGTCTTGAGAGTCAGGCCAACGGGGCGACACCGGCTGTTAGGAGGTTCGAGATCTATCTGCGGAAGGAAGCCAAGGCCGAACCACACGATCGGCAAGCCGATCTGGTGGCGGAGGCTGGTCTCGTCATCCGGCAGAAAGTTGACCGCCGCGACCGTTAGACGTCAGACGTCTAACACTTAGCTCTTTTGCCCCCGTCTGCGACGCAGATGGGGGCATTTTTATGTTAATCTTTGGCAGATGTCGCCAATGGGAAAAATTTTGCGGGCGCAAGTGGCCTACGGCAATTCGCCGACGGCGCTCGCGACTGCACAAGCCACGATTGCGGCCAAAATTAGAAATGCCGAGCTGGTTTTCGGCTCTTACCGGCAGTCGCGGGAACGAGCCGGAGACGAGCGGGCCAAACTGTTTCTGGCCTGGCAAAATAAGCTGACCGGACTACGCCAAAAAACAGATTCCGCGCCAGATAAAAAGTCGCTCTTTCTAATCGAAGCTAGAGCTGGCGCGCTCTACTGGCAGGGTTTCCGGCTAATTTGCCACTTGGACCAAACTTGGCGGCGGTTCTATCCGCACGCTAAAGATTCGGCTAACTTGCTCTTAAACAGCGGCTATACCTTTCTCGCTCGCAAGTGTCGCGAAGCTCTGTCTAAAGCGGGATTGATTTTAGAGTTGGGCTTTTATCATGGCGATAATTCCGGTCAGGCCCTGGTCTACGACTTGATGGAACCGTTCCGGGTGCTGGCGGTGGACTTGGTGATGATGCCGATCTTCTCGCGCCGGTCGCGATCAGGGGTGGCCATTGACGACAAAGTTTTCAAAAAGGCCCTGGCTAGGCTGGCGGCGCGTTATCGGGTGCCGCTGTGGTATCACGGGCGATGCGAAAAGTTGGAGCGGATCTTATATCTTGAGGCGGTTAGATTGCGGCGGACGATTGTGGCTGGGGAAGTTTGGCAACCGTATCAATATCGGTGGGGTCACCGCCGGCGGTGCCAATAAAAAACCGCCGGGCAAGGTGCCTGGCGGTTTAGTCTTTTTGATCACTCGAAATTCCGTAATGGCTAGAGGCCAAGCTGACGATGTTGGCCTTGAACGCCAAGGCCCCACACCCCTCGGATTTCCGTAATGGCTAGAGGCAAAACCGAGCGAATGGCGCTGAAGGTCTCGATGGCCCCACACCCCTCGGATTTCCGTAATGGCTAGAGGCCGTCCGGGCTTCTTTCTCTAGCACGCCCAAAGCCCCACACCCCTCGGATTTCCGTAATGGCTAGAGGCTAAGCAAACTTGGCCTGGTTGAGCCGTGATCTGGCCTAGGGCCTCTAACTCTGGGCGGTGAGTTTTTAGAGCAGTCTCCTGCACCATCTCACCGCCCTCTCCACAGGAAACAAAAAAATTCGAGACCGTTGGCTTGGCCAACGGAAGTCTGCCGAAACAGACCGGTGTGATTCGGCGCCACGGGGAGGAACAAGTCCAGCCCATCGCGCTAGCCACTTGCGCCACGCAGGGCAAGCGACCCCGTCAACCGGATGGCTAACGGCAGGCGGTGGGCTCCCGCCTTCGAACATTTGTGTCAATCGACCCCGAGGGACGATTATGGTGATCAAAAAGACAAGGTCCTTTCCGCTCAAGACCTTAGCAAATGGCGTTCTCTTTGTCAATGTGATTTAATTATTTGGATGGAAGTTTATGATCACAAGCGAATCGAGCAGAAGTGGCAGAAGATTTGGCGAGAGGGAAACGCGAATCGGGCCACGACGGGAGACAAGAAGCCGAAATATTATCCGCTGGTAGAGTTTCCCTATCCCTCGGGCGAAGGTTTGCACGTCGGTCACATCCGCAGTTATACCGCGATGGATATTATCGCCCGCAAGCGACGGGCCGAAGGCTATAACGTGCTCTACCCAATCGGCTGGGACGCTTTCGGCTTGCCGACTGAAAATTACGCCTTGAAAACCGGCACGCCGCCGCAAGTTGTAACTAAACAAAACACCGACAACTTCCGCCGGCAGATTCAGATGCTCGGTCTCTCCTTCGACTGGTCGCGCGAGATTAATACCACTGATCCGAATTATTACAAGTGGACGCAGTGGATCTTCCTCCAACTCTTCAAACACGGTTTGGCCTACAAAAAGAAGCTGACCGTCAATTGGTGCCCGAAAGACAAAATTGTTTTGGCCAACGAGGAGGTCGTTGACGGCAAGTGCGAGCGGTGCGGCACGGCGGTGGTTGAGCGCGAGAAGGAGCAATGGCTGCTCGCCATTACCAAGTACGCCGACCGCTTGGATCGGGACCTCGACCTCGTGGATTACCTGCCGCAGATTAAAACGCAACAGCGCAATTGGATCGGGAGGAGCGAGGGGGCGGTTATTAAATTTGATGATGTTGAAGTTTTCACCACCCGACCGGAAACAATCTTTGGCGCGACTTTTATCGCCGTGGCTGGCAAGGAAGATCGCTTCACCGATCGGTATGTGATCAATCCAGCGACGGGCGAGCCAATTCCGGTTTGGGAGGCGGAGTACGTGCTCGGCGACGTTGGCACCGGTGCCATCATGGGTGTGCCGGCCCACGATGAGCGCGACTTTGAGTTTGCCAAGAAGCACGGGTTGGCGATTACCGATAAACCACTCATTGACCGGGAAGAAGCCATTAAAAAGTTTGGCCAGTCAAAAGTCACTTATAAACTGCGCGACTGGGTTTTCTCTCGTCAGCGTTACTGGGGTGAGCCGATCCCTATTGTTTTTTGCGAGAAGCCCGCCCGACCGGACGGTCGTTTGGGCGGGTGCGGCCCGGTGCCGGTGCCCGAGGAGCAGTTACCGGTCATTTTGCCGGAAGTTGAACGTTATCAGCCGACCGAGACGGGAGAGTCGCCCCTCGCCAATATTACTGATTGGGTGAACACCAAATGTCCGAAGTGCGGCGGTCGGGCGCGGCGCGAGACTGACACCATGCCGAATTGGGCCGGCTCAAGTTGGTATTACATAGCTTATTGCATAAGCGAAAATCTCAAATCCGAAGCACCAATTTCTAAACAAATCCAAAGTCCCGAAATTCAAAACAAAATTAAATACTGGTTGCCGGTGGATTGGTATAACGGCGGGATGGAACACACGACGCTCCACTTACTCTACTCGCGCTTCTGGCACAAGTTTCTTTTCGACATTGCCGTCGTGCCGACGCCCGAGCCGTATGCGAAGCGCACGGCGCACGGGCTCATTCTCGCCGCGGACGGCGAGAAGATGTCAAAGTCGAAAGGCAATGTCATTAACCCGGATGAGATTGTCGAGCGCTACGGCGCCGACACCTTGCGGGTCTACGAAATGTTCCTTGGCCCCTTCGATCAGAGCGTGGCCTGGAGCACCGCGAGCATCATTGGTCCGCGCCGCTTTTTGGAGAAGGTGTGGCGGTTGAGTGCGAAGCTCCAAAATTCTAAAGGTCGAACCTTAAAGGATGCTCAAGGTTCGACCTTGGGTTCGCTTCTCAACCAAACAATTAAAAAAGTTTCTGACGACATCGAAGCGATGAAGTTTAACACGGCGGTTTCTAGTTTGATGATCTTGGTTAATACGATGGAGGAATTACCAATTACCCAAGCTGATTACGAAACTTTACTCAAATTACTCGCGCCCTTCGCGCCGCATATTGCGGAAGAGTTATGGCATAATTTTGGCTATCCAAATTCAATCCATCTCGAAACTTGGCCCCGGTATGATGCCGCGAAAATTACAACACAAAAACGAGTAATTATTGTGCAAGTTAATGGTGTCAGGCGCGACACTTTGACAGTCACGGGCGAGCCAGATGAAAAAGAAATGAAGATTTTGGCGCTCAAGAGCGAGAAGGTTACTAAGTGGTTATCCGGCGCGCCCCAGAAAGTCTTTTATGTCCCCGGGCGGCTGATTAATCTTGTTGCTTGACATTGTCTGGTGGTATGATAGAAATGAGTATGATGAATAAAGAGACAAAAGAAGTGATCACTTTCAAGCCCAGGCAGGCGCTCAAGAGTCTGCTTGGCGTTTTGCCCGAACGGGCTCGCGATATTGTTAAAAAGCGCTACGGTTTGGAGGCTAAAGAGTCAATGACGCTCGAGGCCATCGGCCAGGGCTACGGCATTACCCGCGAGCGGGTGCGTCAGATTGAGGAATTTGCCATTCGTTCGATTAAAAAGTCGCCGATTTTCAACGTCGCGAGCGATGTTTTCGCTGAATTGAAGTCGGTGATGGAGGAATATGGCGGCGTCGTTCATGAACGAGAATTTCTAAATCATGTGACGCGCGATCAGGTTGAACAAAATAATATTCACTTTTTGCTCGTGCTCGGCGACGCTTTTTCTAAACTGCGCGAGGATGACTCCTTCCATCATCGTTGGACCACTGACCGGAATTTGGCTGAAGCCATTCACCGCTCGCTCAAGAATCTTTGCCAAAATCTCTCGGTTGATGCTCTTTTGTCCGAACCGGAACTGGTGGCGACCTTGGTTAAATCTCTAAGCGATGGCGTCAAGCCCGAAGCGGCTCAAACTCATGCCAAACATTGGATCGCGCTTTCCAAAGAGATTGGCCAAAGTCCGATCGGCGAGTGGGGGCTGACTAAGTCGCCGAATGTCCGGGTCCGCGGCATTCGCGATTACGCCTTTCTGATTATGCGCCGCCATGGGTCGCCGATGCACTTCACCGAAGTCGCTAAGGCGATTGATAGTACTTTTGGTCGCAAGGCCAATGCCGCCACTTGTCATAATGAATTGATTAAAGATAAACGTTTCGTCCTAGTCGGTCGGGGTATGTACGCGCTCGCCGAATGGGGCTACGCTCAAGGGATTGTCCGGGATGTGATTAAAGAGGTGTTAAAGAAAAACGGTCCCTTGCCTAAGGACGAGGTGATTGCCAAAGTGATGAAGGAACGTTACGTCAAACCGAACACGATTCTCGTCAATCTCAAGAATCCGAAGTACTTCAAGCAAAACAAAGACGGCCAGTTCGTTGCGGTTTAAATTGCTCCACGGTATAATTTGATGGATGGTTGAAGCGGTTTTCTATGGTCTGATTCATTTCGCGCCGTTGTGGCTCGGGCCGCTTCTGGTGCTTATTTTGTGGGAGCAATGGACGAGCTATAGTCGGTTCAAAACGTTTGCCGGGGAAAACTTTGTTTTGCTCGAGATCAAGTTGCCGCGCGAGTTGACCAAATCACCGGCGGCGATGGAGATTATTTTGACGAGTATGTATCAACCCGGCGCCGCGACCTTTCTGGAGAAACATCTGCTCGGCAAAATCAAGACGTGGTTTTCGCTTGAGCTTGTCTCCACCGGCGGCCAAGTTAGGTTTTTCATCTGGACGCCGGATAAGTATCAGCGGACAATTGAATCGCAGATTTATGCCCAATATCCGACCGTTGAGATCTTTGAAGCGCCGGATTACACAGCCGACGTTACTTATGATCCGGCCGAGATGATTGGTTGGGGGACTTATTTTAAATTATCCGAGGCCGACGTTTATCCGATTAAAACCTACATTGATTACGGTTTGGACAAAGACCCGAAGGAAGAATTCAAAATTGATCCTCTAACCGCCGTGCTCGAGTATCTCGGCTCGATGAAGTCGGGCGAGCATGCCTGGATTCAGATTTTAATTCAAGCCCACACCAAAACTCGGCGCGAACCGGGCCGGTGGTTTTGGGCCAAGAGGGTTGATTGGAAAAATGAAGCCAGAAAAGAAATTGAGAAAATCCGCAAGGAAGCGACACCGGAGCGGACGGGCAGCGAGTTCCCCGGTTTCCCCAATCCGACCAAGGGTCAGGTAGAAAAGATTGCCGCGCTTGAGCGGAGCATCAACAAATTTGCTTTTGAGACAATGATTCGCGGTTTTTATCTCGCCTCGCAGGCCAGTTTTCACACTACTGGCATTACCGGTCTAATCGGCAGTATGCGTCAGTACAGCTCGCGCGATCTCAACGGCTTCTCGCTTGGCTGGTTCACCGATCTTCGAGACTGGAGCAAAGATCTGCGGCGGATCCTTGGTTGGATACCGGGAGTTGATGCCTTGTTTGGTCGGCGGGTTGAACATTATAAGCGGCAAATGCTCGAGGCTTACAAACTGCGCTCCTTCTTCCAACCGCCGTACAAAAACTTCCACCTGACACCTTTCATTTTGAACACTGAAGAGCTGGCGACGATTTTCCACTTCCCGGGCCAGGCGGCGGCCACGCCCTCTTTGGCCAAGATCGAGTCGAAGCGCGGCGAGCCGCCGGTTAATTTGCCCATGTAGTTATGATGAAAATCAATTATCGTCATGTCATTGGCGGAGTGGTTCTGGTTGCCATTTTATTTGGTACGGTTTTAGTTTGGCAGATTTTGCCGCCGCGGAATTTCCCGGTTGGCACCGTCACCACCATTTTGGCTGGCGCTGATGTCCGGGCGATCAGTGAAGCGCTCGAGTCGCAAGCTGTGGTGCGTTCGGCGTTTTGGTTCCGCCTGCTGGTGAAGTTTGCGGGCGACGAGAATGGGGTTAAGGCGGGGCGTTACTATTTCGAAGCGCCGCTGACGCTATTTGGTGTGGCGCGGCGCGTGACCAGCGGTCAATTCGCGCTCCAGCCGCTTAAGGTAACGATTCCGGAAGGTTTAGCCGCTGAAGATATTGCTGTTATTTTGGCGCGATCATTGCCCAATTTTGATGCCAATAAGTTTGTGATTTCGGCGCTGCCATTTGAGGGTCAGCTTTTCCCAGACACTTACTTCTTGCCGCCCATCGTGAGCGAGAAAGAAGTGGTGGAACTAATGCGCGAAAATTTTAACGAGCGGATTAAGGCCCTCAATAATCAGATTGCCAATTCCGGTTTCTCGCTTGAGCAGATTGTCACGATGGCGTCGCTGGTGGAGAAGGAGGCCAATCAATCTGACACGCGCAAGTTAATCGCCGGCATTCTCTGGAAACGTTATGACGCTGGCATGCCGCTTCAAGTGGATGTCGCCAAAGAGACTTATCTCTACGTCAATTTGCCACCGGCGCCGATTGCTAATCCGAGTCTCGACGCGATTGTCGCCACGATTTACCCCACCGAGTCTAACTTTTGGTTTTATTTGGCTGACAAACAAGGCGTCACCCATTTTTCTAAAGATTACCAAGAGCATTTAGCTTTGAAGCGCAAGTATTTATGATTATCTTAATCAGTCTGGCCACTTTTGTTTTCACCTTGCTCGGCGGCCTTTTTGCGCTTAAGTTTAAAGATAAATTGCATCTCATTCTTGGTTTCAGCGCCGGCGCGGTGATTGGCGTGGCGTTTTTTGATCTTGTCCCGGAAGCGATTGAACTAGGAAATCAAATGTACGATATTTCTACTCTTACTTCCATCACCGCCGCCGGCTTTATTTTCTACCTGATGCTCGACCGCTTGATTGTTTTACATCACCACGACGCTCGAGGCAAGTTGGGTGCCGGCAGTCTCTCGATCCACAGTTTTCTCGACGGCGTGGCGATTGGTTTGGCCTTCCAAGTTTCAGCGGCGGTGGGGGTAATTGTCGCCATCGCGGTGTTGGTCCACGATTTCTCTGACGGCATCAATACGGTCAACTTAATTTTGAAAAATCAGGGTGGGAGGCGCACCGCCTGGCGTTGGCTTTTAGTTGACGCGCTGGCGCCGGTGGTTGGCGTTCTCTCCACTCTCTTTTTTACTTTACCGGAGAGCCTTTTGGGCGTCGTACTGGCCGTCTTCGCCGGCTTCTTCCTCTACATCGGCGCCAGCGACTTGTTGCCCGAAAGTCATCACAGCCACCCGACCCACTGGACCACCTTTATGACCGTTCTCGGCGTCGGCGTGCTCTTTGTTGCGATTAAACTGGCTAACCTATAGCTTGGTCAAATGAAAAAAGTCTTTGTAGCCACTTGATGACTTGCGCAGAAAATGATTTTATGGTATGAATGTGGCCATTGACGTTATAGATTGATAAGACAAGCAGAATCACTCAAATAGGGTGATTTTGCTTTTAGGGATGATGATTTGGCGCTGGCGGGGAAACAGATCGGCGAGAGACCCTTCGAGGTCCTAAGCTGGCCTGCCCCGTAGAGAGCTTTGCTCTTCTGCGGGGTCCTCGCTGGCGTCAAGTTATTACTCTCTGGGAATGCCGATAATTGTGGTATAATAATGATAAGGAAATTTCTCTCCTTATCGTATGAATGTTCTTATCGTTGAAGACGACAAAGAAATAGTTGATTTTTTGAAATCGGCGCTTCGGGATGAAGGTTTTGTCGTAGATACGGCGCTGGACGGCAATGAGGGATCATATAAGGCAAGGGTCAACAAGTATGATCTGATCATTTTAGACGTGGGACTTCCGCATAAAGACGGCCGACAGGTCTGTTCTGAAATACGGTCTCTCGGGAAAACGATGCCGATCATCATACTCTCCATAAAAAGAGAAATTGAAACTAAGGTTG
>CAZJJW010000016.1:12199-13651 GCA_964546425.1 uncultured Candidatus Saccharibacteria bacterium | reverse complement strand
CCGCCGGGCATACCGCCGCCCATCGGGGGTTTTTCTTCCTTCGGCTCATCAGTGATCGCCACTTCGGTGGTGAGGAGAATCGCGGCGGCGGAGGCGGCGCGTTCGAGGCCGGTCCGCGCCACCTTGACCGGGTCAATGATGCCGACGGCGAACATATCATCCACGATTCGGTCAGCGTTGGCATCGTAACCCTCATTACCCTTGCTCGTTTGAATTTTATCAACAATTACCTCGCCATCATCTTTGCCGGCGTTAATGGCAATCTGACGCAACGGCGTCGAAAGCGCGTGCAACAGAATCTTCACGCCCACTTCAAACTCCTGCGCGATATCCGCCGACGGCGGTTTAATCGTTTTATGTGCGACCTTGCCGCCGGCGCGGATTAGCGCCGTGCCGCCGCCCGAGACAATCCCCTCTTCAATCGCCGCCTTGGTCGCTTCCACCGCGTCTTCAATCTTCAACTTTTTGTATTTCATCTCGGCTTCGGTTGAGGCGCCGACTTTGATCACCGCCACGCCGCCGGATAATTTACCCAAGCGCTCTTTTAACTTCTCCTTATCATAAGACGAATCGGCCGCTTCAATCTGCTTTTTAATCTGACCGACGCGCGCCTCAATCTCCGCCTTCTTGCCGACGCCGCCGATAATCGTGGTGTTGTCTTTAGTCGCCACCACGCGGCGCGCCCGGCCGAGCATCTTCAAATCCGCACTTTCTAATTTAATCCCGACTTCTTCCGAAACCACTTTGCCGCCGGTGAGAATCGCGATGTCCTCAAGCATTTCTTTCCGCCGATCACCGAAACCGGGCGCCTTGATGGCGAGCGTATTGAACGCGCCGCGGAGCTTGTTCACAATCAAGGTCGCCAGCGCCTCGCCGTCCACGTCTTCGGCGATAATTACCAAATCTTTCTTGCCGCTCTGGGCCAGTTTCTCCAGCACCGGCACAATTTCTTTGACCGAAGAAATCTTTTTGTCGGTAATTAAAATGTAAGGGTCGCTGTATTCCGCTTCTAGTCGCTCGGCGTCGGTGACGAGGTAAGGCGAAACGTAGCCCTTATCAAACTGCATTCCTTCCACCAGCTCCGACTCGACGGTGAACGATTGCGATTCCTCGACGGTGACGACGCCATCCTTGCCGACTTTATCAATCGCCTCGGCAATAATCTCGCCGAATTCGGCCGACTCGGCCGAAATGGTGGCGATTTGCTTGATCTCCTGTTTGGAATTGATCGGCTTGGCGAGTGTTTTAAGCGCCACAACCACCTCGCGCGCCGCCGCTTCAATACCGGCTTTGACCCCCATAGCATTGACACCGAGCGTCGTTCGCTTGAAACCTTCGCTCACAATTGCTTGGGTCAAAATCACGGCCGTAGTCGTGCCATCGCCGGCGATGTCATTGGTTTTCTGGGCCACATCCTTAACAATTTCGGCGCCCAGGTTCTCGACTTTGTCT
>CAZJJW010000016.1:6501-12099 GCA_964546425.1 uncultured Candidatus Saccharibacteria bacterium | reverse complement strand
TCTTTGTCATCAATTTTAATTTCATCCGGACCGTATTTAGAAAAAATAATTTTCTGCCCCTTCTTGACCGCGAGCGGAATGAGTTTGCCCTCGTCGGTGCGCCGCCCCTCGCCCACCGCCACCACCTTGCCTTGCTCGCCGCGCTCCTTACTGACCGTGTCCGGAATAATAATCCCGCTTTTGGTTTTGCCCTTCTCGTCCTTGCCGAGCGGCTCCACCAGCACCCGATCCCCCAACGGTTTGATGTTTATTTTATTGTTGGTCATAGCAGAAAGAATTATATAGAAAAAACCCATCTCGTCAAACTTGACAGCTACAAACAAATAGCGTAGGTATAAAACCAGAAAGGAGGCGAGTTATGAAAATCGCCATATTTGATCAGTCTGAGCTGGCAGAGCCAACGGAAAAGTTTGAGAACAGAATCCAAGAATGGCTCGGCGAGAGTCCGCAACCCAAGATCCACCATGTTCTCCAGTCAGTGAACGGCGCTTACAAAATCATCACGTTTTTGTACACCGAGGAGTGAGCGATATCGGATATCGCTCAAGTGAGTTATCGTAACGCCCCCTGCCCCCTCTTACTCTAAGAGGGGGTTTCGTTTTTCAGTCCAACTTGCTTTCTTTTGGAGACCTGATACAATACTCGGGACTGATGCAAATTCTCGGAAACATCTTACCCTGGCTGCAAGTGATTTTGTCGGTTTTACTCGTGGCCGCCATTCTGGTGCAACGGAGCGAAGAGGGGCTCGGCAGCGCCTTCGGCGGCTCGGCCGGCGGCGGCATTATGCATACCAAACGCGGCCTCGAAAAAATCCTTTTCATCAGCACTATTGTCTTAGCAATCTTATTCGTCTTAACCAGCATTCTCAACCTCTTCATCTAGCCACTTATGTCTCGCGAAATTGTTCGCGTTCTTGGTTCGCTTAGCTCGCCGCAATGTCGTTGGCTTGCGGTTTGGCTCGTCGTTTTAGGCGTTGGCCTGTTCGGTCTATTGGCCGGCGTCAGCCAGCTTCTCACTATCGAGGTGCCGGCTCGCGGCGGCGCCGTGGCCGAAGGTATTGTTGGCGCGCCGCGCTTCATTAACCCGCTTCTCGCCTCCTCCGACGCCGATCGCGATCTCACTGCCATCATTTATTCCGGCTTGATGAGAATCACGTCAGATGGCACACCGAAACCGGACTTAGCCGAAAGTTATACCGTCTCGCCCGACGGCCTGACTTACACTTTCGTTCTCAAGCATGGTCTCCGTTGGCATGACGGCGAGCCGCTCATCGCTGATGATGTCAGCTTTACGATCGAGGGCGCCCAGGACCCGCTCTTAAAAAGCGCCAAGCGCGCCGCCTGGGATGGCGTCAAGGTAATCAAGCAAGACGACCGCACGATTATCTTTAACCTCAAACAAGCTTACCCGTCGTTCTTGGAAAACGCGACTATGGGCATTTTGCCCAAACACATTTGGAGTCAGGTTGAGACTGAAACTTTTCCGCTCTCCAAATTTAACTTGGAGAGCATCGGCTCCGGTCCATATCAAATCAGCGGTATTAAAAAAAATAAATTGGGGATCCCGGAATATTATGATCTGACTGCTTTTAGTAATTTTGCCCTTGGTCAACCAAAAATTAAAAAGTGGCGCCTTAATTTCTACCCCAATGAAGCCGAGCTTGTGGCCGCTTATCGCCATGGTGATATTCAGAGCTTGAGCGCCATCTCGGCCGAGAGCGCCGCCGCGCTGGAAGCCGGCGGCGCCCGTTTCATCAAATCACCGCTCCCAAAAATTTTCGCCGTCTTTTTAAATCAAAATCGCGCTCCAGTTCTGGCTAATAAGGAGGTGAGGCAAGCGCTCGATCTCGCCGTTGATAAAAATGTGATTATCACAACCGTTTTGCATGGTTATGGCTCAATTACCCGGGGTCCCCTGCCCTCGATCGCCGCCAATACTGCCACTTCGACCTCGGGGATTGAATCAGCCAAGAATGTTTTGACGAAAAACGGCTGGGTCTGGAATGAGGTCAAAAAACAATGGGAGAAAAAAATAACTAAGGGCAAAACCACCAGCACGATCATTCTCGCGCTCTCACTTGCCACTTCTAACACGCCAGAACTTGAGCAAACCGCCAGCTTGATTAAAAACGATTGGGAAAAGCTCGGCGCCAAAGTTGATTTAAAAATTTACGAGGTTGGCGATCTCAACCAAAGTATTATCCGCCCCAGACAATACGACGCGCTCTTCTTTGGCGAAATTTTGGGCCGGCGCCTGGACCTCTTCCCCTTCTGGCACTCATCGCAGCGCCTGGACCCGGGTTTGAATATTGCCTTGTACGCCAACACAAATGCTGATAAACTGCTGGAAGAAACCCGCGCCCTCTCCAATCCAGCGAAAATTGCGGCTGGCAATGAACGTTTGCAAACAATTATCGCCGGCGATTTGCCCGCCATCTTCATCTATTCACCCTATTTTCTCTATGCGATCCCGGCGGCGATGAAGAACGTTGCCCTGGTGCCCATTACCACCGCCTCGGACCGGTTCGCCACCATGAACGAGTGGTATTTGACCACTGATCGGGTTTGGCCATTATTCGTTAAATAATTTATGTCTCAAAATCGACCGCCAATGAAACCCAGACCTCCCCATCGCCCGTCGGCGCCGGTATCTAAAGCGCCGCCGCCGCTTAAAGAGGACGATCTTCGGATTATTCCGCTCGGCGGCGTGGAGGAAATCGGCAAAAATATGACGGTAATCGAGATCGGACCAGACATTATTATCGTTGACATCGGTCTTGCCTTCCCCACCGACGACGCGCCCGGCGTTGATTACATTATCCCCGATGTTACTTATCTGGAGCAAAACAAGAGCCGCGTCCGCGGCGTCATCATCACTCACGGTCACCTCGATCACACCGGCGGCATTCCTTACATCATGAATCGGATTGGCAATCCGCCGCTCTACACTCGCAATCTGACTTCGCTCTTTGTGAAAAAGCGGATGGACGAATTCCCTCACTTGCCGCCGCTTAATATTATTGTGGTTGAGAACGACACGAGGGTGAAAATGGGTCAGATTCCGGTGCGTTTTTTCGGCGTCACTCACACGATACCTGACTCGATGGGTGTGATTGTGGAAACATCTTACGGTCTCATCGTGACACCGGGCGACTTCAAACTTGATCTCACCGCCGTCGACGGCGACCCGACGCCGGAAGAAGAAGTGACTTACAAAATCTTTGATAAGGAGAAAACCTTGCTGCTGCTCTCCGATTCCACCAATATCGAGAATCCCGGTTTCTCGGTGCCCGAGCGCGAAACGAACAAAAATCTGGAGGAAATTATTAAAAATATCAAAGGCCGCTTGTTCATCGGCACTTTCGCCTCGCAACTCGAACGGATGATTAAAATCATCGGTGTCGCCGAGAAGTATGGCCGCAAACTGATCGTCGAGGGCCGGAGCATGAAAACCAATATTGAGGTGGCGACGCAAGCCGGCATGCTTAAGGTGAAGAAAGACACGTTTATTCCCGCCACCGAGATTGATAATTATCCGGACGACAAGGTGGTGATTCTCGCCACCGGCGCCCAAGGCGAGGAGTTCGCGGCCCTGATGCGCATGGCCAACAAAACTCACAAGAATTTAAAGTTTAAAAAGGGCGACACCGTACTCCTGTCTTCCTCGATCATCCCGGGCAATGAAATCACGGTTCAAAAATTGAAAGACAACATCGCCCGGCAAGGCGCCAAAATTATCAGCTACCGCACTTCGGAAGTTTATATTCACTCTTCCGGCCACGGCAACCGCGGCGAGATCGAATGGCTCCACCGAAAGATCAAGCCCAAGTTTTTCATTCCGATTCACGGCTCGCATCACAAACTGCGCTTGCATGAAGACTTGGCGCTCGAACTTGGAATGCCGGAGAAAAATATCGTCGTGCCCGACAACGGCATGATCATCGAAATTCAAGACAAGGGCAAGAAAATCGTGGCGCTCAAAGAAACGGCGTCGAGCAAAGTGATTATGGTTGACGGCATCGGCTCGGACAATGTCCAAGAAGTGGTCATCCGCGATCGGCAAATGCTCGCCACCGACGGCATGTTCGTCATTGTTATCTTGATTGATACTAAAACCGGCAAGGTGCGCAAGTCGCCCGATATTCTCTCGCGCGGTTTCGTTTATCTCAAAGAGTCGCAAGAACTGTTGCGCAACGTCAGAATTTTAACCAAGAAGAAGATCGAAGAAGCCACGACCAGAATGCATCCGATTAACTTTGATTATGTGAAAAATATCGTCCGCGAAGAAATCGGCCGATATCTGTTCCAGAAAACTCACAAACGTCCGATCATCTTGCCGGTCTTAATTGAAGTATGAATCCCGTACGAAAATGAACAAAAGCAAACTTCGCTTCTGGGCTTATGTCGCCGGGTTCTTCTTGGCTGTCAGCACCGCCATTGCGGCTTACGTCAACTCGTCGTTCTTGGAACAATTCGTCTCCGAGCGCTCGATTGGTATCTTCTATGCCCTGGCCGCCTCGGTCTCGATGATTGCCGCCTTCAACTCGAGTCAGCTCATCAAATGGGTCGGCCACCGCCAGACCACACTTTGGCTCGTCGTGATCAACCTAATCGCGCTTAGCAGCCTTAGTTTTTATGCCGGCGGTTATTTGCCCATCCTCTTCTTGGCGGTTTATCTGGTCGCCAGCTTTCTCCTCGCGATAAATCTTGACCTCTACCTCGAGCGTCTTTCGGACGATCGGGTCACCGGGCGCATTCGCGGCACCTTTCTCACCATCACCAATCTGGCCTGGCTCGCCTCGCCCTTTCTCTCCGGTTGGCTCGTGGAACACTTCGGCTTCCCCACCATCTACCGGGTGGCCATGGTGGTGCTTCTCCCCTTTGGCTACATTGCACTGGTTCATTTCAAGGATGTCACCGCCCTCGGGCGCGAGCATTTACATACTTCGGGCGTGTTGAGGAAAATTTTTGACCCGGCCAACGACCGCTATCGCGCGCTTAACCGGATTTTAAAAATAGACTTCCTGCTTAATTTTTTCTACGTCGTGATGATTGTTTACACACCGATTTATCTCCATCAACATTTAGGCTTCGACTGGAGCGAGATCGGCTTGATGTTCACGATTATGCTGATCCCTTTTGTCCTGCTCGATATTATCCTCGGTTGGCTGGCTGACCGGCGCCTGGGTGAGAAAGAAATCTTGATCGCCGGCATCGCGATTGCCGGCGCGGCCACGCTCATTTTGCCCTGGCTCGGACCTAACTGGCTCCTCTGGACCATCGCGTTTTTCGTCACCCGAGTTGGCGCAGCGAGTATCGAGGTGATGAAAGAAACATATCTCTTTAAAAAAATTGACGGCTCGGATGTTAACATCGTCTTCGTCTCACGCAACACTGTGCCGTTCGCCACGATTGTAGCGCCACTCGTCACCTCGCTCTTCCTCGTTTTCTTCCCCTTCCGCTACATCTATCTCCTCCTCGGCCTCGTCATGTTCCTCGGCCTCATCCCGGCCATTCAGTTGCAAGATACGAAGTAAAAAAATCATTCTTCCATATATCCGCCATAGCGCATATTTGGTACAATCAAAAATGTCCGACA
>CAZJJW010000016.1:0-6401 GCA_964546425.1 uncultured Candidatus Saccharibacteria bacterium | reverse complement strand
CGGCAATATTCGCAATCTTTCTTGCCACAGCCGGTGGTGAAGAATTTGAGGTTTAGGATGTTGTTGGCGGTTTCTAGGACTAATTCTTTAAGATTATTTACTTCATCATCAGTGAGAGCAAATTCTTCTTGGTGGTAGCGACCTTTTTCGTCGGGTTCTATGAAATCAATCAGGCCGGAGACTACATTATACTTGCCTTGGTCGAGCAGGAGTTTATAGAATACTAATTGCCGATGATAGTTGCCGTCGCTCGACTTGGTTAAACCCATGATGTCGTTGCGGGTTTTAGGTTTGCCGGTTTTGTAATCCACCACGCGCACCTCGCGACCATCTTGGGCGATTTCTAGTTTATCAATTTTGCCTTTTAACTTAATCTCTGACGTTAAGACGATACCGTGGATACTAAATTCATTAATAATATTATCCGGCCACTTATTTTTGTACCACTGATAATAACCGGCGAGCGCCCGCTCCCCTTTTTTCAAACTCTCGACAAAATCGCGCTCCGAGAATGGTTCACGTTCGAGATGATATTTAAATCTGGCCCCCAATTTTTTTTCTGACCATTTCTTCTCGGCGCGATAAGCGTCGAAAAACTCTTTGAGCGCGCCGTGGACGGCTGTGCCATACATCAGATGTTTGTTTTGGACTCGGGTGAGACGCAGGAGATTGACGAAGAAGTATTGGAGCGGACAACGCAAATAATTATTGAGATCGGTCACCGACAAGCCGCGTTCAAGAAATAATTTATTAAGGTAGGCTTTCTCTTCAAGCGACAGCCGTTGCGGCCGGCGTTTGGTCGGCAAATTCAAGACTGGTTTCTCAACTGGTTTGATTAGTTTAATTAATTTTTTGTCGATTTCTTCAACCAACCGACTGGGCAAAGCTTCAGCGTAAGTGATAATCACTTGCTTCCTAGCTCGCGTCAGCGCCACATAAAATAGTCGCCGTTCCGAATCTTGATCGTCTTCCGTCGCGCCGCGCACTGGCAATTTGAAAGCGGCGCGGCGGCGGCGGCCACCCAAATGACCATCATAGGCGTTGATAATATAAACATAATCAAACTCCAAACCCTTGGCTCGATGCATTGTCATCAAACGGACGCCGGAGAACCCCGACGGCTCGCTCGCATTAAGCGCCACCCCGTGCTTCTCGAGCCGCGCGAGATAGCTCATAAAGTCGTTCAAACCATAAGCACGTTCGCGGCTAGTCAAAGTTTTCATTTCTTCGTAAAGCGCTTGGAGCTTGGCGACTTTCTCGGCGGCATCCGGTTTCTTAAGCAGCGAGGCGGTGAAACCGGACTCCTCAATCACGGCGCCAAACAAGTCAGTCAGATTAAGATTGCGGCTGTCGCGCTGCCAATGTTTGAACTTCTGGTAGAAATCAGAGAAAACGCTTTTCTTCTTTTCTAAAACGGTATAGGGGTCAACGTTATTAACTTTACAAAATTGCGCCAACCGATAAATGGCTAAGTTATCTAAGTTGAGAAAGTCGAGATGCAAGACGCGGTAGAGCCAGTCGGCCTCACCGAAATGATGGATCGCTCGCAAGAGCAGCAATAATTTCTGAATCTCAACATCGGCAATAATATCAGAGTCAGACTGAACCACAAATGGCACGCCAGCGCGCTCCAAACTCTCGATCAACGGCGCCGCGTCGCCGTTGTCGCGGTAGAGCACGGTGATCTCATCCGGCGCCACGTCCACCTTCAATCTTTTCTTAATATCTTCGGCCAAGAACTGACTTTCATTTTCTGGACGAGAAAAAGCGTAGAGCAAAATTGGCGCTTCTGGTTCATTCTTTTTCGCTTCAAGTTTCGGCCCGGCACTAAGCAGACTGTGAGCCGAATCAAGGATGGTTTGAGTCGAGCGATAGTTGCGCGTCAGGTTAATTAGTTTGGCCGTCGGGTAAAGCTTTTTGAAATAATTGAAGTTGTCAAGCGAGGCGCCTTGGAACTGAAAGATCGCCTGTTTCTCATCGCCGACGATAAATAGATTCGGTTCGGCGTGAAAATTTGTTAAAAGTCGCAGCAACTCATTCTGCGATTGGTTAGCATCTTGGTGTTCGTCAGCCAAAATATATTGATAACGTTCTTGGAGCCGGAGCAGGAAGTCGGGATTGGCCGCCAACGCTCGCACCGCTTCCATAATCATGTCGGCAAAGTCGTAGAGTTTCTCGCGTCGGAGCGCCGCTTCGTAATCGCGATAGAGTAGCGCCAATTCCTGTTCCTTCGGCATCGTCACCAGTTTGGCTAATTCACCCGGACTGACATTTTCTTTCTTCAAGCGTTCAATCTCGCGCAAAACCGGGAACAAATAATAAAATGGTTCGCCATAAGGCCGCAATAAAGTGAGGGCGGCCTTTTCGATTACTTCTTCCAAAACTCGGATTTGATCCACCTCGGTCGCCGGCCGCGAGCCAATGACTCGCGGAAATTCTTCCGGATAATCGTGGATTAGTTCATTACAAAAGCTATGGAAAGTGCTAATATTGACTCGATAACCGGCGCTGCCGATCATTTCAACTAGACGCGAGCGGATTGAGTGAGCACCGGAAGTGGTAAAGGTGAGCGCCAAAATACTATCCGGCGCCGTGTCGGTCTGGCGGAGAATGTTGGCGATCCGAAGGGTAAGAATCTGCGTTTTGCCCGTGCCGGGCCCGGCCACCACCATCACCGGACCCTCGATCGCGTCCACCGCCGCCTTCTGCGCCAGGTTAAGCGCGCGGTAATATTGCTTGAATTTACTTGCCCCGAGCGCCGTCGAGGGGTCCATTTTCGCCATTTGACGTATTATAACACTTATAAAATAGAAGTGAGTAATGTACTCATATGTGTACGACCGTAAATATATTAGTACATCGAAGTCGCACCCTAAATGAGGTCAAACTCCTTTTTCAGCCAGCGATCACTTTCAATTGAGTCAACTTTGAGGTATAAGATCTCACGACCAATGTGGAAGTGAGATTTCAGGAGCGCGATTACCTCTTGGCATTCGTAAGGATAAACCCAGACGCTATTCTGCAATCGCACGAAGCCCAGGTGCTCCAGCCAACGCCGAACCCGATCACGGACATTCCGTTTCCATTCCTTAATATCAAAAATCACTACCCGATACTTGCCATCCCAATGTCGGGGTTTCTTTATTTTCAATTCTGCTAAAGCGTAGCGTGTCAATTCGACTCGTCCTTTGGCAGTCAACCTGGCACATTTAACATTTTGTGAATTAATTTTAAATTCGATGAAGCCTTTGCGACGTAAACGCTCTATCGCTTGATTAACATAGTATTTTCTTTGCCGCTTCCTTTTAGGATCAACAAATTTTAACAGCTGAAGAGTATTAGGAGCAATAGCCGCGACAACAAAAATCGCCGAAATACCAAGCAGACCTAAAATTACCCGAGTCACCTTATCTCTCCTTATGTCCATCAGTTAAGTATACCATGTACCCGTATTTATACGACCGTATATGTGTGGGTACATTTGCTTGATGATTAACAAGTTTGATACAATGGGAGTATGCTACATCAAGAAATCAAAAATAGCGTCAAAACGGCGATGTTGGAGAAGAATCAGGTCAGGCTCGCGGTGGTGCGGGGCTTGGTCGCGGCGTTTACAAATGAATTGGTGGCGAAGAAACGCAAGCCCAATGAAATGTTAAGTGATGGAGAGGCGCTGGCCGTCATCCGCCGCGCGGCTAAGCAACGGCAGGATTCCATCAGCCAATTCCGCGCCGGCGGCCGCGAGGATTTAGCGACCCAAGAAGAAGCCGAGCTGAAACAACTCGAAACTTATCTGCCCGCCATGATGTCCACCGCCGAAATTACCAAAATTGCCAAAACTAAAATGGCTGAACTCGGCGTTACCGACAAATCTCAATCCGGCACTCTCATGAACACGCTGATGAAAGACTTGAAAGGCCAGGCTGATGGCTCGGATGTCAAAAAAGTGGTGGAGGAATTACTTGGCTAAGTAAAATCGGTAGGGCTTGGCGGACCAAACGGGTCCAGCGTAGGCGACGCCAATCCGAGGGCCGCTTAAAACATTGGACATCCGATGTTTGATATTTGGGTTTTCAGCGATATAGAGGCCGGTGGAGCGGTTGGCGGGCTGGTTATTAAATTCTCCGGTGATGCCGAAGGTTTTCGTGAGTTTGGCGGGGCCATTGATACCCTCGACGCCCCTAATCAAAACCGCGGCGGGATAATCTTTTTCGCCGGTGACGATATTTAACATCCAATGCAGGCCGTAGATAAGGTAGACATACCAAACGCCGCCGGGGGCGAACATCACTTCGGTCCGCTTGGTTCGTCCCTTCGCGGCATGACAAGCCAGATCACGTGGACCGACATACGCTTCCGTTTCCGTAATCATCAATTTTTGATTGCCCTTAACTAGAAATTGGCCGAGCAAGTCGCGCGCGACCACCAAAGCCGGCCGAGTATAAAATGACGGCAATAGAACTTGGCTCTTACTCAATCTCGTAGGTCAGCGTCAGACTAACATGAAGTTCTTGCGAACCGGGTTCGATTGTGGGAATAGACGGCACGGCAACACTGGCATCATTCATCTCTAGAGATTTGTAATGGGGCATCGGGAACTCGTCTTCGCTGATTGAGATCAAGCGGCCGAGCCGGAAGCCGGCGGCGCGCGCGACGGCTTCGGCCTTACTCTTGGCTTGGGCCACCGCCTCGGCTCGGGCCTGACTCTCAAGCGCTTCCGGTTTATCCACCGTGAAGTCAAGTCGCGAGACTGAATTGGCTCCCTTCTCCACCACGCCAGCTAAAACTTCGCCCACCACCTTAAAGTCGCGCACCTTGACCGACACGCCTTGAGTAATTGTGTAACCAACAATCTCCGGCGGCGGGCAGATCTTATTCTCGCCCAGCAGACGATAATTACAGTTGTTGGTTTGATAACGCGGGCCGACATTATAATTTTCGGTTCTGATATCTTTGGCATCAATGCCCTTACCCTTAAGAAACGCGATCGCTTGATTCACCTTCTCGGTATTCTGACTCTGGAGCGCAACGATATCTTCATCGCCCTCGGTTATAACTTGAAAGCTAAACTGGGCCACATCCGGCACGCCAATCGCCTCACCCTCGCCACTCGTGCTGAAGGTGCGGTAGGCGCCGGGGCCAATGGAACGAGCATAAGAACTAGCGGCGCTCATGGCCGCCAAACCAACGCCCAACACCGCAACAATTATCGCCAGCCCCAAATAATTTTTGATTTTTTCACTCATAGTCCTTATTCTAACAAAACGACGGGCCAGGAAGCAAATTCTTTCACTGGCTCCACTTTGAATCTAATCCGGCCAATGACCTGCCCACGCGGGGTTTCGACATTGACCCGCCACCGACCCGGAGCCAAGCCTCGCTTCATCGAGTAGGTGCGATAACCATCGTCGCGGCCGCCGACTACCGGCAAATTGATCCGGGACAGCGTTACCCAATCGCGCGTTGACTCGTCATAATACTGCCAAACATGAACGATGTCGACGTTAAGGGCGGTGGGTGAGAAAACAGCGCTATAGGCATAAACTGGCGCCCCGAGCACGACATGAATGGGGTCGTAGCGCCGAAACCAGTTCCAAAAGCTCGCTGGCTCGGCGGTCGCGACATAATTACCGGCGACATTCTTGCTTATTGAATGATAAGCACCGGCCTCTTTGAGCGAGAGCGGGATCGGCGGAATTAGGTTGAAAAAATATAACAGATTGACGGCGAGATAGACACCGGCGATGGAATACATCAAAATCTTTTTGCTCTGATAAAACTTCTCTCGAGTCAGATACTTGAGCAACCAAACAAAACCGCCAATTGCCGCCAGACTCACCAAGCCGCTTAAGATAAATACCCCATCGCTGATCCGGTGGACAATCACCGGCACGATGAAAATGGCGAAAGCAAAAATTGAAAAGAAAAGGACGCTGATCTGATACGAGAGCCGGGCGTAATGCTTCTTGAAAATTTCATTGCCGATGAAGACGCCAGCGAGCAAGAGAAGAAACGGCCAGCTGGCGGCGAGCGTCGAACTGCGGAAGTAGAAAACCAAGAAAGTCGAGAGTAAACCGCCAAAGGCAAACTGAATGATAAAGATAAGCCAAAATTGGAAAGTGTAAAGACGATATTCTTCCCCCGCTCGGCCCGGACGATTTAGATAATAATTCAAAACGACGAGACCGGCGGCCGCGACCAGCAAATGCGCCAAAACCCAAACGTTCTCCCAAAATAAGTCCACCCGCTTAAGTTTGACGGCGTCGAAAACGAAACCGGCGATCAAGCCAATCGACGAAATGTGCCGCTCATAGCGCCCATACCAATCGCCCACCCGTTTAATCATGCTGCCGGACTTGGACTCGAACCAAGATACTCGCCTCCAAAGGGCGATGTCCTAC
>CAZJJW010000015.1:6356-14946 GCA_964546425.1 uncultured Candidatus Saccharibacteria bacterium | reverse complement strand
TGAGTAGTTGCCCCGACGTAAAAATCGGGGAGGAAAGTCCGAACACTTGTCTGCCAAAGGCAGACAGCAAGGTAGCGGGTAACGCCCGCCGTCCGTGAGGATCGAGGTGCGAACAGAAACGACCCGGTTAAGTCCGGCTGAAACGGCTAAATCCTTACCCAAGTGCAAGGCCGTGTCCCGATCCGCCTTTGGGCGGAGAGGGAAGTGCCGCTTGAGCTCGTTGGCAACAACGATCCCAGATAAATAACTACTGTCTGCCTTCGGGCAGATACAGAATTCGGCTTACAGGTGCAGAGCACTAAAACAAAATCTCCCGCTTAATGCGGGAGATTTTGCTAAGCGATGATGACTTGCCCGTCGGGGACGACGGGAATATCGATTTCGCAGGTGCCGGAGACGCAAGCCAATTCTTTGGAGCCGGTCGTCTTGTCCTCGTACTCATAAAGCACAATTTTGGAGAAATCAATTTGCGGAAAACTTTCAACCATTGTTTCGTATTGCTCTTTAGTAATCGCTTCATAAGGCGCGAGCCGATAAGCATGATCGCTGCGCGGCAGGAAAGTCAGCCCGCCGACCATGTCCCAATTATCGTAGACCCAATTAGCTACTTTCAACCATTCGCCCTCGCTCACCGAGACCGTGGTTGAAGGATTGTGCTCGGTGAAATTCTCTTTGAGCATTTTCCAATATTGCAATTGGTCTAAAGCGCTGATGTCATCTTTGAAAACTGAATTCTTCGGCGCTTTAATCGGAAATTCTAAAACAAAAGTGGAAGCGGATTCGCTGGCTTGGCCGACTTCCGGATGATAAGGCACGCCCATGTCGCGCAACATGTGGAAGAGCGGATTGTGACTCTCGATCCGCACCCGGCGGATATAATACGGCGCGTGGCGCGGATGCATGCCGGATGAAGAATCGAAAAGTTGCGAACCGTTGCCGGACGGTTTGACGCAAGTGACGCAGGTTGATTGATTAATGCCAAAGCGGGCGGCGTACTTGCGATTAGTCTCAAGCGCCACCTCCTTCAGCCGGCGCAGGGTGTGAGCATTGCTCACGGCCGGACAATCAAATTGACCGGTGATCGAGACGCCGAGCAACGCCTCTTCCTCGCAATTTTTCTGCCACTCTTTCGAGAGATAGGGGAAATGGGTTAAGCTTGCCTGATAAGTTCCCAAGATCGTCGCGACGCGCACCTTCTCGAGCAAGGTTTCTTCGGTATCTTCGGCCCGCGCCACGACTTCCGACAAATTACAAAATTGTTTGGAGCGAAGAATGATTTCACCGCAAGGATTGGTGCCCCACTCCTCTTCATCGGGCTTATTTAGTTTCAGGCGGCGCGCCGGCAATTGATATTTCAACCCGCCGCGATTGAAAATGCCCCGCTCGCCCGATTGCGATTTGACCAAATTAATCCACTCGTCAAGAAAAACTTGGGGGGTGGGTTTATCATTATAAACGGCCGAATTATTAGCCATGCTCCGTTGCGGATTACTCAAGTAGAATTGGCCGTTCTTGGCTTCACGCATCGCTTGATCATCAAGGGCCGAGAGTGAGATCAGGGCCGAGCGACGGACGCCGCCCATCACGACCACTTCGCCGGTTTTGCAGATAATATCGTGGACATCGAGCGTCGAGAGTCGTCGGCCTTGACGGGCCAACATTTTCTCGCGCGAAAAATCCAGTAAGGCGCGCAAAGGTCCGGGACCGGAGGCGCGCCCGCCCATGGTGGCGAGGCGCGCGCCTTGCGGGCGAATTTCAGAATAATCAAAAATAATATCACGGCCTTCGGACCAAGTTTTAAGTCCAAGCGTGAAGGCGTCACACCAACCTTCTTTGCTGTCGGGAATAATATAAGTCACCGGTTTGTCTTTAATCTGACGGCGGATCATCGGCAACGATTCCACCGCTTGGGGCTCGACCGAGAAGCCGATGCCGGTGCCGCACATCAGCACGTACATCACTTCGGCGAAATCTTGCCAGCAACCAGGCGCAATGTAAGAACAATTGTAGGCGCAAACATTTGTTTTGCGCGCCGCCTTGCCCGCGCCCCAGAGCAAACGCATCGAGCCGAGCGCTTTCATGTCGAGCAGGTATTCGCGGACTTCGGCGTATTCTTTGTCGGTCAGTTTGTCACCCAAATTCTCGCGCATAAAGTCAACATAACGATCGATCGTCTCGAGCCAGGTCTCACGGCGATTCTTCTCCGGAATCCATTTGGAATAAGTGGTGTAATAAACAAACTCCGACAACTGATTGCGGAAATATTGCTTGCTGGCCGTTGCCAATTCTTTAACTTCTTTGGGCACTTCACCCTTCTCGCGCCGCAATTCGGAGCGCCGCTCGCGATAAAGGATGTAAGACTTCGAAGTCTTGACGAAATTGTGGAGAATTAATTGTTTTTCAACGTTATCCTGGACTTCTTCCACGGCCGGGATGTAAATTTTGTCCGATTTTTTGGCCAGGGTGAGCAAATCCTTCACCACCGCGCCAGAAATCAGGCGGGCTTCCGCCTCTGTCCCTTCACCGGAAGCTTTCATCGCCTTCCAGACGGCATTTGAGATCCGCTCTTCGTCAAAAGCGACAATCGTCCCATCGCGCTTCTTAATCTTCTTCAAACTGACGACGCGCTTTTTCTTCATCCCTCCATTTTAGCACCAAAGTGACGCCAGTTCCAAAAGTGGATAAGTCTCCAAACCAAGGTCTGACCTTTTTGGGGATTTAAGGTCAGACCTTTAACAAGGCTAGGTAAGCTAGCGCCCCGTGCAGGCCGCCGAAGTCGCCCAAGTTCGCCTTCTTTAGCGTCGGGAGGGTGGGGAAACTTGTCAGAATGGCCTTCAGGTGTCGCACAATGTCGTCGAGCATCAGCCCCGGCACCTTCATCATGCTACCGCCGATAACCACAGTGTCGGGCGACCAATGGAGGATGGTGTTGTGAAGTCCCACGGCAAAAATGCGAGCCGCATCGTCCCAAATATTGCCGTCGGTGATGTCGCGCGGGGGCTGATTAAACTTTTTTTGCAAAGCCGGTCCGGAAATGTAATCTTCCAAACGCAGTTGGGGTTCTAAATAATTAATAATTTGGTGGCCGGGCTCAAAACCGGAAATATTCTGATCAATTTGGCCGTCAACCAGACGCACGCCGCCGACGCCGGTGCTGACCGTGAAGTAAACTAAGATTTTGCTCCCCCGCCCGGCGCCCTGGTGCGCCTCGCCCAAACCGCACAACGCCGTGTCATTCTCCAAATAAACCGGGCCAGTAAATAATTTTTTGATTTCTTCCCGCGCCGCGTACCTGCGGCGCGTCAGGCCACCACAAACGGCGGTCGGTGCCGTGCCGGAAGTTAACTCGCGCGCCACTTCACCCAACTTTGCCACCAGTTCTGAATTAGTCTCCGGCGTGTCCGCAATTTTTGGCTCATTGAAAGTCCGGCCGTCATCCGATGTCGCCACTCGCATCTTGGAACCACCGATGTCAAAAATTAAATACATATGTGATAGAATGATTATGGCATATCTTGCAAGTATTACCAACTACTTTAATTTTCGCGACTCCATCGTCTCGATGTTGGGATCTTTATTGCAACAGACATCATGACTCTTACCATCCTTGCCGATCGAACCATACCCCGCCGGGCAAACGTTGGTTTGCGCGGAAACGAGGTGGAAAGACCAAACCGAAACAACGGCGAGCGAAAATAAAATCAAGCCAGTCAGACTGATTTTCTTAATCATCGCCTTATTTTAACACATTGACTTTGAAAAGTCGTGGGTGTATAGTCAATGGTAGAAAGAGAGGTGGCAAATGACGAAATGGTTCATTTTATTGGCCGTGCTTCCAACTCTTGGCGTTGTGGGATTCCGTCTCTATCAAGCCTGGGTGAGCAGTCTGGACGGAATTTTCGCCTGTTGGCACTGATGATCGCGCCGACTGGCACTGGCGCTCCCAAGCCCCCATACCGTGTCGGGGGCTTTTTTCTTTCAACCGATTGAGCAACACTCGGTGTTGCACACTAAACAATCAACTTTTTAAATTCTTCGATGAGCGGGACGGCTTCCGGGTCGTGATTATTTTTGAGCGCGGTGTAATACGCTGTCCAAGCGGCGAGCAAAACATTATTAAAAATTTTCTCCCAAACACCATCGCCGGCGACTTTCAAAACCGTCACCGGCCAACCACGCGCGCTCAAGAGATCGGCCGTGATTGACATTCGCTGATGGATCCGATGGTCGTCGGCCTCATCGTGGAGAAAAATAAAGTGAAAAGTATCACTTGTTTGATCAAAGCTCTGGAGCTCATTATGGTTTAATTCCGGCAAGACATTGTAAAACGCCGACACCTTACCTGTTTCATTAAATTGAATCTTCCAAAAGTAAGCCAACGGCAAATTAATCGTCGAGCTGTAAATAATTGGGATGCGCCCCGATAACTTTTCTGATAAATTTTTACCCGCTTCTTGCCACTGGTCCGGGTGCAAGAAGTCGCAGAGTTTCGCTAATTCATTGAGCGTCGTCTGATCTCCGACCAGTTTGGCCATCGCCTTAATCGAATGACCAAGCGCCAGGCGCGGCGGCAAATTGGAAGTTGGGAGTTGGATATAAGAAGTTTGAGAAGACTTGGCTAGATCAAGCAAAATACCGCCGGTGGTAATAACCGCGGTTTTAAGACTGGCGTCGTGGGCCGATTTGAAGGCATCAATCGTCTCGGCGGTGTTGCCAGAATAAGAACTGGCGATAATTAAACTGTCTTTAAGAAAATAATCCGGCACCCGCGGCAAACCGTAATCGCGGTGGATTAAGAGATCGAGTTTCGGATTGGCAATTTTTAAAAACCCGGCCGCCAAATGCGAGCCGCCCATGCCGCAAACAATAAACTTGGAGGCTAAGCCTCCAAGTGGAGGCTTAGCCTCCAAGTTACCGGCATTCTCCACCACCGGCTCCCAAACAAACTGATTCGGCAGACCTTTGATCGCGGGTTCCATGTCCTAAATTGTAACACAACCACCCCACCTACGGCACCCCCTCCTCGTCTGAGGAAGAGTGGCGCAGCCGGGGTGGTAGTGATGTAAATTTAAAAAATATTAAGATCAAGAACAATCCAAGTAATTACGAGCAAAGTTAAAATTCCGTATAGGATCCTCTTCCTCCCTTCAAATTTCTGTGTTGTGGTAGGCATCCACAAATATCCACTAAGCGAGAAGTAAAAATCAAAAGCATCAGGATGCCACTTTTTGGACTCGATATTTGGCTTCTGGAATAACCAGCATTCTTGCAACCAGTGAAATCTTATTTGGAGCGGTGACATATATAAAAGTATTGTACCACAAGACCCCAAAAAACTTACTCCTTAATCCCCCGCGCCAGCCGGCGGGCTTCGGCTTCGTCGAGAATCAGTTTGCGGATGCGGATGTTTGTAGGCGTTACTTCGACCAGCTCGTCGTCGCCGATGTATTCGAGCGCGTCTTCCAAGCCCATGGTTCGCGGTTTATCGAAATGTTCAGTCGGACCACTGCCCTTCGATCGCATGTTGGATAATTGTTTGGCCTTGCAAACATTCACCAAGAGATCGCCCGGCCGCGAGTGTTGGCCGACGACTTGCCCTTTGTAAACATAGGCGCCCGGGCCGTAGAACAACGTGCCGCGTTCTTGGAGATTAACCAGGGCGTATTGCAAAGTCTCACCGCTCTCGGAAGCGACGAGCGAGCCCTGATGCTCGTCCCTCCATTCTTGCGGATCTTCTTGATATTGATAAAAAGTCGAGTTCATAACACCAAAACCTTTAGTATCGGTCAGGAATTCGTTGCGATAACCGAAGAGGCCGCGGGTCGGAATGACGAAAGTTTGCGAGGCCAGACCATGATTAATTTCCATCTGCTCGAGCCGGCCGTGACGACTGCCCAACTTTTGAATCACCTCACCAGTGTAAGCCTCCGGCACTTCGATAAAAATTCGCTCAAACGGCACCAGAGTTTTGTCGCCCATCACCTTCTCAATCACCTGCGGTCGCGAAACTTGAAGTTCGAAGCCTTCGCGCCGCAGGCGCTCGATGAAAATGGCGAGATGCAACTCACCGCGACCGGAAACAATCAACTTGGAGGCTAAGCCTCCAAGTTGAAGAGGCTTAGCCTCCAAGTTGGCTTCCTTGACCCGTAGCGCCACATCGTTCTCCAACTCCCGCATTAGCCGCTCGCGGAGTTGGCGCGAGGTGCTAAATTGACCTTCACGGCCCGCGAGCGGCGAATCGTTCACGATAAAAGTCATCTTAACCGTCGGCTCCTCGATCGCCAGAAGCGGTAAGGCCAGTGATGCCGGATTCGCCTCGGCGGACAAGTCAGCGATTGTCTCGCCGATCGTAATCTCAGGAATGCCGGCCAGCGCCACAATGTCGCCCGCCACGGCTTCAGCCACCTCAACCTGCTCCAGTCCCTCAAAACTCATCAGCGAAGCCAAGCGATACTTTTTAATTTCGCCGCGGCGATTGATGTGCGCCACTTCATCACCGGCGCGCACCACCCCGTTCACCACCCGGCCGGTCGCCACCCGGCCTTTCCACTCGTCGCCAGTGATGTTGGTGATGAGAATCTGGAGCGGTTTGCCGGCCTCGCCGGCCGGCGGCGGCACTTCTTTGACAATCGTTTCAAAAACCAGTGTGATGTCCGTCATCTTACCAAGCGCCGGCGTCCGGCCGGCGAGGCCATTTTTAGCCGAAGCATACAAAACGGGAAAATCAATTAAGTGATCCGGCGCGCCGAGTTCGACAAACAAATCAAAAGTTTTATTCAAAACATAATCCGGCCGGGCGTCGGGCTTATCAACTTTGTTAATCACCACGATAATCCGCAAACCTAATGCCAAGGCCTTTTTCAACACAAAGCGCGTTTGCGGCATCGGCCCTTCTTTGGCATCAACCAAAAGCAAGCAACCATCGGCCATTTTGAGGACGCGTTCGACCTCGCCACCGAAATCGGCGTGGCCGGGCGTGTCGATGATATTTATTTTATACTCCGCCCCATCCCCACCCTTCCACCTGACCGACGCATTTTTAGAAAAAATCGTCATCCTCCGCTCGCGCTCCAGGTCATTAGAATCCATAATCAAATCGCCCTTCGCCTGCGCCACTTTGCCGATCTTGATATTCGACTGGCGCAACAAAGCATCCACCAACGTCGTTTTGCCATGGTCCACATGAGCGATGATCGCAATGTTACGAATTTGTTTCATAAGAATCATCACGGTAACATAAAAGAACGCGAGCGGCAAGGATTCGAATTTGAGTGCTGAAGTAGTAAAGATTTGAAGTTTGCCAGCTATAGCAGGCAAACTTACAATTGCGATAAAGAGAAAAAGAAAATACTCACCACCAAAATCTCCGATGATAAAGTCGCCAGGACCCCGTGAGCGATATCCGATATCGCTCATATCACGGGGTCGATTAGTCCCACACCGCCAGCGGAATTAATTGGTTATCTTTGAGTTGGTAGCGCAGTTTAATCGTTGAGTCGTAGCCAGAGAAATTATTGCCGTAGCGTAAGGAAGTGGTCACCTCAACGATGCCGTCATTTTTGAATTCAACACTCCTGAGGCCAATTTTGTACGGCGGATTATTTTTAAGATTGGGATGGTTCCATAGATCAGCGTAGGTTAGTTGTTTTGGCCGAGTCGTCATATCTCCAACCAATACTAAATAAACATCCGTCATGCTCGCGCCATAGCCGGCATTAACTATAACAAGACCAATGTTTTCCTTGCTCGCGCTAACCAATGGGCTATCAAAATAATAAACCACATCTCCCAACCGGGCGACACCGTTAGAGTAAAAACCATACGGATCATTGCCCATTATGAACGTTTGGGTTTCACCAACTTGTTGTCCAGTGGACGGGTCAGGTTTTTTCACTCCCACTGGAAGTGTAAAGGTGACTTCCTTAAGCGCTGAAACTGGATCAATTACAGATGTTGGATAAGTAAACTTAAAGGTGGCGAGGATTTGGTCTCCAATTTTTTGATCTTGGGGATCATCACCAAAGCCCGAAGCAGTAATGGATAAGGTTTTCTCAAAATATCTTACACTCCTTACCATCCCACCAAATCCATCACCACCCCAACCAAAATCAACAAAATCTCCTGATTCTCCTGAATAACGAGGTGTATTATCTTGATAGATTCTCACCGTTTTACCAGAATCAGAGATACTCACGACAGATTTGCTATCGGAATTAACAACTCAATTCTCCGGATACTTAAACTCAAACCCATATTTATCATTCCGGTAGGTTTGCCAGTTGGAAGTCTCACTTGGAGGCTTAGCCTCCAAGTTGGTGGCCGGGACCACAGTTTTATTTTTGGTGTAAAGATACGCGCCGCCGGCGATGACGGCGAGAACAATGATGATCGCCGCGATGGGCGCGAAGCCTTGTTTTTTGTTCATGGTTTTAGTATACCATGTCCACATAAAAAATACCTGTCGGGGAAATTGCTCTCCCCGACAGGTAATTGGCGCAATCGTGCTGAGATCCAGCACAACCGCTAAAACGGAAACGATCCGTCCTAGAATTAATCCTACAACATTAATCCTAACACAGCAAACCGCCAC
>CAZJJW010000015.1:0-6256 GCA_964546425.1 uncultured Candidatus Saccharibacteria bacterium | reverse complement strand
TGCGCCGCGGCGGGCGAGATTCGAGTGGCCGCGCTTCATTGACCGTCAACTTGCGTCCCTCGAAATCCTGACCATTCCACATCGCAATCGCGGCATCCGCTTCAGGGTCGTTAGACATCTGAACGAAGCCGAAACCCTTGGAGCGACCGGTCATCCGATCAACGATAACATTGGCGGATTCGACTGTGCCAGCTTTGGCAAACGCGTCGCGCAGGGTGTCGTCGGTGGTCGCGTAAGGCAAACCACCAACATACAATTTCTTAGCCATTATTTGTGATTTTCACTAATTCTTGGTGTAAGACGACCTCTTTCTCCTAGTCCTCCTTACACTAAAAACAGTGAAGAATACATCGTGAGAAAAACTCTTACAATATCCAGCATACACGACCGCCCTTTTTTGTCAAGTTGGCTTGCCAAGGCGCTCGGTGAATAACTTTTTTAGCGCTTCCGGGTTGGCCGCGCCATGAGATTCCTTCATCCCCTGGCCGATTAAGAATTGCAGGGCCGCTTCCTTGCCTTGTTGGAAATCACCGACCACTTTGGGATTAGCGGCGATAGTTTTACCGACCAAATCGTGGAGGGATTCGTTGTCGGCCACTTTCGCCATCGTCCCACTCAAGATGGAACTTTTGGCTTGCGGCGAAGCTAGCTCGCCAGATTGGAAACACCGCATCACGGTAACAAAGTGATCAAGCGACGGCAAAGGCCAATCGGGTTCTTTTCTTCGTTGACCGGCAATGTCGTTGGCGATGAAGTTGGAAGAAATTTTAATTAGCTCTAAGGTCTTCAACTCGGCCGCGGCCGCGTCAAAAAATTTAGATAATTCCGGATCACCAACATACTGCTCCACATCTTGCGCTTGGATCCCAAGCTTGGTTAACCGCTCGCGCTTCGCTTGCGGCAATTCGGGAATCGTCTCCTTCAGATTTTTAAACTCCTCAAGCTCGCCAATTTTTAATTTCGGCAAATCGGGGTCGGGGAAGTAGCGGTAATCATGCGACTCTTCTTTCTGCCGTTGCGAGAAGGTAATCCCTTTTATCTCATCCCAACCACGCGTTTCTTGAACCACTGGCTCGCCGCGCGCCAACACTTCTGACTGTCTTTTAATCTCAAACTCAATCGCCTTTTCCACGGCACGGAAGGAATTTAAGTTTTTAACCTCGACTTTGGTGCCGAGCGCAGCCGGAGAAAAATTATGATCGGCGTCGGAGCCCGCCACCAGGCGGGTGAAGCCGTTAGAATTTTTCTCCGGCGTAGCCACCGAAATGTTGGCCTCCACCCGCATCTCCCCTTTCTCCATATTGGCTTCGGCCACGTCAAGATAGCGCAAGACCAGCTGAAATTCGCGGGCGAAGTCGGCGGCCTCTTTAGCGCTGTGCAACACCGGCTCGGTTACGAGTTCCATAAGCGGCACACCGGCGCGATTGAAATCCACCAAAGAGAAATCGCCCTGATCATGTTTCGATGTGCCCGTATCTTCCTCCAAGTGAACGCGTGTGATCTTTACTCCCCGTAACTCGCCACCGCGGACCAACGGATGTTTGTATTGGCTAATCTGATAACCCTTCGGAATATCCGGATAAAAGTAATTTTTCCGATCAAACTCGCTGAAATCGGCTACCTCACCACCAAGCGCCAAACCAACGCGCAAAACGCTTCGCACCGCCTCCTTATTCGCCACCGGCAAAGTGCCCGGATGGGCCAAGCAAACCGGACAAACATTCACATTCGGCCGCTTTTCGCCTGCCTGCGCAGGCAGGTCCGGATCATTCTTGCACCCGCACCACATCTTCGACTTGGTCGCGAGCTCCGCATGAATCTCCAGCCCAATCGTCGGAATAAGTTCTGGCATTTGCCTTAAAATTATCACACTTTCAGCCAAAAAAGAATTGCGTATTACTTTTATCCCCAAGTGAGCGATATCCGATATCCAACATTATTGATATAATCGGGAAATGGATGAGGTTTATCATGTCTACAATCGTGGGGTGTTGAAGCGCGAAATTTTCCTCGACGACCGTGACTGGATCAGATTTTTGTTCTTAATCCTCTACTCGCAAGCACCCGCCGTCTCATTTGACAACCCTAGCCGCTTAGTCACCCAATATGAGCGATATCGGATATTCAACATCCCAACCGACACCATTGCCGCGATTGCCAAGAGCAAGGGGGTAGAATTAATCGCTTTCACTCTAAGGCCGAACCATTTCCATCTTTTGGTCCGAGAGTTAGCCGAGGGCGGCCTGGCCAAATTTCTCCAACGAATTGGTATCGGTTACACCAAATACTTCAACATCAAGTACCAACAAACCGGTCACTTATTTCAAAATTCTTATCGATCGGTATTGATCGAAGACAATGATCAACTGCTCTACACCTCGGCTTACATCCACAAACATGTCCCTAAAACAACTTATGAATGGTCGAGTTATCAAGACTACATTAAGAATAATCGCTGGGGAAATTTGATTGACACCTCTCTAATCTTAGAGCAATTTGACAGTCCATCAGAATATCAACAATGGTTAAAAGATTGCCCGGCGAAAGAGATGGGCGAGGCCGTTAGCCATCTCCACGACTGGTGAGCGATATCGGATATCGCTCACAGGTATCTAACCTCCTCCTCTAACTCAAGGCCGAATTTTTTGTGAACGCGGGTTTTGAGGAGAGTGGCGAGCTTTTTGACATCGGCGAAGGTGGCGCGGCCGGTGTTCACGAGCAAATTGCCGTGGAAGTCGGCGATTTTAAGCCCGCCCAATTTCAGCCCTTTGGCGCCAACCGCTTCGAGCAAGTAACCGGCCGGAATTTTGCCAGCAATTATTTTAGTCTGATCGATTTTGGCCAGCGCTTTTTTAGAAACAGCCTTAACCAAAACATTTTTGAAGAAACTACCCGGGCAACGTAAACCGCTCGGATAACGTCGCGCGCGAATTTTAATAATCTCCCGCGACTTCGCCGCCAGTGTTTTCTTATCTCCTTTTTTTAATTTAAATTTAATTCGCAAAACTAACCACGGTTTGTGTTTAAAAATACTGTCGCGATAAGCAAAACGACACTGGCTCTTGTTAAACCATCTCACTCCCTTGTTAAACACTCGGTGTTTAACAAAAGGGTCGAAAATCTGGACCGCGGTCAGGTGGTCCGAAATACACTGCCCGTAAGCGCCGGCGTTGCCCACCACGGCGCCGCCAACTGTGCCGGGGATACCCGACAAGGCCTCCAAACCGGCCAGGCCGTGCTTGACACTGCTCGCGATTAAACGGCTCAAGGCGAGGCCGGCCTCGCATGTCAAAGCCTCGCCTTGCCATTGGCAAGGCGAGGCTTTGGGGTCAGCCAGATAATGGATCACCAGGCCATCGTATTTTTTGTCACCAAAAACAACATTGCTGCCGCCGGCCAAAAGGCAATGCTTCTGCCCGCGCGCCCGGGCCGCCTGCACCGCGCCCACCAGCGCTTCCGGCGTCCGGACGCGCCAATATTCAGAAACTAGGCCGCCCACACCAAAGGTGGTGTGGGCGGCGACGCGAACATTATGTCTAATGGTCACGCTCTAATTATAACTCAAGTTAACGCGAGAGGGCGCGAACGAAGTATGTCGTACTGGCATCCAGATTGCTTACCGTAACCGCATGCTCGGTCACCTTAGTACCGGTATCGAACGTGTCGGTGGAGTTAGGATAACCGAAGTTCGGTTCAGATTGACCGCTGATATCAGGATGAGAAACTTTATCATAAATGACGCGACTGTCAGCCGCCTTATCGGTTGTCCAACGGACAATGAAGCTGTGCTGACCAACATCGGTAATCCGCAAATTAGTGATCACTGGCGCGACTGGTCCGCCATCGCCGGTTGAGATATTAACCGTCACGGAATCGCTCGCTTGAATGTCGTTGGCACCGACGCAAGTTAGGGTGAAAACCATCGAACCGCTAGCGAGCGTGGTGGTGGCTTCCGAACCAGAAAGCGCTTTGTTGCCGGTCCAAGAACCAGAGGCGCTGCAAGTGCTAGCGGTTACATCGCTCGAAGTCCACGAGAGGGTAAAAGAGGTATTCGGCGCGATGGTTACCGGGCCGTTTTGATTATTAACTTTGAGGTCAACGGTCGGGGTCTGGTTTTGATTACCACTCTTGATGGTAATGGAGCGAGTCACCACAACATCATGGTCAGCAAAGTCGCTGACAGTCAAAGTGATCGTTCGCGAGCCAACCTCGTCAAAACTCTTGTCGAAGCTCTGGCCAGCACCAGTCGTGCCATCGCCAAAATCCCAAGTGTAAGTGTATGGGGCCACACCACCTTCGGCTGAAGCGCCAAAGGCAATGTCCTCGCCGGCGATATAGTCTTGGCCGCTAACCGGACCCAGCATATTGGCCATTAAGACAATCTCATTAGCCTGGGCCACAGGCAGGGAAAGGCCGCTAATTAAAACGGCGGCAATCGTTAAAATACTTAGATATTTCTTCATATTATTGCTGATATTAATAAGCACCCCTTTTATAGCTACCATACCCCATAAAAAAAGCAAGTCCCCGGCAAATGTGGATAAAAAAACGTCCCGCCTGCCTGTTGGCAAACGGGACAATGAGTCATGCCTTTCATGACGAAAGAAAGATCAGGGGATAACCCGGATTCGGACTGTTTGGAGGGCGCTCTTGTTGCCCTCCTTATCAACCGCTTCCATGAAGTGGTCAACGGGAAACTGGCCCGGCGTTGGATCGCGGAACTCGACCTCAATGGTCGGGTTAGCCGTCCAAATCTCGTTGTCCCACACGGTCGTGCCCAGAATCCTCATGACACCGTATGAGATCCAATGGAACTCGGTGTCGCCCGCGCCACCACTTGACCAAGCTTCGAGCTTGACATGATCGCCAACCTTGAAGGTGAGGTCCTGCAGTGGCTTGAGGATCTTGGCCGTGATGGTATATACGATCACCGGCGGTGGAGGGGGTGGGTTGTGCAACACAACAATGATTACTTGTTGCTGGGCCTGATTGTCAGACGCGTCGGTAACCACCACCACGATCGTGAATACTCCAGCGCCAGCTGGGACAAAGACAAAAGTCTGTCCTAGCGCACCCGGTACCAAAACGCCGTTGACCCACCACTGGAAGCTCACCGGGCCAACATTGCCGCTGACCGGGCCAGATTTCAACTCAATGCTTCCGCCCAAAATGATGGTGGTGCCACCCGGCGGCAACTGAATACCACCAACCGTCAGGGCCACTGCTGGTGGAGGTGGCGGGACAACTACCGCCGGGGTCGGCGGTGGGGACGGCTGGGATGTTGTGACTTCAACATTAATCTCATCCGGCCCGGCGGCGGCCTCGATGATATCTAGGAGGACCGGCGTCCTGATCCAACCGTCCGTGCAACCTCCCGTCATCAAAACCAACAAACACACCCAACCAAACTTCCTCGCCAACATGAGAATCTCCTTCTGGGCCAAAGCCCGGTCTTGCCTTTCGAACTATTCTGTTTACAATGTACTGTCTTACACAGCTACGCCGCTCACTTCAACTTGTCAAGCGGGAGTTGATCTTCTACGTCCTCATCCTCGGTTTCTTCAATAATCACCTCTTCACCATCGTCCGGTGGCGACCGAGGGGGATTACCCGCTTCCGGCTCCGGTCGCAGCTTCCAAATGAAATAAGCCAAAGTAATAATGGCTAAAAGTAACAAGATGATTAACCACCAATCCGAGGTGAGTTTTAAAATGTCAGCCGCGCCAATAGCCGCTAAAGTGCTAGTACTGCTGGTGCCCGCTACACCAAGAGAAGTGGTGCCAGTACTTTCGTCATCACTTTCTTGGCCGCCAGATTCGGCGCTGACGGCATAAGGCCCGACTCGATAATTATCATAAACATGGCGCAAATCGAGATTGGTCGCGGTTGAACGGGCGCAGTAAATGTTGTTGATGGCCAGCCGAGTCGTAATGAAAACGAAACCAGTCGGGTAAGTAATACCCCAAGGCCCAAGGACATCACGACTGTACCTCACCTGGAAGACAGCTACCGCATTGAAGGTCGGGCCATCATAGATACCGGTGATAGCGAGATTGGAGAAACCTTCAAATTCTCGAAGGAATCGCTGCAACTTCACTACCTCTACCGGATCATTGGCCCAGCCCTGGCGGATATATTTAGTTAGGTATAAAGGGCAAGCTTGGGTCGAAGCCCCCAGAACAGCCGGAAGGGCCACCCTTCGCCCACCGCCGCTACTGCCTCGGCCTCCGCCCCCACCACCACCGCCGCCACCGCC
>CAZJJW010000014.1:14890-17728 GCA_964546425.1 uncultured Candidatus Saccharibacteria bacterium | reverse complement strand
TACAATAATAAGGATGCTTAAAAATAAAAATTATTTGGGTCTGGCGGCCATTTTGGTTTTGCTGGGTTTGGGTTGGCTGGCGGCCGGGTGGCCGAGCGTTTACCGTCATCTGAACACTCCCGCGGCGGTTTTGACGGGCGATAATTTTGACACCTTTTGCAATCTGGACGGAGAGTTGGTGGTGGAGAATTGGGATCAATGCGCCGAGTATATGAACGAACTGGCGAGCCAAGCTTCAACGACGTCAGAGCAAGTTGAATTAAAACGGCAGATCGCCGATCTCATTGAACAAATTTCCGTCGCGATAGCCGAACTTGAATCTTTGAAAGCGGCCGAGTAACATATTTTTATGCCCCAACAACTGCTCGCCTCCCTGACCAACTCGCTTAACGCCCTTGCCTTTATTGGGGTCGCCTGCTAAGATGCCGCCATGGATTTGAAGAGTTACGAACTGGGCTATCTTTTAACGCCGCTTTTGCCGGAGGATAAAGTGCCGGAAGCGGTGGAGCAAATCAAATCTTTAATCACCGGCGCCCTCGGCGAGGTGAAGCGCGCCGATCTGCCGCGGCTCATCAATCTCGCTTACCCAATCAAACGGGTGATCGAACACCAAGGCACAACTTTTCGCGATGCCTATTTTGGCACGGTGCACTTTGCGGCGCCGGGCGAAGGGGCGCAAATCCTGGTGGCCAGTTTGAAAAAGTCCGCCACGATTATTCGCCACCTTTTAATCACGGCCCGCGAAGAGCCGCTCCGGCCGACGATCAAGCGAGTCCCGAGAATGAAAGTGAGTCCGGTCTCAATGACGGCCGCGGCGATTGATAAAGAAATTGAAAATTTAATCCATGTATCTTAATAAAGTAATTCTAATCGGCAATCTGACGCGCGATCCGGAGTTGAAGACCTTGCCCTCGGGGGTTAAAGTTTGCACGATGGGTTTGGCGACCAATCGCGTTTGGAAAGACAAAAACGGCGCCAAGCAAGAAGACGCGCAATTTCATAATATTGTGATCTTCGGCAATCAGGCGGAAATTGTGGCCCAGTACTTGCGCAAAGGTCAGTCCGCTTTAGTGGAAGGCCGGATGCAGACGCGCAGTTGGGATGATCAGAGCGGCAAGAAGCAATACCGGACCGAAATTGTTGCCAACCGAGTCCAGTTTGGGCCTAAGAGCGGCGGCGGATATGTCGGCAGTCAGACATCCGATGTTAAAGGAGCCCCAACATCGGATGTCTCGGATTCTCCCAAAACCATTCAATACCCCGAAGAAGAAATTAACGCCGAAGATATTCCTTTTTAAATATGAAATACTGCCATTTTTGCACCAATAACATCAAGGCCGTTGATTATAAGGAATTGGAAACTTTGAAGAAGTTTCTCGATCCTTACGCCCGGATCGCGGGTCATCGGCGTAGTGGTGTCTGCGCCAAACACCAGCGCCAGCTGGCCACGGCCGTCAAACGGGCTCGCTTCATGGCCTTGCTGCCGTTCGTGGCGCGCTAGATTTATTTTTTCGCCACTCGTTCGACGTACTGACCATTGGCCGTGTTAATGAGGAGAACAAAACGAAAAGGCCGACGCTTGGTCGGCCTTGCAAAGAACTATTGGGTGGGAGATGCGCCCCTACCTCAATTTGCGCCGGGCTTCCTCTTCCTCCTGAAATTCGATGATCTTGATGAAATTGATGGGGGCTTTATGATAACCCACCACCATAGCTACAACATAGATCACCATTACCATAAGGGCTGACCCCGCGATAAAAAGCATATCCGCGAGAGTTGCGAGGTTTAAAAGCCAAGCTCCTATCACTCCCACAAAACCAAGGAAAGGAACTGAAAAACCCCAAATGGTCACTGACCATACCCCAACCATCAACTTCTCTTTCATTTCTGGCGCCATACGATCATACATTCTGGTTCTCCTTATTTGAAGACCTGCGGTACTTTATCCACACTGCTCTCATTTTAGCAACATTACGACGAGGAAACAAGGGACCTGGCCCACCAATCAGAGCGGCGGGACGCGGCAAACAAAACTCGTAAAAACCTACAAATGCCCAGCCCCCAAAAATTACCAGGACAATCAACCAAACTCCTACTGGCCCTGGGTAAAGCCAGAATCGGACCCAGTAAGTGACCACGACCGAAAGAGCGAAGTGGGTTTGAAGTTGTTGGATGATTACAAACTCCCTTCGGTCAGAGCTGGTGGGGTATTCTTGGAGTAATCGTCTGGCCCACAAAGCCCCGATCAAAAGCACGCCGGCACTATAAAGCAAAAACTCCGCATTCCCCTGGATCGCCTTGAGGGCAGAGCCGTACGCTAGGCAGGCGATAGCGATATCGAAGAAGAACCTTCGATAGCTGGTGTAAGGATGTTTAATGGTTAAAATCCGAGCATGAAGCCAGTCCCAAGCCAGGAAGTAGAAAACTCCGACCACGAGAGTGAATCGGGCCGCCTTGTTCCAGAAACTCAATTGACCAGAGTCGATCACTTCTTCAAATGTTGCTTGCAACACTAGACCGAAAACCACAGCGTAGAGAAAGTCCACAAACACCACCAGAGAGTCACCGACTCTCGCGGACAGAGCCTCTCGATCAAACATGGCTATCTCCCTTCGATTTTCAAAGAACTCCCAACCAAAAACCAACCCTCAATTTAGACTTTCATATCTCGGCAAACTTGTCAAGTAAAATTTACTTCTTCGTTACTCGTTCAACGTACTGACCATTGGCCGTGTTAATGAGGAGAATATCGCCTTCGGCGACAAACATCGGGACATCAACTTCGGCGCCGGTTTCGAGCGTCACTTTCTTCGAGCCGCCCTGGACGGTGTTGCCGCG
>CAZJJW010000014.1:0-14790 GCA_964546425.1 uncultured Candidatus Saccharibacteria bacterium | reverse complement strand
GCCGGTAATCAAATTTTTCAACTTGGTGACGTTGACCGGCTTCCGTTGTTGTTTGCGGAAGACATGGCTCGAAAGAACCTCGTACGGTTCGCCGTCGAGGATAATATATTTGCGCTCTTTAATCTCGTTATACTCGATCATCCGCCAATTTCTGTCTGGTTAGTTTTAGAATTTCACTTTTGATCTTGGGATTCTCGCGCAAGAAGATGCGGGCCGCGTCGTAGCCGCGGCCCAATTTAATTTCGCCAAAACCATAAGCCGAGCCGGATTTGGTAATCGTGCCGGTCTTTTCCCCCAGCGCGATAATCTCGCCTTCGGGCGAAATGCCTTCGTTATAAAGCACGTCAAATTCGGCGGCTTTGAACGGCGCCGCCACTTTGTTCTTAACGACTTTGACCCGGACGCGCCCGCCGACGACTTCTTCGCCTTTTTTAATCTGGGCGATGCGGCGGATATCCAAGCGAACCGAAGCGTAGAACTTGAGTGCCTTGCCGCCCGGCGTCGTCTCCGGATTGCCGAACATGACGCCGATTTGCATCCGAATTTGGTTGATGAAAATGACGACCGTTTTCGATTTGGCGACGATCGCCGTCATCTTGCGGAGCGCTTGCGACATCAAGCGCGCTTGCTTGCCCACGTGGTAGGCGCCGACATCGCCCTCGATCTCGTCTTTGGGCGTCAGGGCCGCCACCGAGTCAATCACAATAACGTCAATTTTGCCGGAGCGAATCAAGCTCTCGGCGATTTCCAGCGCCTGCTCGCCGTAATCCGGTTGCGAGATTAAAAGTTCGTCGGTTTTGACGCCGATCTTTTTCGAATAATCAGGATCAAGCGCGTGTTCGGCGTCAATGAAGGCGCAAACGCCGCCTTGTTTCTGGGCTTCGGCGACGACGTGGAGGGCGAGCGTCGTTTTGCCGGAAGATTCTGGGCCATAGATTTCGATGACGCGCCCGCGCGGCAGACCGCCGATGCCGAGCGCCAGGTCGAGCCCGATCGAGCCGGTGGAGACGGCGCCGATGCCGACCTTCGGCTTCTCGCCCAGTTTCATGATCGAGCCTTCGCCAAATTTGGTTTCAATTGATTTAATCGTATCGGCAATTTCCGCGCCGCTTAGTTTTTCTTCTTTGTCTTTCTTTTTGGTCAGGGCCATTTTATTGATACATTATTTGTAATCGTCGCTCGATCACGCGGCGGAAGCGGTCTTCCGCATGAAGTTTGATTATATTATAGCCCGGCGCCAGAAGCAATTTTTCTTTGAAGTTACCCGCTTCATCGGTGAAAATCGGATTATCGTCGAGGGTCAGATAAGCAATCCGCCGCGCTTGACCCTCAACCGACACCAGCGCTTGACCCTCGGTGGCGCCATCGGTTGGCGACCGCAAATTAATTTTTGGCCCGATCATCATTTGACTTGATTGATAAACGGCATAACCGCCAATGAAGACAAAAAAGGCGCCGAGCAACACTCTAGTCGGTGTTATATTTTTCATAAACCTCTCTAATTTTGGCGCCTTCGCCCGGGCCGATGACGCCGCGCTCCTCCAGCATATCAAGCAGGCGGGCGGCCCGGGCGTAGCCGATTTTTAATTTGCGTTGGAGATAAGAGGCCGAGGCCTTACCGGCCCGCATCACTTCCTCGCGGGCTTGTTCATACATTTCATCGTCATCACCGCTGTCTTCCTCAAACATACCGGAGTCGCCGATTTGATTTTGGCCGCTTTCGGTGAGCGTAACTTTGTCGCCCGGGCCCGTTGCCGGCGGCTCATAATTTTTCGCCAGATGGGCGGCCACTTTCTTCACCTCATCTTCCGAGATGAAAGCGGATTGGAGGCGCACCGGTTTAGACATTTCGGCCGAAATGTAGAGCATGTCGCCAGCCCCGAGCAGTTTCTCGGCGCCGGCCATGTCGAGAATCGTCCGCGAGTCAATTTGCGAGGCGACTTGCAAGGCCACGCGCGAGGGAATGTTGACTTTAATCAGGCCGGTGATGACCTCGACACTCGGCCGTTGAGTGGAGAGCATCAAGTGGATGCCGACCGCGCGCGACATTTGAGCCAAGCGCACGACGGTCGCTTCAAGTTCGCGCGGATAAGCCGACATGATATCAGCCAGTTCATCAATCACGATGACAATGTAAGGCATGGCATCATTCTCCGCTTCTTTGGGCAAAATATTTTGATGATAAGAAAAGACGTCGCGGACGGAATAGGTTTCTAAGAGGCCATAACGACGTTCCATTTCTTTTATCGCCCACTTGAGAACCAAAATGGCTTTCTTGGCGTCGGTTACCACCGGCGTTAAGAGGTGAGGAATTTTGTTGTACAACGTGAGCTCGACTCGCTTGGGATCAATCATAATGAAGCGCAATCGTTCCGGTGAGTTGCGATAAAGCAGTGAAGTAATGAAAGTGTGGATGACCACCGATTTGCCCGAGCCGGTGGCGCCGGCAATCAGGATGTGAGGCGCCTTGGCCAAATTGGCGAAGTGGCTGGCGCCCGAGATGCCGCGACCGAGTGCTACCAAAAGCGGCAATGGTGATGTGGCAAATTCTTTGCTGCCAATGAGTGAGGCGAGACCGACGAGCGATTTCATTTGATTCGGAATCTCGATCCCGACCAGCGACCGGCCGGGGATGGGCGCCTCGATCCGAATCGGATGAGCGGCGAGCGCCAGCGAGAGATCGTTTTGCAGCGCCACCAGGCGCGAGAGCTTGACGCCCTCGGCCGGCTTAATCGCGTAACGGGTGATCGAGGGTCCGACCGTCACCTCGTCCACTTCGACCAGAATGCCAAAATTCGCCAACGTGCGTTTGATGATATTGGCATTACCCTTAATGTCGCCGGCGTTTGGCTTGCCGCTATCCGGTTCCAAGAGCGACAAGGGCGGGGGAGTGAAAGAAATATCAGACTTAAATTTTCTGATGTCAATTTCTGGAGGTTCGGTGATGCGAACTGGAATCACTGGTAATTCGATCTTGGGTTCTAGGGGCTCGGGGCCGACCAAGGTGTGAATCTCCGGTTCGGTTTCCTCAACTCTTCTTCCCCAAGACAGACGCGGCTTGACCAACAATGATTGAAGCGGAATGTCAAAAATCACCAACAGCGAGATCGCCGCCGCGGCCAGCAAGAGAATAACGCTATAGAAATCAAACAATTGATGAAGCGGCCCGGCGATCGTGTCGCCAATCCAGCCACCACTCAATTTATTAGTCACTGGGCTGGGGGAAAGGGTACTCATCAGAGCCAGCAACGAGAATAAACACACGATACCAGCCACGAATCGCCAGCCGATAAAATTGTGGCGGACGGATTTAAGAAAGGAAATACCCAGAATTGCCCAAAGCAGCGGCAGGGCCAAAAAGCCGGCCCCGAAGAGCCAAGCAAGCACTTGATAGACCGTGTTGCCGACCGCTCCCGCCCACTGGAACTGGGCGGCCACGAAGAAGAACGCCAAAACAAAACAGACCACGGCGATAATACCGTGACGGGTTCGCTCGTTAATCACCGGTTCTCTGGGCGATCGCTCTCTAGACTTGTTCTTGGCCATCAAAATTATTATAACAGGAAACGGCTAGACATTTCACTTTGTCCTTTATATAATATAGGACACTATGGACAGCCAAAAGGACACTATAGGTCAAAAGGCCAAGAAGCTTTGTCTCGGTGCTTATATGGTAACGAATTTTACGGCCGACGCTGACCCTATAAAGTGGAAATTAAGGGACAAAGCGTTGGATTTAGTTAGTCATATTGAAACCGCTCAAGTTGATCTGGCGGTCAAAGACATTGACCAAATTTTGTCCTATATTGAAGTGGCCTTAATGAATAAGTCGGCGTCCGAAATGAACTTTTCGATTTTGCGCAAGGAGTATGCCGGGCTTAAAGATTTGATTCTGAAATCTCGGGCGGACTTGACAATTCTGGGCCAATTATCAGTTATTCCTATTGTAAGCCATAAATCGCTTAAAACCTCGCCTCGGCCGGTAAATACCGACCGCCGCGGCCAGATCCTTGGCTTTATTAGGCAAAAGGGCTGGTCGTCAATTAAGGAAATCGCCCAAGCGGTGCCCAATTTCAGCAGTAAAACGGTCCAAAGAGAGCTCTCCGAGCTGGTAAAAGCCGGTCGGCTTAAGAAAGAGGGTGAGCGCCGCTGGAGCCGTTACTTGGTTGACGAATAAGGGGCTTTAATATAGAATCGGAGGAATAAGGATGTTTTAGTTATCCACACATTGCCCTTTTGCGGGGTTTTGGTGGGCATACTATAATAATTCTTATATTAGACCTCGGCGCCGCCGGTCGGTTATGCGGCACTGGGGATAATAAAAAATTAGTAAAAATTAATTAGGTCAAAATTATTAATCAAATAAAATTTATGAGTATTAAGAAAATATTTCTCGGCGTAGCGGCCGTGGCTCTCGTTTTGAGCGCCTCGGTTTCTATCGCCAGCGCCGATGAGCTCTCTGATCTGCAGGCGCAAATACAGCTTCTGATGAATCAGATCGCGGCCTTGCAAGGTGGCGGTTCGGCGGGTGGCTCGGCCTCCATGTCCGTCCCGATTGGCCCGCTCAATCTTGGCAGTCGCGGCGCGCAAGTAACAGCACTGCAGACTTTCTTGGTGAGCAAGGGTTTACTTACCATGCCAGTGGGTGTGGCCATGGGTTACTACGGTAACTTGACCAAGGCGGCAGTGGCGGCCTATCAGTCGGCCAATGGCTTACCATCAGTGGGCCGTTATGGTCCTCTGACCCAAACCAGCGTCTCGGCTAACATTGCCGCGATGGGTCCTGGCCCCGGTCCCATTAGTAGCGGTTGCCCCATCGGTCAATTTAACCCGCTGACTGGTCAACCCTGTGGCACGCCTCCAGTCAGTACGACTTGCCCAATTGGTCAATTCAATCCTTTGACTGGTCAGCCATGTTCAACGACGCCAACCAGCGCTCCTTCCGAAGGTTCAATCACGGCATCATTGTCCACTACTCCGGTCCCTGACTCAAATATCCGTAAGACGACAAATGTCCCGGTTTGGGGCATTGAGATTGATGCTATCGGCTCTGATATGACGGTTGACCGAGTTGACTTGCAAGTGTCGGTGACGCCATCTGGCGGTTCCGCTTCTAACCCCGGTGCCTTTGTCAAGAAGATTGCTTTCTTCGACGGTAGCACGCTCTTGAAGGAGATGGCCGTTAGTTCCAGCGACTTCAACAAAGATTCGTCTGATCGCTATCATGTCATTATCAGCGGTATCAACTTTAAGGTCCCTAAGGGTACGACCAAGAATTTGACCGTGAACTTTGACGTGACATCACTGAACACCACTGACGCCAATCGGGTGGTTGCCGTTCAGGGTTACGCTGGCAACAGCAACAATGTTCGGGCGACCGATACGGCTGGCTTCCAGTCCTACGCTGACATGTCTGGCTCGGCTAATACCCGGAGTCACACCTTCAAGCCGGCTGGCGCTTCAACCGTAACGGTTAGTACCAACAGTGGCTTGACGCCTTTGGCCAAGAACAACAAAGTCAGCACCGCTAACGGTGTTAGCAAGCTGACGATGTTGGCCTTGAACGCCAAGTCGGAGAATGGTGATTCTAAGATTACCAAGGTTTATGTTCAGATTAATGCCACCGCCACCGCCGGTTTGCCTGATACGCTCTACTTGACCGACGAAGCTGGCACCGTGCTTGGCACTTCCGATTCAACCAGCGTGGCTAATGGTAGCCAGTCCGGCTTCACCGGCCTCTCCATTCCTGTTGCGCAGGACACCACTAAGGTTCTCTTGCTCAAGGCCGACTATCCGACCACGGCTGGTGGCCAAGCGGCTAGTACCACTTTGGTCGCCAATAGTGTTCAATGGGAACAACCGGATGGTTCAACCTCAAGCACGACGCCAGGCAGTGCCTTCAGCAGCAAAGACCAGTATCTGTACGGCTCGGCCCCGGTGTTCGCATTAAATGGTACGCCTAGCGTAAGCTCGGTTATTGATAGCGGTACCTCGATCTCAACCACAACCCTGACCTTCAAGATTCCGCTTAAGATGACGGCTAGCGGTGGTTCTATGGTTAAGCCGGTGATTGGTGACTTCGTACTCTATTTTGCTTCCACTACGGCCACCAGTACTTACACCAATATTAGTCAGTTGGCTTACAACGGTTACTCCCCATTAAGTTTAGGTAACGCGTACGCGGCTACCTCTACTGCTCTATTCGGTGGTAGCGGCGATCAGCTCCAAGCCAGTACTACGGTCTCGCTTGATGGTATTGATCCTACCGTTGACCCAGCGGGTGATGGCAGTTCTTATACCTTCACGCTCACTGGGACACTCAAGAACCGCAGCGCAACGGGTAACTTCATTGGTATTATCGCAAGCGGCGCCGGTACTAAGAGTGCGGGCAACTACCGGATGATTCTGGTGGCCGCCTCCTCGACCGTCGGGGCCATTCAGTTTACGCCTCAATACTGGGCGCTCGACGGATTCGAGACCCCAACAGCGTTCTTACCTAACTAATAGCTAACTTGTGTAGGCCCAAGGCCTATAGCTAACAAAAACACCCCGACTTAGTCGGGGTGTTTTTGTGCTGGTTAATCATAACGGAAAATGTATTTTATTGAGGGGGTTGTGTTTTATCGGCCTAACATGATAAAATTCAGCACATGATCAAGAAAATTAGTCTTATGGCTTTGGTATTGTTGGTCATAATAGGGGCCAGCCTGATGGTTGCTCCGGCGGTGCCAACCGGAACTCAAAATGCGGCGGTAGCAAATGAGAGCGAACTAATTGCCAAACTCCTTCAACTCAAAGCCTTACTTCTCGAACTAATCGCCAGACTAAGCGGTGGAGCGACCGAAAAGAAAGACATTATTAATGTCACCACTACCAACAGCTTAAGCGCTACCCCGACGGCTCCAGTACTTCCAGCGAGTAATCCACCACCGACAATCTCCGGGGTTTCCGGCTCAAACGTTTTGTTGGTCGGACGTCGTGGCAATTGGGAAATTCACGCCACTGACCCAGAGGGAGAGGCCCTGATGTATTCCGTTCATTGGGGTGACGAAACTCTTTCCCCTCCGCCCGATCCAGTTTTTACTTCGGGAAACATTTTCGAGCACACCTATTCGCGGGCGGGACCATATCAGGTTACCTTCAGCGTTCGTGATCAGGCAGGCCAAATTGCCGAGTTCAGTCTTGGCATCTTTGTTAGGTCTCGCAACTGATTGATTTTTTGGTAGAATTAGTAATATGGCCGGCGGCGATGCTAAGACTGACGCGTTCTGGGTGGTTGGCTTTTTTGTGGTTTTGGGTTTGATTTGGTATTTGGCCGGCGGGCCGACTCATCCCGGTGCGACCAGCGGTCCGTTTTTGCGAACGACAGAAATCCCCACTTATCCCGAGACAGTCATTATCCCCACTCAGCCGCTGGCAGAAACCACCTCCAAACCATCACAGAGCAAGATTCATCTAGATCGCGGTTCGGCGCCCTACTCGATTTACGTCAATCAGGAATACATTGAAATTCAAGCTGATCAGGCTAACTTGGCGCCGGTCAATATCAGTGGCTGGACTTTAACCAACGGCCCGGCGCCGGGGCGCCGGTTCGGGCGGGTAAGTATCCCCCTGGCTTCGAGATTGTTGACCGGCAATCATAATCAAGTGGCGCAAGACCCGGTGGTACTTAAGCCGGGCGATCGGGCGATCGTGGTTAGCGGCAAAATGCCAGCCAGTATTCCTTATTCGGTCCAAAGTTTTTTGGCTAACAAATGTAGCGGCTACTTGGAAGATTTGCCTGATTATCAATTCACTCCGGCCCTCTGGAGTCAGTGCCCAACGCCGGCGAAAGAGGCCAATGTCGCCCAAGTGGACAAAGATTGCTACAAATATATTTCCGGTTTGGGGGCTTGCCACGCGCCTAATCTCACCACCGATCAAGATGGTAATGAGTTGGTGGATTACCGGGATGATTTGAATACCAGTTGCCGCCGATTTGTGGCGCAGGAATATAATTATCAAGCCTGTGTTGGCCGTCACTATCAAGATGCGGACTTCTATGGTGCGGAGTGGCGGATTTTCTTGAACCAGTCGGATGAACTCTGGGATGAGAATCGCGAAACGATTTCACTCTACAACGTGCGCGGTGAGTTGGTGGATGAAATTAATTATTAATTTTTATTTATGAAATTTAAAATCTTGATTTTGATTTTTCTCATCTCCGCTCCGTTGTGGGTGGCCGGTAAGGTGAATATCAATACCGCCGGTTCCGAAGAGTTAAAGACGCTCAACGGCATTGGATTAGTCAAAGCGACCGCCATTATTGAGTACCGGACGATTCACGGGCCCTTCTCTAAGATTGAAGATATTACCAATGTCAGCGGCATCCCTCTTGGAGGAAAGACCTTTGACGACATTAAGGATTATATTACGGTTGATGCTAATGACACCAAAGTTGAACTGTCGCCAGCTAGTAGTGGCGGTATCTCTGATGGTGGTACTGGCTCAACCTATTCTAGTCCCAGCGATCTATCCGTGATGGAAGAGTCATCAAATTTGTCGGTTAACATTGGCCGGGAACGATTGTTAGCCACCGGTTCGCGTATTTTGTTTCGGGCCACGGCTAAGGGATTGAGTAAGAGCGAAACCGCCAATGTGGATTATTATTGGAATTTTGGTGATGGCTCGGCTAGTCGCGGACAAGGCGTTTATCACACTTATACCTATCCCGGTTTGTATAATGTGTTGATGGACTTGACGCAGGGTGAACAAGAAGCCGTGGCCCGGACGACGGTGCGGGTGACCGATCCGGAAATTAAGTTGAGTGATGTTGTGCTGATTAATCAACCGGCGGTGGAACTTAAGAATCTAGCCGGGACGGAGGTCAACCTCGGTGAGTGGCGCTTAGTAAGCGGTAAGCAAATTATGGTTTTGCCCACCGACACGATTATCGCCAAGGGTGGGGCAATCGCGATACCCTTCGTGGCCACGGCCTCGGTCAATTTAGTCGCCCCCAGCGGCCAAGTGTTCGCGACCGTACTTGGCCGGGCGGAGCGAGAGGCGCAGTTGGCAATGCTGCAAACCAAACTGACCGAGTTGGTGGCCGCGAGCGCCGCCATCGAGCCGCGACCGCCGGCCAGAACAATTGTCGCCGGGGCCGAGGCTTCGCCTCCGCCACCCGGTGCAATTAAAACTCCGGCCGTTACCCCTCAAGTGTTGGGCCAAACGATCGAGGTGCCCAAGCCGCCCGGTTTTTGGTCCCGGTTGGCGGCGCTTTTATTCCGCTAAAATGATGAATTATTTCGACAAAACTTTTTGGCAGATGGTGACCGGTTTCATTTTGATTATTATTATCGGCCTGCTTGGCGTTTATCTGCTTGACAGTTTGGGCGGGTAGGATTATAGTGAGTTAGTTACCAAAGACAGCGGGTTTACCCCGACCGTAGTGGAGGGGCAGTAAAGTTTCCCGCCGAGGTCGATTTTTTTGTGAAAGATAATTAAATTATGCCGATCAGTCGAGCCAAGAAAGCCAGTATTGTGAGTTCGCTTAAAGAGAAAATAAGCGCGTCGCCGACGGTGGTTTTCGTCGGTTTCAAGACGTTCTCGGTAGCCGATGCCACCATCGTGCGCAAGACGTTAAAACAGACGGGAGTTGATCTCACGGTCGCCAAAAAGACGCTGATTAAATTGGCGCTGGGCGCCGGCGCGCCCGATCTTCCGGGCGCCGTCGCCTTGGCCTACCTGTCCGACGACAAGGCGGATGGTGATGCTTTGGCGCCGGCCAAAGGAATTTATGAGTTCACGAAGAAACTGAAAGATGGCCTGAAGATTCTCGGCGGCATCTTCGAGGGTAAATTCGTGGACGCTCAAACGATGACGACGTTTGCCGCCATTCCGAGTCGCGAGGTGTTATACAATCAGCTCGCCAATCTATTAGCTTCACCAATGCGCCGTTTGGCGGTGGTCTTGGATCAACTCCGACGTTCGCGAGGCGAAGTCGGAGCCCCGACCGAAGCGTCGGGGATTACTCAATAACCATAAAATTATGTCAGAAAAATTCAAAGAATTGCTGGATAAAATTGAATCAATGACCGTGCTTGAATTAAACGAGCTGGTAAAATCAATTGAGGAGAAGTTCGGGGTTTCAGCCCAAGCGGGAGCCTCGACGTCCGGAGGAGTCGGGGTTCCGACCGAAACGTCGGAAGAGCAGGACAGTTTCGCCGCTCATCTTAAGTCAGGCGGCGCCCAAAAGATCCAAGTGATCAAAGTCTTGAAAGAAATTTTGGGCCTGGGCCTGAAAGAAGCCAAAGACTTGGTTGACGGCGCGCCGGTGCTTTTGAAAGAAGGGCTTAAAAAAGCCGAGGCCGAAAATCTTAAGAAGCTCGTTGGCGCCGCCGGCGGCGAGGTCGAGTTAAAGTAAGCCAATTAAGACAGATAAAATGGCTAGCCTCGGAAAATTATTTGGCAGCCCGAACCGTCTCAAGCTGATGCGGTTGTTTCTCCTGAATCCGGAAGCGGTGATGGAAACGCGCGATGTGGTCGAACGGTGTAAGCTTTTACTCGGCGCGGCCACTTCGGAGTTAAGTCGTCTCAAATCAGCCGGTTTAATTGTCAAACGGCTTAAATCTCGCCAAAAGGGTTGGCAACTTGATCCAACCTTCCCCTTCATTGAGCCGCTCAAAAATATGCTCAAGAACGATCTCACCAGCCAGCGCCGGGAACTCGTCGGTCAATTTAATGCCTGCGGCCGGGTGACTTTGCTGCTTTTGGCCGGCATCTTCATTGATCAAGGCGAGAGCCGGGCCGATTTGGTCATCGTGGGCGATCATTTGAAGCGCGCCGCGGTCGGTCGGGTGATTCGAGCGCTTGAAACCGAACTTGGCAAAGAAATTAATTATGCCGTTCTCGGCACGTCGGAGTTCACCTACCGCTTAAATGCCGGCGATAAATTCATCCGCGATATGCTCGATTTCCCCCACGATGTGGTGGTGGACAAGATCGGCCTCTAAAGCTTGCCCGTCCTCTGGCGGGTTATCCACAGCTTTGTCCCCAGCCGGACGATAAAATGTTATAATTTCTACAGCTCTAATTTAGTAATTTTAGGTCGATTTTCGTATTTTATTAGCCAATAATGTTTAAAAATAACGATATGTTAATAGACACTTGGAGTGTGGGCCTCACTTCTTCTTTCCAAGGGCTCTGGCTGGGAGTGATTGGTTTTGTTCCAAATCTGTTGATTGCCATCATCATCTTCGTTTTGGGCTGGCTGGTCGGCAGCGTGATTGGTAAGTGGATTGCGCAATTGATCAATTCGCTTAAGGTGGATGACGCCTTGGAGAGTATCGGCGTGGGCGAACTGATGACTCGGGCCGGTTCTCGTTTGAATGCCGGCGGTTTCATTGGCGCGTTGGTCAAATGGTTCATCATCGTGCTGTTCTTGGTGGCGTCGCTGGATGTCCTGCAATTGCACCAAGTTAATGTTTTCTTGCAGATGGTTTTGGGTTACTTGCCGAATGTCATCGTGGCGGCTTTGATGTTAATCATCGCGGCGATGATTGCTGAAGCGATGCAGCGGATTGTTACCGGTTCGGCTCGGGCGGCGGGCATTCACGGCGCCGGCTTCGCCGGCGGCGTGACCCGTTGGGCGGTTTGGGTGTTCGCGATTTTGCTCGCCTTGCAACAACTGGGCATTGGCGGTCCGTTCGCGCAGACGATCTTAACCGGTGTGGTGGCGATGCTCGCCTTGGCTGGCGGTCTCGCTTTCGGTCTCGGCGGCCGCGACGCGGCGGCGCGTTACATTGAGCGCTTGCGGGCGGACATTAATAACCACCGCGGTTAAGTTCTAGATTTTCGTTTTTTTGTTCCGCACAAACCTCTTGCCCCGGCAAGAGGTTTGTGCTATCTTTGAATTATGAAAAAAACAATATTTGCCGTGGCTTTGCTGGCTCTAGTCCTGGTCGGATCGGCCCAAGCTTTCGAATTATCGGGTTGCCAGTTGGGCGCGGCGCCCATTCTTGGCCGTGACTGGGACGAATGCGAACAGTTTATCTACGAGTTCACCGATCAGGCCCAAGCGCCCGCCGAAGAACCCGATCTGAAAGATCAAATTTTCGCCCTGCTCCAAGAGATCGCTGTCTTGAATGCCCAACTTGAGGCTTTGGCTTTGTCTCAATAAGTTTCTTTGCAAACTTCAGTCAGCGGTGTTAGTCTAGGGTTGTAATGAATACTATAACCTTACCTAAAACTGAATATCGGGAACTGAAGAAGAAGGCGAACGCTTATGAGCAAGTAGTAAAAATACCCGCTTACTATCTCAAGGGCAAGGCGGCTGCGCGACTTGACCGACGAGTGGATAAATCTATGCAGGAGTATTTAGCTGGCAAAACCAAGAAAATTAAGTCATCGGCCGATCTCGTCTGATGATTGAAATCGAGACCACCACTCTATATCGGCGCCGTTTCAAAAAGTTGACCCCGCAACTCCGTCGGCTAGTAATCGAGCGAGAAAAGATTTTTGTCGCCAATCCATTTGACCACAGGTTGGGGACGCACAAATTGCACGGTAAGAGGAAGGAGGAATGGGCCTATTGGGTGGATTATTCTTATCGCGTCGCCTTCCTTTTCTTGGGGAATAATAAAGTGTTATATACCGAAGTGGGAACCCACGACGAATTGTATCGTTAGAGTCCTTTTTTAATTTGTGCTACACTAAAATCATGAAAAAGGCCCTCCTCACCATCATCGTCCTCGCCATAATCCTCGCCGCGCTCCTTTGGTTGTTCCCAATCTCTCCGAAAGTTGTTCCGGCTCCGATTCCTACGGCGACGAGTACTAATTCGGTAACACCAGCCCTTTTGCCCCGGAAGCCATGGGTGAGTCCAGCTTTAACCCAAGCCGAACAAGTATTAGCTGGTCTCATTTTGAACAGCAATGGGTTTACTAATGGTAAACAAGAAAATTATCCTGATGGCAAGGGCGACATCTTTGTATTCATAGATAGTTTTGTGTTTGGTGATTTAAATAATGATGGTAAAGACGAAGCAGTCGGTACCGTTCACTATTGCTCTGGATCTTGTGCCCGGGGTTTACATTTATATACTCTGGAGAATAACCAGGTTGTTGAACGTCCGGTTCCTGGAACCTCTTCGGCTGGAGCAACATCCAACGCGGTGCCCCAAATTAAAAACGGCATTCTCACGGTTACCTTAACAACAAATGATGTGACCAGAACCGTTCAGTATAGATTGGTGAACGGGTCTCTGGTGGAGATATAAAACTCCATACTGCGCTTTGCTTGACCGTGGATAACGGCTCGTATACGATAAAGTCATGAAGCGGTTTAATCTAAAGAGCATCATTTGGAAAGAGGGCAAGTATTATGTGGCCCAGTGTCTCAATGTTGATGTTTCCAGTTTTGGCAAAACCAAACAAGAAGCGCGTGTGAATTTAGAAGAAGCCCTCGCGCTTTACTTGGACAATAAAAAATCTTCGATCGCGACAGTGGTAGGAAAACCGGAAATTGTGACCAGCACGCTTAGGTATGCCTAAGCTGTATTCTTCTCGACAGATTCTCAAAATTTTAACTAAGCATGGTTTCATCCCCGTTTCGCAACGAGGAAGCCATCTCAAACTGGAAACCCAAGTTGGATCCAAAAAATTAACGGTGATTGTGCCGGCGAATCGGCAAGAAATACCGCAGGGCACTTTCCGTTCAATTCTGCGTCAGTCGGGACTAAGTGAAAAGGATTTTAAAAATAACTGAGCTTGTGCTACCATAAACCCATATGAAAAAATTAATCTACGCCATCATCGTTCTCGTCATAATCCTCACCGCCCTTCTTTGGCTAACTCCAAAACTCCAAAAAACCGTTCCGGAACCGATTCCTACCGCGACGAGTACGGGTCAAGTAAGTCAGCCCAAGAATTTTGAAGAAGCTTTGAATGCAAACGATTGGCCCGAAGTTCAAAAGTATTTAGCAGATCAGGTTTATGTTGAGCTGGAAGGATCTGAGTGTTGCGGCCAACAAACTGCTAGTGAGGCGGTGGGAAATCTTAAGCGTGTCGCCGGAATCAAGTTTACGTTTGATGAGACTAGCGATAGTGCCAAGGCCTACTTTAGTCATTTGAGTTCCAAAGACCCCTTGAACGATCCTTCCGATAGGATAATCAAACCAGGAGTACGTCTTAGAGATTTGAATCTTGCGGTAGAAGATGATCCTCCACAACCAAACAAAGCGGCCCTTTTCTATTTGGTTGAGAACAATCTTGTAACCGTTATTTTGATCGATAAGGGCAGAGATCAGTATTAATTTTAAGTGCTTGACCGTGGATAAGGGTTCGTATAGAATGGCTAGTATTCATATGGCCACTCTTGCTGACAAAAAAATAAACTTTGCGCTGAAGAATCTGGTGGTGAAAGCAGTCTCGGATACTTTGTCCGACCCGGACTATGGTCTTAAGGTCAAGCCTTCTTTCGCGCGCAAGTTGCTCTCGGCTCAGAGAAGTTCCAGCCGGGGTATCTCACTCGCCACTGCTCGGAAGAAATATCTATAAAAAATGTCCCACTGGACGGTCCGATTGAAAAGGGCGGCCGAGGACGATCTGGCCAAATTGGACAAAAGTATCCGTCAAAAAGTTCTGGATAAACTTAGTTGGCTTGAAGAAAACTTTGATAATTCCGGACTCAATATCAAGGACCGACCTTGATGAGAAGACCTTGATGAGAAATATTTGTGTTATACTAAACCTATGAAAAACCAACGCGGCTTCGCCCCCATCCTCGCTGTCATCGTTTTACTCATCGCCCTCG
>CAZJJW010000013.1:15519-18853 GCA_964546425.1 uncultured Candidatus Saccharibacteria bacterium | reverse complement strand
AAGGGGGGTTGCAATTAGCCTGCAAACCAAGTTGCAGTTAGCGTGCGAATTCACCGCTGGGGTATTGACAGAATGGGTTGGATTGGTGTATAATAGTAGACAGCTGGGTGAAATGTAAGTAGCCCAAAACGGCATATATAAGGAGTCAATTATGCCAGACGAGACGATCAATGGGAGGCCTTCTTTTAAGAAGGTTTATCGGAAGAGGTTTGTCCGGTCACTGAATCGATTGCACAAACTTCGAATCTTTATTAACCGACATCATTCAGCGCCATCGTCTCGACATGGGGCTCTGTCGATTGTGTGGCAAAAACCTCGCAGACAAACCGGCCGGTTTCTGCACTCAATGTTGGGTTGAACAGGAAAAGTGGGAGAAGCAACAGGAGTGACTGATGTCGATCTGGACAAATTGGAAAATATAATTTTGCCCGAACCCTAGAGCCACAACTGACTGATTGGGTCCCAAAACAAACCCAGAGCGCCTAACCAGCGCTCTTTTTTTGTTGAAAAAGTATGATCCCATACAAATACGATCGTAGGTGTATGGGATAAGCGCCAAAGGTCAGGGAAAAATTAAATTAATGCGCGGCGAAGGAGAGGTCGAGGAACCTCCAGAAGGCGTCCTGGCCGCCCAACTCGGTGATACATTCGGTCGCTTCGGCTTCCTTAGCCGCATTGGGATGAAGCCCGACGATCGGCCAGTGGCGATAGACCCAAAGCACTTTGTCGCCATATTCTTTTTTTACTTCCTTCATTGTCTCATGGAAACGTTTGCAATAAGGACAATCAAGATCGGAATATTCGATCAAGGTAAGTGGCGCACCAAGCGCGCCGCTCGTATGATCCTCGGCTGTGATCGGCGGTAGCGGTTGAGGCAGGGTGGTGAAGACCGAAGTTGAGGCCGTGTTGTTTAGTAACGAGTCAATAACGGGCCTTAAACTCTCGATCGGCACAGCGCCGGGGATGACCACCGTTTTACCCTCGCGGGTGACGATGATGGGGAAGGGTGTGCCCCCGCCGCCGAGCGCCACCGCTTCAGCCGCTTGACCGGCTACCTTGGCGGTGTATTTGCCTGCCTGCGCAGGCAGGCCACTTTGCCAACATTGTTCAAACTTAGCCCGATTGACGCCGCTCTGCTCGGCCAGCTTGGGGATATCTTCAAACTTAAACTTGGCGACGGCGGCAGGGCCGGGCTGGTTGATCACCGGCGGCCGATAATAGATCGCGCCAGCGATTAGAATGGCGGCAATCACGATAGCCACCGGCAGCGCATATTGTTTATCCATCACCAAAAGTATATACTAAAGCCGTGAGTTTAACAAGTAGAATCAAACCCGAAACGGCGCTGCGCCTCGGCCTCGGCGCGATGTATCTTTATTCCGGTTACGATATTTATAAACATCCGGACAGTTGGACTTGGGCGATTCGCGGTTTACCGGCCACGATTCAGCAAGTGATTGATAAGGTAGGAATTCATAACTTTTTGCTCGGTCAAGGAGTGGTGGAGATGCTTTTCGGCGCCGTCTTGATTCTCTGGTTTACGCCCAAGCGGCTGGTCAAATGGGTGGCGCTATTTTCAGCGCTTGAGATGGCATTAATTTTAGTGTTTGTCGGCATTGATAGTATCACTTTCCGCGACTTGGGCTTGCTCGGCGCTTCGCTTGCCCTTTGGTTAATCTATTCACGCCGCTAAATTTATCCTATAATAATCATGGTATGAAAGAAGTGATGTTGGAAGTTTTGACCGCGCCGGGTTGTCAGCATTGTGCCGCCTTTGAGGCCTGGTGGCAGCCCGAGTCTAAGAATTGGCCCAATGTTAAGCACCAAGAAATTTCTATTTTATCGCCAGCGGGTCAAGTTCTAGCCAGCAAATATTTGATTATGGCTTCACCGGGGATTGTCTTGAACGGCGAGCTGTTTGCCACGGGCGGCGTCAATCGAGAGAAATTTTTACTTAAACTTAAGGAATTGTCGTCATGAAATCACGCCTAGTCTTCATGTTTTTTGCGATTTTCGCTCTGATCATTTTCGGCCTGCTTTGGGCGTTTGTTTTTGGCCCCGCTAATCCGACCGGTTTCGGCTGGTATCTCTTCGCTTATGCGATGGGCTTGACCATGATTGTTTTGCCTTGCACCTTGCCGCTGGCTTTTGTGATTGTGCCGCTCTCGATGGGCAAGGGCCCGGTTAAGGGTTTGGGCATGGCGTTATCATTTGGCCTCGGAGTGGCGATTACTTTAAGTTTGTACGGCGTTTTGGCGGCGATTGTCGGCAAAGTGGCGATTGGCTCGCTTAACGCGCCGTTGGAAACGATTAAAAATTGGGTCTACTTTATCGCCGGGGTTTTCGCTTACCTTTTTGCCTTGGGCGAAATCGGCTTGGTCCGATTTCGTTTGCCAAGCTACACCGGCGCCGCGCCGGCCTTCATTCAAAAACAGGGCGATTATCTGAAAGCTATTTTTCTGGGGATGTTTCTCGGCAATATCGGCGTCGGTTGTCCGCATCCGGCGACGCCGCTCATCTTGGCCGAGATTGCCAGTTCCGGCGATATTTTCTACGGCTGGTCGTTGTTTTTCGTCCACGCCTTGGGCCGCATTTTGCCGCTCTTACTCTTGGCTTTGCTCGGTATCATCGGGGTCAACGCGCTCTCGTGGCTCGTGGCGCGCAAAGACAAGATTGAGCGGGCCACCGGTTGGGCGATGGTCTTTGTCGCTGGTTTTCTCATTGTGCTGGGCTTTTCCACCCACGCTTGGTGGGTTAATTCCGGTTTGCATACCGGTTTGGAGTCATTGACTCAAGAAGAACGTTTCTTGGGCGCGCTGACTGCCAAATTAAATGTTGCCGCGCCCCATAACCATGGGTTAGAAATCGGCACCGGTCTGTTCGGCCTGCCTTTATGGTTGGGTAATTGGTTGTTAGTTTTATTCTGGATTACTCCGCTCTGGTGGTACCACCGGAAACATAAAGATCAACGAGAACGTTGGCGACTGCCGTTCATTATCACTCTCACCTTGCTTTTGGCTCTGACTTTTATTTATGTTTTGCCGGATCGTTTCTCTCGTCAAGCGACGATGGAGATGGAGATGGAGCTTGATCAGCATAATGAGGCGATGCCAACCATGACGATGGAAGGTGTTTATCACGAGGAGAGCGAAGTGACCGAGGGAGTGGTCGTTAACTTTACCCACGAACCGTTGGCGGTGGAGACGGGCTTTCCGGTCCAGCTCTCTTTTGCCGCCAGCGAAGCTAATTTAGAAATTGAACACGAGCGTCTGATGCATGTGATTGGCGTTCGAGATGATTTAAACGAATTTAGGCATATTCATCCGGTGGCTAG
>CAZJJW010000013.1:12628-15419 GCA_964546425.1 uncultured Candidatus Saccharibacteria bacterium | reverse complement strand
TCGTTGGAAACTTTCTTTACCGCGCCCGGCGTTTACAAATTCTGGTCGCAGATTAAAACGGATGGTGTGATTCATACCTTCGGCCATCCAATGTTACGGGTTGGTGGGTTTGGGGCAACGAGTACCAAACAGATTGATTTTGGCCGCCAGGTGACGGTCGGCGATTATCAGGTCGCTTTGGACGATCATCACCTGGCGGCCGCTGGCCCAACCAGCGAATTGTCTTTCAATATCGAGACGGTGACAGGCGATCCGGTGGCGGTGGAGAATTATCTGGGCGCGCCGATGCATTTGGCTGTTATCAGTGAGGATCTCAAACACTTTAGCCACACTCATCCCTCGGGTGAGAGCCACGGGCACTCGTGGTTGTGGCCCTCGGTATTTGCTAACGGTGGAGAACATATGTTCGAGCCGATCAATTTTGAAGTCGTTTTCCCCGCGGCCGGCCGATACAAGTTGTTTGCCCAATTCCGGCCGCGGGGGATTGGTTTGCCCGAGGAAGAGGCCTTAACCGCGACGTTTTGGGTCGAGGTGGCTGAAACCGGCCCCGCCGCTAATTATGCCACCACTTTGGGCTGGTGGCCGAAATTGCTGATCTCGGCGGTCTTCATTGTTCTGCTCGGTTCGCTTACCCGTCGTTTACTGCGCGTGGTATGATATGAACAAATATTTTATTCTTTTGATTGTCGGGGCGGTGATTATTGCCGGTGGTTTGGGTTATCGCTTGTTTCTCTTGCCCCAAACGTCGGCGCCGGTTGTGAGCGGCGCGGTGCGAGAGATTACCATTATCGCCAAGCGGAACGAGTGGCGTTTCGCGCCGGAGGACATCAATGTTGAGCGCGGCGATCGGGTCAAGCTGACGGTGATCAATGAAGATAATTATGATCACGGCCTGGCGATTGACGCCTTCGGCATCTCGCAACGGATGCCGGCGAACAGCACGATTCACCTTGAATTCGTCGCCACCCAAGCCGGCGACTTTCCTTTCTATTGCTCCGTGCCCTGCGGCGGCGGCGTGGTGAACGGCGAGAAGCGCGACCACTTCAGCATGGTCGGCCGGCTCCACGTTAAAGATTTGGTGAAAATAACGCCATGACCAGCACGGTTTTAAAAGTTAAGGGGATGCATTGCGCTTCCTGCGCGATTTTAATTGACAAACTGGTGGGCAAACAGCCGGGCATCAAAAGTGTCACGACCAGTTACGGCGCCGAGAAGGTGAAGATTGAGTTTGATGAGACCAAAATCGCTCTGCCGACGATTGATAAATTTATCAATCAGCTTGGTTACGACCTGATCCGACCCGACGAAGCCGGCGCGACGATTGAAGAAGAGGAACAAAAAGAAGCTAAGCAGATTAAAGAAGCCGGCCGGCGCGTGTTGTTGGCCTTCATTCTGTCCGCGCCGATCGTTGTCTACTACATGCTGATTCACATGTTTAATCTCAAACATGTGCACGCGCTCTACGGTTTGGACCTGAATTATCTTTACTGGATTTTGTCCACGCCGATCCAATTTATCATCGCTTGGCCGTTTTATCGCAACGCCTTCACCGCTCTGCGGGTCGGCTCGGCTAATATGGACGTCTTGGTGGTGCTCGGGACTTCGGCGGCTTATTTCTACAGCGCGGTTGGCTTTCTCTTCTTCGGCATTGATCATCCATTTTGGGAATCGTCGGCGGCTTTGCTCTCCTTCATTCTGCTCGGCCGTTACATCGAGGCCCGAGCCAAAGGCCGGGCCTCGTCGGCGATTAAAGAATTATTAAAGCTGGAAGCTAAAGAAGCCCATGTCTGGCGCGACAATCAAGAAGTGACGGTGCCACTCGACCAATTGCGGGTCGGCGACATCATTATTGTCCGGCCGGGCGAGAAAATTCCGGTGGACGGCGTGATTGTTGAAGGCAAAACCCACATTGACGAGAAGGTGGTGACCGGTGAATCGTTCCCGGTCGGCAAGGGCGTCGGCGAAGAGGTGATTGGGGCAACCGTTAATCAAGACGGCCTGATTAAATTCCGGGCGACCAAGGTGGGTAAGGATACTTTGCTCTATCAGATTGTCAAAATGGTTGAGGACGCCCAGGCCTCCAAGGCGCCAATTCAAAATTTGGTGGACCGGATCAGCGAATATTTCGTGCCGGCCGTGGTGGTAATCGCGGTGCTTGTTTTCGCCGGTTGGGTTTTCGGCGCCGCCTTGCCCTTCCGGGCCGGTTTGATGCGGATGATTGCAGTGCTGGTCATTTCTTGTCCTTGCGCCATGGGGTTGGCGACGCCGACGGCGCTCGTCGTCGGCATCGGCCGCGCCACTAAGTTTGGCATCATCTTGAAGGGCGGCGCGGCCTTGGAGAAAGCTTATCGCGTCAACACCATCGCTTTTGACAAAACCGGCACCTTGACTATCGGTCAGCCGAAGGTGACGGATCTGGTCGCGGCGCCGGGCTTTGACGAGAAGCAACTGCTTGGCTTGGCGGCGGCGGTGGAAGTCGGCTCGGAACATCCGCTGGCTCGGGCGATTATTGAGAAGGGGAAGGCCGAGTTCGGTTCGCTCCAACCAGTCCAAGATTTCAAAGCTCTGCAAGGCATGGGGATCGAAGGTGTCGTTGAAGGTCGGAAGGTGGTGATCGGTAATGATACTTTAATCAAAACACTTGGCACATCAGTCACCGCGTTAGCAAATCAATTTGATAAATTACAAAACGACGCCAAGACCGTGGTCTATGTGATTGTTGATGGTAATTTGTCTGGTCTGATTGCCATGGCCGATACGCTTAAGCCGAGCGCGTTGGCGGCGATTGCCG
>CAZJJW010000013.1:0-12528 GCA_964546425.1 uncultured Candidatus Saccharibacteria bacterium | reverse complement strand
TGCGCGATGTTGTAACGGCGATTCAACTGTCCGGCAAAACGATTAAGAAAGTCTGGCAGAATCTTTTCTGGGCCTTCATTTACAATGTGGTGGCCATCCCGATCGCCGGCGGCGCCCACCTGCTCTTCACTGTCTCACACGGCGTCCCGGCCGCCTGGGTGCTTAATTTGGCCGGGTATCTCGGCAGTTTCGGCCCCGCTTTCATCAACTTTTCTCAAGCCACTCTCCGACCGGAGATTGCCGGCTTCGCCATGGCCTTCAGCTCGGTCTCGGTCGTCGCCAACTCCCTGCTCCTCAAACGCTACACCCCGCCGATTGAGCGCGCTTAAGCCGAATTGTCCAACATCGGATGTTTGCCAAACTCGGCCGTTTCTTTGGCGGGGCAATCTTTTAACCATTGATGATATTCTTCAGGATTTTTAAATTGCTCAAGAACCAAAGAGGTGCCCAGTAAATCTCCCCAGCGATTTTCCTTGATGTAATCCTGATAACTCGACCATTCATAATTTATCTTAGGCGCGTGCTTGTGGATGTAGGCGGAGGTATAAAGCAGTTGCTCGTTATCTTCGATATGCACCGATTGGTAAGAATTTTGGAACAAGTGGCCGCTCTGCTTGTATTTAATATTGAAATATTTAGTGTGTGAATTGCCGATACGCTGAAGATATTTGGCCATCCCGCCCTCGGTTAATTCCCGCACGATGAGATGGAAGTGGTTCGGTTGGAGGGTAAAGGCCAAGAGATTGACCTCTCGAGATCGGCTAATCTCTTTTACCATCTCCGCCTCAATGTCAAACATCCGATGTTTGCCAAAATGGGAGATGGAACGAGTAATGTGATCGAAGTTATGAGCCGATGATTGGAGAAAAAGAATCAAAAAGAGGAAGCGAGAGTAGTCCCTGTCGTCAATAAAAATTGCCCGCTTCATTACGCCGCGATTGTAGATGTGATAATACTCATCCATGTCTTTATTTTACTCCATCCAATCAAATTGGCAAACATCGGATGTTTGCCAATGATGTTTGCCAATGATGTTTGTCGCCCGAGGGAGGACCGAGCCGGTTGCTTGACAACAGAGTAAGTTTAACCCAATCTCTAGAGAGAACGATCTAGGGGGTGTGCCCCGGATAGTCATGGTCTTTCTTAATAGGAGCGAATGATGTTAAAGAAATGTCTAACCGTGGCGATGGTGATATCGGTCGCTGGTTGTGGTGTCAAGAACTATCGTGAGGAATTTGCTTCGCATACCGAGCTGGTGCCGAAATTGTCAGTAGTCAGACAAATGCTCCTGGGAATAAAGGTCCCCCATAATCCCGATGATATCTACCAACAACTTTTGGATAGTCGAACACCAGAGAAAAACGCAAACGGCGTCGTTATCAAAAAGGATGTTCTGGGAATCGTTGCCGCGATCGCACTGGGCAACATTTACTACGAAATCGGTGACAAGAAAATCCATCGAGAGGTGGTGCGAGTGGTGTGGAGAAATGACGACTTCGAAAAAGGGAAATTTGAGACATTCTTTGAAGATCGGGACATTAAGACCGACGGATTGATTCGCCGATTCAAAAGTGGCATCTACAAATGGGGGACAACCGAAGCCAGTTATCAAAATCTGCTTCCTTAATCCCCCCGTGTTACCAAGCCCAATCCGCCCGCCAACAGAAACCCGTTTGCTTCGGCTGGCGGGTTTTTCTTTTTCCTATAGACAAAAATTGCTTCCAGGGGTAGAGTATTGATTGGCAATAAGAGGTTGAAAATGTTTTTCAACTCAAGTTCTAGGTCTTTGAAAAAGGAGAAATACTCATGACCTGGGCAAAATTCTCAATCGTCTGTGTCTGTGTTTCTTGTTTGGCTAGTAGTTGTCCAGACAATCAGCCGGTGGTTAATCCACCACCAACAGATCAACCCCCAACCGATCCCGGAACGACCTCGCCACCCGCGCCAAAACCGACCGTTGATTTGAAGATCAACGATAGCGACGGACCACTGACTCTCTTGGCTCCGGCCACGCTGACCTTAAGCTGGACGTCCACGAACGCGACGACTGTTACCGCGAGTGGTGGTTGGACGGGCAACAAGGTGTTGACCGATTCAGTCGTCATTAGTAACTTGGCGAGTGGGGTTTACAGCTATGCGCTAAGCGCCACTGGTGCCGGCGGTACGGCCATGGATACGGTCAAGGTGACCGTGAACTTGACGCCACCACCGCCACCACCGCCAGTCCAGTATCAACTGACGGTAGTCATTCAAGGCCAAGGGACAGTCAGTCCCAACGGCGGTCAATTTGACCAGGGAACGACAGTGATCTTAACCGCTACTGCCCAAACCGGCTGGCACTTTGACCACTGGTCCGGTGCTCTCACTGGTTCGGTCAATCCCACCAGTTTGCAGATGACCTTGAATAAGACGGTTACCGCCGTCTTCGTGGAGAACCCACTCCCACCGGCGCCGACCATTGATTTGAAGATTAACGGTAGCAACGGGCCTCTGACTCTAGTGGCTCCGGCCACGCTAACCTTAAGCTGGACGTCGACCAACGCGACGACCGCTACCGCGAGTGGTGATTGGACCGGCAACAAGGCGGTAACCGACTCAACCACCATCAGCGACTTGGGAGCTGGAACCTACTCCTACTCCATCCAAGTGATTGGTGACGGTGGTACGGCTACCGACACGGTGAAGGTAACGGTAAATCCACCGGCGCCGACCGTTGATTTGAAGATCAACGATAGCAACGGGCCTCTGACTCTAGTGGCTCCGGCGACCTTTACGGTCAGTTGGATTAGTAGCAATGCCACTAAAGTCGTTGCCAGTGGCGATTGGACCGATCTTTATGTGGCAGTGGAGAAGTCGTTATCCGGTTCGGAAGTGGTTACCATTGATCAGATTTCCGACGCTTACGACTACAAGCACTCCCAAGACTATTACTTCCAGATTGAGGCTGACGGTCCAGGCGGCGTTGTCCGCGATTATGTCGAGTTGACGATTAACCAACCTTACTTCACTTCCTCCCAAGTCGGCGATATTTTCCAGGTTAACTATGGCTTCGGGACAGATTTCCCGCAAGTCGCGGCTTGGCACTTAGATAGCGGCTACTTGCGGCAAGTGCCCAACCGAGAGTCGGGCTGGGGACCGTCGGTGATTATTCCGCCAACTTATTGGGAGTTATGTTATCTTCCAATCAGTTGGGCGGAGATGCCTTCGCCAATTCCACCTGACCAAACTAATACGAGGTTCACTAGTTTAGTTTGTATGGGAAACAAGATTTTCGCTTTGGTTTACTACGGCCAGCCTGCGTCTAAACTTCTGCTTGTAAGTGATGATGTTGGGCAGACATGGCAGCAATTGCTTAGTGGAGACAGCAATGTCAACGGTTCGACGCTGCTTAGTTTTTGGGGTATAGCCGTTGATGGCGACCACCTCTATATCGCTACTACAAGTGGGTTGCTGGTCTCTGCAGATGAAGGCCGCACCTTCCAGTGGTCGTTTCGGTGGGGCTGGGACCCAACTATCTCCGTTAGCTTTGCTCAAGGTTATGGTTGGATTACAGTTGGTAGTTGGGGTAGTCTCTCCGGTGTCTTGCGACAGTTGCCTAATGGGTTATGGTCCCAGGACCACAATCCTCCATGGTCTGGCTGGGGTAAAGTCTTTGCCGATTATGATGACCCGGCCAACACTGCCTATGTAAGCAGTGGTTATCGTACCAGAGATGCTGGGCAGACTTGGTCGAAGCGATCGCCAAACGATGAAAGTACCATCTTTACCGGTAAGTTAGGTGGGCAAGCGATAGTTTGTTCTACCGAATCTTATTCTCTAGACCACGGTGACACTTGGCAGCCGCTTGGTAATAGACTTAATTACCCACTAGCTTCTGGTCCGGATGGTCAAACGTTGTTTGCTTCTTATCACGGCCTGCCCTCTCCGAGGGTAGTCAGCGTTGGCCTTCTTGGTGGACCATGGTACCCGCTGGGATTAGTTGACAGTAGCGTCTCCTCCAACCCATACTTAACGACTGGTTTGGGCAAGATCTGGGTATCAGTGGGGGATAAACTCTTCGCTGCTAACCTGTCTGACATCGTTCAAACCCCAGTCTTACGTCAGGGCGGACAGATTAAAATCGGCGGGGTTTTTGGTTATCACAAACGCTTGCTGATTGACTTCTCGGCCGCATTGTCCAATTTGGACATGAGCGGCCGTCTGGACTTCAGTCCACCAACCAAGGATGGTTTTACGGTCACGGTCACTGGTTCGGTAATCGGGAATGTTATCTTGGCCGACAAGCCGGGCGAGGCCTTCAAGCCGGTGATGATTTCCACCATGAACGAACCCCCCAACTGGGACTCGGTGAACTGCTTTATCGGCGAGGCGGTCTTTCCGTTTCCCGCCAGCGGTTGGATTGTTACTCCGCCGGTAATGGCCAGCAAGTTTGGCGTTCGCGGTGGCACCTCGCCGTGGAAAACTAACTCGCCGACGGTGGAGATTGTTTTCGACTCTCCGGCGCCGGTCACCGGTTGGGTTACTCCCAGCACTGACCCCAACGACGACAACGTCGGCGTGTGGGCTGGCTATGACCAATTAGTTCCGTCATGGCAGTACACCATCACTGCCCGACCAGCGACAAGCCCGTGATCTCCTTCTTTTCACTCACGATAGCCCCATATCAAAGGTTGATATGGGGCTTCTTTTGTTACAATTACAAAATGGGAAAATTTTATGACAAATTGGCAAACATCGGATGTTTGCCAATTTGGGAAAGAAATCCAGTCGGTGCTATAATAATATGATGGAAAAATTGGAGATGAAAATTGCGGGGATGCACTGCGGCGCTTGCGCCACCGGGATTCAGATGATTGTCTCCGGCCTTGATGGCGTCAAGTCGGTGTTTGTAGATTACGACAAAAAGGCGGGCACGGTGGCATTTGAGCCGACCAAGGTGACCAAAGAGCAAATCTTCGCCGCCGTCGCCGAGCTCGGCTACACGGCTACGGCCTAAGCACCGTTATTTGTCCGCGGCGGTTTAGCTTAATTAATTTTGACGGTTTGCCGCGGAGCCGCCCGCCGTTTACATAAGTGGCCACAGCATTGCCAAAGTACTTTTTTGCTTTGGTGATGGTCTGGGCGGGCGGCTCCGCGGCCGGATTGGCGCTCGGGGCGACCAGCGGCCCGGTTTGTTTCAATAATTTAAGCAAGGTTTTCTTAGCTGGCAGACGGAAAGCTTGGCCATCAATGATAATGCTTACCCGACCCGGCCAGAGCCGTTTTAAAACCACTTTCCTTTTGGGATTTAGCTTTACTCCGAAAAGTCGCAGGTCGTCTAGACGACTAATCAAAACAATCGACGGCTTTCGCGCCGGGCGCTTTTTCAGTCGATAAACCGCCGCGACCTCGCGGCGGTTCAAAGCCCGGCCGACGAGACCGTAGATCGTATCGGTTGGAATAACCGCCGGAAATCTGATTGGCATTTTATAAAAAGCCCGCCGTGCGAGACGGCGGGTCGGATTTTGGAGGAGGAATATGGTCAGATCACTTACCTCGACACCTCTGCCGCGCCCGAAACATTCGGTGGGGGATGACTTTGTGACTGCTCTCCCGCTCCTTATCTCGGTCGTTGTGCCCGTTACCGTTCCCTGGGTCTGGCTTTGGCAACAGGAGTTTGTCCAACTTCTGCGACCACGGAAATGGCTGTTGCCTGGTGAATTTAACCCTGAATCCGACTGGCAGCTGATTGATCCGCTCGGTTTCCGCCGCGCCGGGATAAATTACCCCGCGGGTTCGATCCGGTTTGATCGCCCGCCGATTGCCACTTTGCACGATGATGCCATCTTCGATACTCGCTATCGCCTTCATGCAACCTCCTTGTTTTGGGAACCTCCAAAATCCGTTCTCCATCATAATCTAACCGCCCAAATTGTCAACATCGGGGCCTAAATGCTAGTATAATCTGGTGATTAAACTAATGGTCTTTGACCTGGACGGCACCCTGACCGAGAGCGGCCAGACGCTTGGTCCGCGTCTGGCCGCTCGGCTGGAAGACCTACTCCGGCAAACCGCCGTGGCCGTGATTTCCGGCGCCACCCTGGAAAAAATGAAGCGGCAAATATTGCCGCCGCTTTCGGCCGAGGCCAAGCTTGAAAACCTTATCTTATTACCGGAGAATGGCAGTCATGGTTTTGACCTGACGCAGCCGGAAAAAGCCAAGATTTTCGGCGCCCTGGGAAAAATTTACGAATTAGAGAAACCGGCTTTGGCTTATCCGCCGCTCGCGGAAGATCGCGGCGGCCAAATAACTTATTCGCCGGTTGGCATTGAAGCGCCAGCCGAAGTCAAAGGCGCTTACGATGCCGATCATCGCCGGCGAGAAAAAATTGTCGGGGTGCTGCGACCGCTACTGCCTGATTTTGAAATAAGCATCGGCGGCCGCGCCTCCATTGACATCACCAGAAAGGGGATGAACAAAGCCTTCGGCGTGACTAAGATTTTGGCTTTGAAGTCATTGTCCCCGAACGAGGCGGTTTTCGTCGGCGATGCCCTATTTGAAGGAGGGAACGATAATCCGGTCCGAGCCACCGGTGTCCCGTGTTTGTCGGTCAGAGGTCCGGAGGAGACGGCCGCTGTTATCAACCAACTTATTTTCGACCTCCGAAGTGAAGGGAAACTCCTTGAGAAGACGAGCCGGCCATTTGAGCGCCGGGCGGTGCTTAATCCAACCTGCATTGAAAAAAATGGGTTAGTCCACATGTTTTATCGGGCCATCTCCAACGACGACATCTCTTCCATTGGTTATGGCGCGTTCCGCGGCCCGGAAATTGTCAGCCGCTTGGACAAACCCTTACTTTATCCGGAATTTGACTATGAGTCGCGCGGGCTTGAAGATCCGCGGATCGTTTTCATTGACGGAACCTATTATCTTTTTTATACCGCCTATGACGGTCAGAACGCGAGAGTGGCTTACGCGGAGAGTCGGGATTTGATCCGGTTTGAGAAAAAGGGCTTGATTTCGTCCTCGCTTGAATATGCCGAAGTTTTGTCAAGCCTCAATCGAGAAAAGCTGCCGGAGCGATATTTTTGGTACGGCGAACATTACCAATCGGTTATCGCCAAAGACATTTTGCTGTGGGAAAAAGATTTTTGTCTCTTCCCCAAAAAAATAAACGGCCGGTTCGCCTTGCTTCACCGAGTGATGCCCGGCATTCAATTTATCTCTTTTGACAAATTCGAGGAGTTGAAAGACCCTGAATTCTGGAGAAAATATTTCCGGACGATGGAAGAAAATGTCGTGCTCAACCCCGAATTATGGTTTGAAACCAAGAAGATCGGCGGCGGCGCGCCGCCGCTTGAGACGCCCGCCGGCTGGCTGCTGATTTATCACGCGATGGAAGAGGCGACGCGAATCTATCGCGCGGGCGCCGCTCTGCTTGCCCTCGACGATCCAAGAAAAGTTATCGGCCGCCTCAAGGAACCGCTCTTTTCGCCGCGGGAAGAGTGGGAGAAGAACGGCCTGGTGGATAATGTGGTTTTCCCGACCGCGGCGCTCATTCAAGGGGATCGCCTCTGGATTTATTACGGCGCGGCCGACAGTTTAATCGCCGCCAAATCGTTGGATCTTAATAAATTGCTCAATGCGTTTCGAACCCAATAAATCGTGGGTGGTGTTTCTCTCGACCTTTCCGCCCCGAGAATGCGGCATTGCCACCTTTACCCAAGATCTGGTCAGCGCTTTTGACCGCCTTTATGCCCCTCGGGAAGAGGCCAGGGTAGTGGCGTTAAATGTTGACGAATACAGTCGCCACAAATATCCGGATAAAGTCATCTTTCAATTTCCGCAAACCGCCAGAGAATCATATCGCGCGCTGGCGCTTCAATTGAACGGGCAACCCCAAGTCAAGCTCGTGAGCGTGCAACATGAATTCGGCATTTTCGGCGGCGACCACGGTTCATATTTGTTGGACTTTTTGACGGCAATCAAAAAGCCGGTAGCGGTAACTTTCCACAGCGTTCTGCCGGCGCCCGAGGCAAAGCTGAAGGCGGTGGTGGCCCAAATCGCCCGCCAGGCTTCTTTCGTCGTAGTGATGACCGAATCGGCCCGAGACCTTCTCACGGGACAGTATGGCATTCCGGCCGAGAAAGTTAAAGTGATTCACCACGGCATTCACCCCCGGCCTTATACCGCGCCGCCGGACAAATTTGTCTTGTCGAGCTTCGGCCTGCTTAGTCGGGGCAAGGGCATCGAATATGCCCTTGACGCCTTGCCGGCCATCGTGAAAATCTATCCCGATGTTTCCTATCTCGTTATCGGCGCCACCCACCCGGTGGTGCTTAAACAAGAAGGCGAATCATATCGAAATTTCCTGATTCAGAAAGTTCACGATCTCCAGCTGGAGAAAAATGTCGTTTTCTACAATCAATACCTGAAAACGAGCCACTTGCTCGATTTTCTTCAAGCCACCGATATTTATTTATCCTTGTCTCAAGATCCCAATCAGGCGGTTTCGGGGACATTGTCTTACGCTCTTGGCGCCGGCCGACCGGTAGTCTCCACCGCCTTTGCCCACGCTCAAGAGATTGTAACCGAGGAAGTGGGTCGGCTAATTGGGTTCGGCCAGTCCGCGGAAATCTCTGAAGCCATTTTGGACTTAATGTCGAATCGGGAGAAATTAAAAGCGATGGGTGAAACAGCCTACTTTCGGACCAGAAAAATGACCTGGCCGAATGTCGCCCTATCCTACATGAGAGAATTCACGGCCGCCGTCCCCGAATTCAAAGAGCAGGAAAGTAATCTCCCGGCCATAAAAATCAAACATTTAGCCAATCTCACCGATGATTTCGGCATCTTCCAATTTGCCGTGAAGACCGCGCGGGATCCGGCCTATGGCTATACGACCGACGACAACGCTCGCGCCCTCATGGCCATGGTTACAATCTTTGCTACTACCCCCAAGCCCCAAGTGTCGCGACTGATTTCCACCTACCTTGGTTTCCTGGAATATGTGGCGGTTAATTCTGAAGGTTTCGTTAATTATGTGAAGCACGATAAAGGTTTCCAGACCGAGAAAAACGAGAAAGAGAATCTGGCCGATGCCAATGCTCGAGCGTTTTATTCTTTGGCCTTTACCGCCACGCGAGCTTACTTGCCGGCCGAAATTAGACAACGGGCGGCTCGATTGTTTAAGAGCAAATTTGATCCCGCCAAGCGGATCATCTCTCCCCGCGCGGCCGCTTTCACCATCCTCGCCCTCGCCGAGTGGCTCACCGCGGAGAACGATCCAAAGTATGCGTCAAAAATCCAAGAGCTGGGTGATTATTTGGTTGGACTGTTCGAAAATTCCCAAGGTGAAAACTGGGATTGGTTTGAAGACATTCTGGCTTACTCCAATGGCGTTTTGCCGGAAGGATTGCTGGTGGCGTATGCCAAAACCAATAATCATGAGTATCTGCGGGTGGCCAAAACGGCGCTTGATTTCCTGGTCAAAAGCTCTTTTGACGGTAATATTTGCGCGCCGGTGGGACAAGATATCTGGTACCGCCGCGGCGGGGTCAAGAGCTTAAATGACCAACAGCCGGAGGAGGTGGCGACGTTGGTCAGCGTTTTGGCGCGGGCTTATACCTTAACGAAAGAGCCGAAATATCAAGAGAAGATGGGGCAAGCCTTCGGCTGGTTTCTGGGGAACAATCATCTGGAGCAAGTGGTCTATGACGAAAGCACCGGCGGCAGTTATGACGGGGTCGGCGAAACCCACATCAATCTCAACCAAGGAGCGGAGTCAACCATTATGTATCTCTTGGCGCGTCTGACGATGGAAGAGCTGCGGGGGAAGTGATATAATTTAATTATGATTCATGCGACATTTCCGGGCAAGCTTGTCATTGTGGGCTTCGGGAGCATTGGCCAGGGGGTCTTGCCGCTTATCTTGCGACACATCGGCATTGACCGGAAAAATATTTCCATTGTGACCGCCGACAACCGAGGTCACGAAATTGCTAAAAAAGAAAAGATTGCTTTTCACGTCGTTCCGCTTAATCCTCAAAACTACCACAAGGTTCTAGAGCCGCTATTGGGCGAAGGGGGATTCCTCGTCAATTTGTCGGTTGACATTTCGTCGGTTAGTTTGATGCGATTTTGTCGCGATCACAACACGTTATATCTCGATACCTGTATTGAGCCCTGGACCGGCGGCTACACCGACCCGACGCTCACTTACACCCAACGTTCGAATTTTGGTCTCCGACAAACAGCGCTGGAGCTCAAAGACTCGGCGAATCCCGGCCCCACGGCCATCCTGGCCCACGGCGCCAACCCCGGCCTCATTTCTCATTTTCTGAAACAAGCGTTGTGGCAAATTGCCAAGGACACCGGTTTAAATGCCGACCAGCCGAAAAACCAAAACGACTGGGCCCGACTGGCTAAAGATTTGGCGGTCAAGACGATTCATATTTCCGAATATGATAGCCAGGTGTCCAATCAACCCAAGAAGATCGGCCGGTTCGAAAATACTTGGTCGGTTTATGGTTTCCACGCCGAAGGCGTGACTCAACCGGCGGAGCTGGGTTGGGGCACCCATGAGAAATATTGGCCGGCCGACGGCAAAAAACACAATGACGACCGCCCCTCCCCCATTTATTTAGAGCGGCCCGGGGCGTTTACTTTCGTCCAGACCTGGACGCCGGCGCGAGGGCAATTTATGGGCCGATTGGTTACTCACAATGAATCCATTTCGATCTCGGAATTTTTCACCGCCCGGGAAGGCAACCAGATTTTATATCGGCCGACCGTCCATTATGCCTACAGTCCATGCGATGCGGCCATTTTGTCGCTCAATGAAGCTTTCGGGCGAGATCGACAACTGCAAGATGAACAGAAGATCCTTTTGGATGAAATCACCGGCGGGATGGATGAACTTGGCGTCCTAATTATGGGGCACAAAAAAGGGGCATATTGGTACGGTTCGCAACTGACGATAGAGGAAACCAGACATCTGGCTCCCTATCAAAACGCCACCGGCTTGCAAGTCACGGCCGGGGTGCTGGGCGGCATCGTCTGGGCGATTGAGAATCCGAGAAGCGGCGTAGTGGAAGCAGACGATCTGGACTCGGAACGGATCATGGAAGTGGTCGAGCCCTATCTGGGAAAGATGGTCGGAGAGTATACCGATTGGACGCCGTTGAAAGGACGCGACGGGTTGTTCCCCGAAGACGTTGATCCTTCTGATCCCTGGCAGTTTAAAAATTTCCGCATTTCCTAACTGGCTCCGCCCAGTAGAATGGAACCGCCGCCGCCGAGCAGGATCGCCAGGTTGGCGGCAAGCAGGATAAAATCAAACTCCCAGCCCGTTTTATCCATGGCGAAAAACGGCACGCGCCATTTGACTGTTTTGAAATAGATGGCGCCGATCATGACTAAACCGAGAAGCAGGGCGGACAATTGAGTGTAAATCCCAAGCGCCATCCCAAGCGCCGAAAGTGTCTCGACGGCGCCGAGAACAAATACCGCTCCCGCCGGCATCCCCATCATGGCTGACAGTGCCTTGGCTTTGGAAAGCTTGGGCCAGCCGTGATAAAAGAAAATAACGGCAATCGCCAATCTCAACAGAAACAAACCGACATCGTTATACTGCAATAATTGGGTAAGCATATTTTAATTATACCATTTATTATACTAAAGAGAATTATAGATTGCTTTGGAGAAAGATGACGCCGACACCGATAAGAAGCGCCACGAAATTCGCGAGCGACTTTCTTTTCCAAAAACTGGCTAATCCAACGAATAAGAAAGCCCCGCCCGATAGCGCGAGAGCCATCGGCAGGATCATCCCAAGATCAAGTATCAACCAATAAGTTATTCCGAAACTGGCATAGAGCAGGCCGAACCCGGCGAAAGTCGCCAACAATGAACTCTTGGTAGTTGAACCAGTACCTTTCATCAAGGTCGTGGCCGCAAAAAATTCTGGCAGGATATGAAGGGTCATGGCGCTAAGAATAAAAAGCCCGAAAAGTTGAGAAACCCCAAAAGCCAGTCCGGTAACCATTCCTTCCAAAACCGAATGGAGCCACAACGCGGCGGCGGTTAAAGGAGGCAGAGCGGGCTTTTTTAGTTTCTGTAAAACGAGCTTAATCATCCACCAGCCGACATAGCCAACCAGCAACCAAAAGATAGCTGTGGTTGCTCCAAGATTTTTGATTGTTTCCGGTAAGACATCAAACAAGGCGCCGCCAACAAAAATTCCGCTAGCCAGAGAAACGAGAAGGTTTGATTTAGAAATGAGCACCATTAGTTATATTTTAGCAATAATTAATTTAATACCCAAATGGCGTAGTTTAAATAAGCGGCGAAACTGACCCAAAGAATGTAGGGCACGATAAGCCAAGTGGCCGGTTTGGAGATTTTTGCAAAAGCGATGATTGTGGCGAGGATGGCGAGCCAGAGGAATGCGATCTCGACAAGCGCGCCTCCAGGACTGTGCAGACCGAAAAAGATAATTGACCAAAGCGTGTTCAAGACCAGCTGAGTAAAAAATAGTGCGATCCCCA
>CAZJJW010000012.1:0-21074 GCA_964546425.1 uncultured Candidatus Saccharibacteria bacterium | reverse complement strand
AGCTTGATTTCGTCCCTAATTAGAGCCGCGGTTTCGAAGTCGAGGTTTTTGACGGCTTCGGTCATTTGTTTGTTTTTCTCTTTAAGCAACTTCTTCAAATCTTTGCCGAAAATTTGCTCGTCAATGATTATCAGTTCACGCACCGCTCGCTCGCGCTCGCTCTCAAGCGATTCAGTGATATCGCTAATCTTTTTGATGATAGTCTGCGGCGTAATGTCATGCTCCTCGTTGTACTTTAGTTGCAACGCGCGGCGACGGTTGGTCTCTTTAATCGCTTTGGCCATCGAACCGGTGAATTGGTCGGCGTAGAGAATAACGCGCCCGGCCACATTACGCGCCGCCCGACCAATCGTTTGGATGAGTGAAGTCTCGGAGCGCAAAAAACCCTCTTTGTCGGCATCGAGAATCCCGATCAGCGAGACTTCGGGCAAATCAAGACCCTCGCGCAGTAAATTAACGCCCACCAGCACATCAAAGGCGCCTTTTCTAAAGTCAGTCAGGATTTTAATCCGCTCCAACGTTTTAATTTCGCTGTGCAAATATTCGGCTTTCAGCCCCTCTTGCTTCAAATAATCCGACAAATCTTCGGCCATTTTCTTAGTCAAAGTGGTTGCCAAAGCCCGCCCGCCTTTTTCAATATCCTTCTTGGCCTCGGCAATGAAATCTTTGACCTGGCCCACGTAATCGGCACCGGCAGTAATCGGCCTTACTTCAATTTCCGGATCCACCAAACCAGTCGGGCGGATAATTTGTTCTACCACCTGATCGCTATTATCAATCTCATAATTACTCGGTGTGGCCGAAGTATAGATAATTGATCCGACTCGCTCCATAAATTCAGCGAACTTAAGCGGCCGGTTATCGAGCGCGCTCGGCAAGCGGAAACCGTGCTCGACCAAAGTTTTCTTGCGGCTCTCATCGCCAACATACATACCGGAAATTTGCGGCACGGTAACATGCGACTCATCAATAATCGTTAAGAAGTCTTTTTGAAAATAAGCGAGCAAAGTATCGGGCGGTTCGCCGGCCGGCCGACCCGACAGGTGTCGCGAATAATTCTCAATGCCGTTGCAATAACCAATCTCCTCGAGCATCGCCAAATCATAAGTCGTCCGACGCTTGAGGCGCTCGGCCTCAAGCAATTTGCCCTCGCGCTCAAATTGCTCCAGTTGCTCCTTAAGCTCCTCGCGAATCGAGACCACGGCGCGCCGCTGCTCATCCGGCGGCGTGATAAAATGTTTGGCCGGGAAAATCATCACTGACTCGCCTTGGGGCATCTCAAGGATAGCCCTTGAGACTGGATCGAGCTTCTTGATTTGCGCAATCTGCCCATCGCTTAAAATAATATTATAAATTTCTCGCTCGCCCGGCGTCAGAATCTCGATCGAATCGCCAATCGCCCGGAAAACACCGCCACGAATCAGGTCGGTGTTGGTCCGTTCGTAATAAATCCCGACTAATTTCTTAATCAATTCTTGGCGCGTCATCACCTGGCCCACTTCTAGATTAAGCCGGCCAGCTTGATAATCTTCCGGACTGCCGAGGCCGTAAATACAAGAGACCGAAGCGACGATGATGACATCATCGCGCGTCAGTAGCGCTTGGGTTGAAGCATGACGCAAGCGATCAATTTCTTGGTTAATTTTGGCATCCTTCTCAATGTAAGTATCGGTTGAAGGCAAATAAGCTTCGGGCTGATAATAATCGTAATAAGAAACAAAATAGTGCACGGCGTGATTGGGGAAAAAGTCGCGATATTCTTGCGCCAGTTGGGCGGCGAGCGTCTTATTGTGCGCAATCACCAACGTCGGTTTGTCATAGGCCGCAATCACATTAGCTATGGTGAAAGTCTTACCCGAGCCGGTCACGCCGAGCAAGGTTTGATGTCTAAAATCTTTCTTCAGACCAGTCGTCAACCGCTTAATCGCCTGCGGTTGATCACCGTCTGGTTTGAAGGGTGATTGGAGTTTAAAAATACTCATTTTTTAATTTAGAGAAAGTATCCTCCAAAATCGCCTGACGCATTTGGTTGACGAGATTGATGGTGAAGTAAAGGTTATGAATCGAGGCGAGCGTGGCGGCAAGCATTTCTTTGGCGCGGAAAAGATGAGCGAGGTAGGCACGGGTGTAGTGCGAACAAGTATGGCAAGCGCAGTTTGGTTCGATGGGAGAAAAGTCGGTGCGATATTGGACGTTTAAAATATTAATTCTGCCCCTTGCTCCGCCAGCGGCGGGGTGAATCATCAATGTGCCGTTACGCGCCATTCGGGTTGGCACGACGCAGTCGAAGAGGTCGCAACCATTTTCGACCGCCGCGATCATATCCGCCGGTTCGCCGATGCCGAGCAAGTGACGAGGCTTCGCCTCGGGCAAAATCTCATTAACCCATTTCACCGCCGTACCGATATCTTCTTTAGTAAACGAGCCGCCAATGCCAAAACCGTCGAAACCCAAATTACCGATAAATTCGGCGCTTGCTTTGCGCAAATCTTCGTGCCGGCCGCCTTGGACGATGCCAAAAAGCCCTTGGCCCTGCAACATCGGATGTTGAAGCTTCAACATCCGATGTTGCAGGAGGGAACGTTCGGCCCAACGGTGGGTCCGCGCCATCGCCTCCTTCTGATAATCAAACGGCGCCAGGGGTGAAGTACATTCGTCGAAAGCAAACATGATGTCAGCGCCGATGTCGTGTTGAATCTGGATTGATTTCTCCGGCGTCAATCGATGTTCACTGCCGTCTAGATGCGAACGGAAAGTAACGCCGTCATCATCTATTTTGGCCAGCGAAGCCGGAGAATTTTCATCGGGCTCTAAAGGTTCGACCTTAAGAACTTGCCCCAAGGTCGAACCTTGATGAAAATTCTCCGGCGAAGCAATTACTTTGCTCACCCCACCCCGACCAAACGCCGCGCCGAGCGAGAAAACTTGGAAACCGCCGGAGTCGGTCATCGTTGGCCCGGGCCAATTCATAAATTTGCCCAAGCCGCCAGCTTGTTTAACAAGCTCGACGCCGGGCTGGAGATACAAGTGATAAGTGTTGGCCAAGATAATTTGCGCGCCCAAGCTTGCCACTTGCTCCGGCATCACGCTCTTTATCGTCGCTTGCGTTCCAACCGTCACAAAAGCCGGCGTCTCGATGACGCCGTGTGCCGTTGTGAGAACGCCGGCCCGACCCAGTCGGCCGGCCAGGCGCTTCTCAATCTTAAACTGGATTGCAGACTTCACAAATGCCCAATTCTTTTAATTTGTTTAAATAATCGAGAACGGTGATAACAAATTCGGCGTGACTCCAATTAAGCGGCGAGACCGAAAGTTGTTCGCCGGTGACTGGGTTCAATTGCTCTGACAGCGCGCCGGAAGGTTGACTATGGCGCACCGCCCAGTTCAAATACTCTTTAACAATGTCTAAATCTTTTTCTGATTTGGCGATCCGGACATAATATTGCGCCAGCCACAACGTCGTGACAAACCACGGGTTGCCCGGCGCGTCAGGTGTGACCCGACAATAATTATCACCCTTATAGCGCGCCACACCGCCTAAATTTTTTACTTTGAGTTCACGTTCGACCACCTCGGCCATGGCTCGCACCGTCCCGTCGGTAACGGGCAACAACCCAAAACCGTACATGGCGTAAAAACTTGACATATCAATTGTGCTATCGCCCAACATTTTAAGGAAAACTTTGACGTGATCGTCGTGGAGATGGCGCATAATCCCCTCCTTAATCTCATCGGCGGCGCGGTCGTAGACACTGCCACTTTTTACTTTCCCCAGCAAATAAGCGAAGCGCGAGGCAACGCGGAGCGCGCCAGCCACCGCCGCAGCCGTGAAGGTGTGACTGCCATATTTCTCCTCCCACAAGTCGTAGCTTGACTTCGGCAAACCGTTCGCTTCCTCGCGATAAAGCACCATAAAGTCGGCCGCCGGGCGCACCAGAGAATTATAAATGAGTTCAATAAATTCTAAATCCTTGGTCACTTCGTAATAATGCCACAGCGACCAAATCACCAAGGCGGTTTCATCTTCTTGAATTGGCAATCGCCGCACGCCATCTTTGATCAACGGATGCCACGAACTGCCGCGTGATTTGTCGGGGCCGTACTTGTGCAGGAAATATCCCGCTTGATTAATCGTCACCTGACAGAAACTGAAGAAATTTTTGGCCACGCCGGCGTCGCCGGCGCGCGAGAGCGCGATCGCCGCGTAAGCGGCGTCGCGGGGCCAAATGTAATTGTAGGTGTCCTTGCCTTGATGTAGGGGACTCGAGTCGCCGGAGGCAATAATGCCACCGGCGCTATCGGCGTGGGCGCGGAGGAAAAAGAGTGACTTTTTAAATAGCTTGATCGTTTCTTCATTCAAGCCGTGGAAGTTAAAACCGTAACGATTAACCCAGGCCCGCCAAAAATTCTTGGTCGTTTCGAGTAAATGGGCCGGGCCTTTGTCGAGAAGGTAATGATGAAGCTCAAGCGCTTGGTGAACGGAGCGGGCTACCAAAAGCCAATAATAAATCGTTTTAGTTTCGCCAGTTGGGTAACGCGCCGTGAAGCCAAGGACCGAGTCGGCCTGGCCGTGTTCGATCGGATTTTTGGTCAACCGGCCATCTTCGGCATCGCGATAACTGCCCTCTCGGTTTTGAACCCCAAAAACGCCGGTGGTGTAATCATCGAAAAAGCGCCCCTCTAATTGTCCCGAAGCGAGAAAGACTCGTTTGTTACGATAGTGAATCATACTTTCGCTCTCCGGATCGAAGTAAGCGGTGTGGGCGATATGCGATTGATATGGCTCGAATTGTTGATAGAAGAAAACTTTAATCTCGCGCTCCTGATCGGCCAAATTGCGCACCGTCACGTGACGAACCAAGATATTTTTTTCGTTATAGACGATGTCATTAATTAATAACATCACACCCAAACGGTCGTTCACCGCTTCGGTGACGGCGGCAAAGGTCTCGCTCTCGCAACTGACGGTGACGCGCCAATCGCCGGCGCTGGTCCAACTAAGTTGGCCGTCAACGAAAACGCCGACGCGGTGGGCCAGCTCGCCGCCAATGTGATTCTCCAGGCCGACATGCGGGAAATAATAATCGCGCACTTGACCAAAGCGATCAAGATTGACCAAAATCGTCCCGTTGCCTAAAACAAGCGCCCTAGACATGTTCCGTTTCTAATTTATTACTCACCCTCAATTCCAAATCGTTCATCACGTTCATATAAGAAATGAAGGCCTCGTAGGGCGATTCGTAGGGACTGAAATATTTGTGGACATCACCGTCGCGCCACCATTTGGTGCACATATAATAAAGGTGGTCAGAGCTACCGAGCCGCCGCCACGATTCGAGGAGCGGCTGATCTTTGGTCCTCAAGACCGCTTCTTCAAGCGCGTAGAGCCGCTCGGCCGCCGCTTGCTGCATCGGATTCGAGAGCCAAGCCGAGAGATCGCGCTCGGTGTCGGCCCAAGAGTAGAAGTGCGGCGCGTCAAGTTCGCCAACCGGCTCATAACGCGACATCGCTTCGGAGACGGTGACGAAATCGTTGTCCGGATGCTTCAAGACCTCTGACGGTAAGGCGCGGAGAAAATTGAAGATGCCGGTGTCGGCCCATTGATGCTCGCCGAAGGTTTCGTAGTCCATAAATAAATTAACGACCTGGCCATCGCCGTTTAAGGCCGAGATCCAAGAGGCAAATTTCGGCGCAGTAAGTGGCCAGTCCGACCAATCGCGGGAGGAGAAGCGGAAGGCGACGTCATCGGAGAGGCGATAATTTTTCAAAAGCAGTTTAATTTTCGTCCCCGGCGGTTGATAGACGAAGTTGGGACTGCGCCAACCGAGAATGTGGTCGGCGCCCTCGGCCAAGACCCCGCGGAAGTCGAGCGCCGCCACCTCACGGGCCAGGTCGTTGTTGTAGACAAGCTCGGTGTGGCGGAAGACGGCGGGGTCTTGGCCGAAAAGGTCAATGATTTTCCGACGATGCTGACGGACTTGCCGGCGGAATTCCGCCGGTGAGTAGAGATAGGCCAAAGTGTGATAATAAGTCTCGGCCAGAAATTCCACTCGCCCGGTTTGAGCCAGTGTTTGGAAAGAAGCGAGAACATCCGGCGCGCTCCGCTCCAGTTGATCAAGGAGAACGCCGGAAAGCGAGTAGCTAACTTTGAACTCCGGGTGGCGCAGAAGTAATTCAAGCATCACGTTGTTTGTCGGCAAGTAACACTTCTCGGCCACTTTCCGGATAACTTTGCGATTATTTAAACTGGTGTCGCTCTCGTCGTTGAAATAATGCGGATCATGACCGATATCAAACACCCGATATTTCTTGACTCGCTCGGGCTGATGAACCTGGAAATAAAAACAGACGGATGGCATACTAATTATTGTAGCACTCTTTCGATACAACAAAAAAATGCCGCGAATGGCTTTTTGATCTGTCAACCCAATTGTTCCATTTATGCGCCATGACGGATATATGGAAGAATCAGATCAGGCTAATTTATCATAACAATCGAGGCACTTCCCCGCGGCGGCGGACCAGGTGAGGTGGCGGACTTCGTCCTGGCCGTTGGCGGAGAGCGTTTGGTGGAGTTCGGGGTGATTTAGGACAGCGAGAATCTGATTGGTCATCTCGTCAATGTCCCAAAAATCAACTTTAAGCGCGTGGGATAAAACTTCGCTGACGCCCGATTGTTTAGAAATGAGAACGGGCGTGCCGTTCGCCAGCGCTTCGAGCGGGGTAATACCAAACGGTTCTGATACGGACGGCAAAAGGTAGAGATCAGCCGCTTGGTACATTCGATCGAGCTCCTCGCCGCGGAGAAAGCCAGGAAAAAGGAAGTGTGAAGCGACGCCGGAAGCCGCCGCCGCTTGGAGCACTTGCCCCTCCATATCGCCGCTGCCCACCATCACGAAATAAACTTTAGGATTAAATTGGAGCACGCGCTCGGCCACCTTCACAAAATAATCCGGACCTTTTTGTAACGTAATCCGCCCGACAAACAAAACAATCTTATTTCCCTTTTCTTTCAATTTATCCAAACCGCCGGGCAAGGGCGGGCGGACGCCGCCACTGACACCATTGTGCACCACCGCGATTTTCTCCGGTTTGACGCCGTAATGCTTGACCAACATTGCCTTAGTCCAATGGCTGACGGCAATAATCGCATCAGCTTGGGTCAAACCTTCTTTCTCAATTTTATAAACCTGCGAATTAACTTTATGTCCGCCACCCCGATCAAACTCGGTCGCGTGAACGTGGACAATCAGCGGTTTCTTGCTCGCCTGCTTGGCCGCCACGCCGGCCGGAAACGAGAGCCAATCGTGGGCGTGGATGACATCAAAACTTTCTTGCATTGCAATATAGCGCGCGCGGTGACTGTACAACCTAACTTCTTCCATTAAACTGCGGCCGTAGATCGTGTCGGCCGGCAGCAAGGTCCGGATTTGCTCATAGCCATCCGAAGTGACGTAGGGATAAAGCAGGGTTGGGATCGAATGGAAAACGATGCCGTCAATGTCGGCTGAAATAATTTTAATTTTTGATTGGCCGTTAAACTTTTTGGGTAAAACAAAAATAATTTCCGTCCCGAGACCGGAGAGCGCCGTGGCCAAGCCCTCACAGGCCGTGCCAAGACCGCCACTGTTGTGCGGCGGGAATTCCCAACCAAACATTAGGACGCGGCGCGCCATGAGAGGATGCCTAAATTATAGCACGAGCGGCTGGAATAAATAGCTGTTGATAAGAAGTAGAGTGGCAAGGAGACAGAGAAGCGACAGACCATTGGCCAGCAGGTCGGAATGTTGAACTTTAATTTTGATGAAAATGTTGAGCAAAAGCGCTAAAGCCACCAAGGCCATCGCGGCGAAGAAAATATTGGTACTGACCGAACGCGGCTGAGTGAGAAGCTCCTGCCAAGCCGCCGGCGCGGCGGCGGCGGCCGGTTGAGCCCAAGTGAAGAGCGATGGTCGCCCGAAGAATTGAACGACGAACATGCTTGGCCGGCCTTGATAATAGCCATTGGCAACACCAATCCCGATTTGGGTGTAAGTTGATCTAATAATATTGTCGCGGTGGGTCGGCGATTCCATCCACGCCCTCACTACATCGGCCGAATCAATGAAGTTAATCGCGAGATTTTCTCCCGCAAAATCGTAAGTGTAACCGGCGCGCCGGAGCCAATCCCAAGGCGGCGCGCCGGACGGGTCCTGATGCGAGAAGTAGCCGCGCGCCGCCATATCGGCCGCCTTTTGCTGGGCGGCGGCGGTGAGAATGGGGCTGACTTCGAGATTGGGCAGGCGCGCCGCTTCGCGGCGCTGGTTGGTCAAGCTGACCAAAACCGGCGGCAAAACATCGGCCAGAAAGCTACTCCGCGGGAAAAGGAGAAAAGCCGGCAAGACCAGCAATAATTCTATTAGTAGAATGCCGGCGAGAATAACAGAAACCACCGCCCAGCGCAAGCCGTGCGGCCGGTGGTCGTTGGACTGGTGGGGAATAAAATACTTTTTGAGCTTGGGCCACATCTTCTATATTATGGCCCGAGAAGAAAACTAGGGCAAGGAGGCGGGTTTGTTTAAGCTTCAAAACCCAGTTTAATTAACGGCCTAATGAAGCAAGTTGGGCCAACAGAAGATCTCGCAATTGCTGGAGCAGGGCAATTAGTTTGGCTCGGAGTTCTTGAATCAGCGCCGCTCTTTGCTCGGAAGTTAACGAGTTCAAATTAACATTAGAAGTGAAAGCGCCGAGCACTTGTCCCGTTGGGAGTGGGCTAATGCGACCGCCGCTTCGAGAACCACCGCTCGAACCGCCGCCTGAAGGAGGAGACGGAGGTGGCGGGGGCGGTGGGCCGTCTTCGTCATCATGAATATAACAATCACCCGCGAAGTGGGCGGCGACAGCCCGTGGTCCGGTGGCACTGATGGTCACGCTAAGAGGATTGGTCGTGGTGGAAATGTCGCTAACACCGGGACCAATTATCCAGTGATCAAACTGATTGCAATCTCCCTTCGGAGTGGCATTAAGGGTAATCACGGTGCCGTCGGCGTAACTGGCCCGATCGGTCAAAACCGGGTCGCGAGTAATTGTGCCCCAGCCACCGGCGGCAATGCCGCTGAAGAGGGTGTAGGTGGAAAGCGCCGCTTCGTTTGAGGTGACCTCGTCGCTAGCATTGCTGACGATCACTCGGAATTTAGTACCGTGGTCGAAGTAGTTAACCGGCGGTGTCTGATAAGTATTATCGGTAGCGCCTGGGATATCATAGAAAGGCACCGGATGAGAGGTTAAACCACTGGGATCTTGTTCGTGATCAGTCTGCCATTGATAAGAGAGCGGTTCGGTGCCGGTGGCGCTAATCGAGAAAGTGGCGCTGGCGCCGGAGTTGGCGGTCTGATCTTGCGGTTGAGTAATAATTTCGAGCGATGCTGGAAGATTGGTCCCGGTTAACTCCACATCATCAATACTTACCACATCAGTGCTTGCTGAATTGAAACTAGCAATGAAACGGAACCGGAAACTACTTTGGTTGGAAGCTTCCGCGGGCAGCGAGTGAGTGGCAAATGTCCAGGTGGTTGTGGCGCTGGTGGTGAGATCTTGGAGCGTGTTCCAAATCGAACCGTCGGTGGACCATTGCGTCAGCAGATGATCGTCTGATTCAAGACCGTCATTTACTTTGTAATAATACGAAAGAGAGATATTTTCAAAACCGCTTGTTGATTGCGAGCGAGACAGAAAGTCTAGCGTCGTGTTACCGGTAACCTTGGCGCGGATGTTGCCCCCGTGCGCCCCATCGGCGTTATTAACGGTGACCCATTTTGTCGTTATCGGATCAGAAATCGACCAGTTACTGAAATCGTCAGACTCAAAACCGTCAGAAAACAAAGTTGCGGTCGCCAAGACGGGCGTCAAGGCGAGAAATAGGGCCAAAATCAAGACCCCGGAAAAACGTTTAAAATAAGTCATTTCCCGAGTCTATACGAGAGGTCAAATATTGTCAAGCAGATCAAGACAAACCGAATTGAGGCAATAGCGTTTGCCGGTTTTAGTTGGTCCATTAAGTCCCCTCGCGCGTCTCATGGACATATTTGCCGGAGAATGGTGGCTCGGTGAAATTTTTTGGCCTTGGTTTATTTTTCATTGTCATTTAATAGTTTGGCGAATTTGGTCTGAACTTTCTCCAGCTTCGGGTTAATCACCACTTCGCAATATGGATTGCCGGGATGCCTGGCGTAATAATTCTGGTGATAATCTTCGGCCGGATAAAATTTGGCTAACGGCTTGAGTGCTGTCACCGCTTCGAGTTCTTCGATTAGTTTAGCACTCGCCTCTTTCTGCGCTTTTGTGGTGTAGAGGATGATTGAACGATACTGCGGCCCAATGTCATTCCCCTGCCGATTCTTGGTCGTCGGGTCGTGGGTAGCAAAAAAGACGGTTAGCAAATCATCAAACTTAATTTGCGCCGAATCATATTCAATTTTAATTACTTCCGCGTGATCGCCAAGATTTTCGTAAGTTGGATTGGCGGTCGAACCGCCGGCATAACCTGACGCTACTGATTTAACACCTTTCAACATCTTAAACACCGCCTCGGTGCACCAGAAACAACCGCAACCGAACACCGCGATTTCCGTTTTATTTTCTGCCATCTGCCTGATTATAACATATAAAAATGGATTATTTGTCAAATAATTGACGACATTCTGCAGAATATTAGAATGTTAATATGAACTTGTGGAAAATTTTGCCGTAAGGCGAGAGTGTGTGAGCCACCGCCCGACCCTTATAATTTTTATTCAGCAAGCCGGCTTGGACTAGCTTTCTGGTATGCTCGGAGATTGTTTTGATGTTGCAATCAAGGCGGGTGGCAATTTCATCCAAGCCGATCCCCGCCTCGCGAGCAATTAATTTAACGATCTCGATCCGCCAATGGTTGGCGACACCCTTAAAATGCCGCTCCAACTGTTTGCTTGTTTTAACTTTAGCCATACTCCGCATTATATCACAACCTTACAATACTCTCATATTCTGCAGAATGTTGGGTTGTCAGTTGTCAGTAGTGGTGGTGGGTGAAAGATTTGACGCGAGCGGCTTTAATCGCGCGGCGGACACGAAATGAGGCGGGCGTCCGATAGGCCGGTCGCCCCGGCCGCTTCCCCACTTTGGCATAATTTTTCATCCCTCCATTATATCTTAAATATAGGGGCAACCTTGCTGGAGGTTCACTCATAATAAAGCCAGAGGGGCGACGCGCCACTCTGGCTTTTCAATAGACAGCCTTTATTCTAGGCGGAGGGGGAGCAACCTCCTTTCCGGCCTTAGGGCCATTATCATTATATCACTGCCGTGGCTTCCGGCGAATCTTGAGGGTTTGGACGATGGCGGTGCGGCGGCTCGGTTTGGAGCGAGCGCGGCCAACGGTCATAAATTTGCCAGTCCGGGCGCTGCGGCCCACTTTTATTTTTCTCATGTTGCGATATAATGATACCATGCTTAAAGTAGGAACTGTAGCCCCAAACTTCGGTTTGGCGGATCAAAATGGCAAAACCCACGCGCTCGCCGATTATCGCGGCCAGCCAGTCTTGCTCTATTTTTACCCCGAAGATGACACAGCCGGTTGTACCAAAGAGGCGTGCGTAATCCGCGAGCTCTATCAAGAATTTGAAAGTAACCACGTTAAAGTTCTCGGCGTCAGTGCCGACAGTGTGGAGAGTCACCTGAAGTTTGCCAACAAATATGGTTTGCCGTTCACCTTGCTTGCCGATCCGAGCGGTAAGGTAATCAAATTGTATGAAGCGGCAAAAAATGACGGCCCGCGCGCCAAACGGGTTTCTTATTTAATCGGTCATGAGGGCACGATTATGAAAGTTTATCCGAAAGTTGACCCGACCACCCACGGTCTGGAGATTTTGAAAGATATTAAGGCGTTATAAAATCCTACCGAATTTCCACCCACTCACGGCTGGCGGAACGGCGGAAGAGCAGGTACCAAACACCGTTTAAATTCCATTCCCAAAGCAGGCGCGGCCAGCCGATCTTATGCGCCCGGCGGCCGGTGTGATAGATGAAGAGACTTGATTCGAATCGCGTCCGGCCAATGCGAGCGAGACGCCAAAACAGTTCGCTGTCTTCGCCCGCCACCAACTTGGCGTTGTAACCGCCAGCTTGGCGGAAGGCGGCGGCGCGAATCAGCTGGAACTCGCCACTGGCGCCGCCCAAGCCAAGCCAATTCAAAAGTTTCCACCACCAACCGAGCCCACGAAAGATAACGCGGTCAGCCAGTGTCGCCAGCTCGGGGAAAACGCGATAATAAACAGTGAGCGCCAAGAGACGCGGATCAGCTTGGAAGCGGCCGAGCGCGATGCGGAAAAAATTGTTGATATCCGGAATATAAACATCGGCGTCGAGGAACAAGAGTAGGTCGCCAGCCGCCGCCGTTGCGCCGCCGTTGCGCCCGCCGGCGATCGTCTGGCGGGCGCTCCCCTCGTCTAAAACCACTTTGGCGCCAAATCTTCTAGCGATCTCGACGGTGCGATCGGTACTTTTGCCGTCAGAAACAATAATTTCGCTCGGACCGATGTAACCTTTCAAACACTCGAGTGTCTTGGGCAACGTCTTCTCTTCATTTAGCGTCGGGATGATGAAAGAAATCATAAATTTAAAAGGCCAGAGGTTTGCAAAAATTCACCAAAGAAGTAGCCGATGGCCAAAAGCACCGGCACCAAAACCAACTCGCCGCTTAAGTTTATCAAAATAAAACGACGGAAGCGAAGCCGCGCCGCTCCGGCCGCCAAAATAACACCGATCGCCATGCCAAAACCAAGCGTAATTTTAGAAATAAACAAAATTCTCTCCTGGTGGCGGTGAATCAGCGCTTTCGCTTGCTCGAAACGTTCGGTCGTCAGACCAAACCACCAACCAAAGCGATGAAGAAACGGTTTGGCCACCCAATAACCGATTAAATACCAGATAATATCGCCCACCAGATCGCCAATCACAAAGGCGACCACCAGCGGCGCCAAAGATAAATAGCCAAGCCGTAACAACAAACCGGAGCTCATCATCAAAACCGGACCCTCTAAGGCGGCGCCGACGCCGAGCGACAGATAAACCAGAAGTGTTGATAAACTCATGGTTTTAGTTTATCATAAATTATCAACAATTTATATGTCAGGCGCTAAAATTAGTCTGGTGATTCCAGCCTATAACGAGGAGAATTATATTGACGCTTGTTTAGACCACGCCATCAATAATTCCGGCGGGCAATTTTGCGAAATTATTGTGGTGGATAATGCGAGTATTGATCGCACGGCCGAAGTGGCGGCGCGCCACCCGGGCGTGCGCGTGGTCCGCGAAGCCGAGAAAGGGACCGGCCACGCCAGGGAGCGCGGCTGGCGCGAAGCGCGAGGCGACATTATCGCTTATATTGACGCCGATTGCCATACTCCGCCGGGCTGGGTCGAAAAGATTCTGGGAGAATTTGCGCGCCAGCCGCGCCTCGCTTGCTTAAGCGGGCCGTGTTATTACCATGATCTACCGCGCTGGCAACAAGCGCTTGTCAACGGCTATTGGCGGCTGGCGCGTCTGCCCTATCGCTTGACCGGCTATATGATGCTCGGCGGCAACTGCGCCATTCGGCGCGAGGTATTGGAGAAGCTAAACGGCTTCGACACCTCGATCGCCTTCTACGGCGACGACACCGACTTGGCTCGGCGCGCGAGCAAGTTTGGTCAAGTCAAATTCAAATCTGATTTTATTATTCACACTTCGGGCCGGCGCTTAACCAAACAAGGAATGGTGAACACTGGCTTCACTTATGGGCTCAACTTTTTTTCCCAAGTGTTCGCTCGCCGCACCGTGACTAAAAATTATCTTGACATCCGATGACGGCGCTCAAACGTTACTTTTCTAACAAACAATTTCTGATCTCGTTTGGCGGCTCGGTGCTTTTACTTCTGGCGAGTCTCGTCGTCAACTTCTACGCCGGCATCTACGCCACCGAAAAAGCGAGCAATTACGTTACCGACATCATTCTCGACAATATTCCCGTCTTCAACGTGGACCTGGTCTTCATCTACGGACCACTCGTCTTGTGGTCGTTCGTCCTCATCATCTTTTTCAACCGGCCGCAAACCGTGCCGTTCACCGTCAAAAGCATCGCGCTCTTCGTCCTTGTCCGCTCGATGTTTATCACGCTCACTCATATTGGCCCCTTCCCCGACGCGGCGACGATTGATTACACTTCTGACTTTGTCAAAAAGTTCACCTTCGGCGGCGACCTATTCTTCTCGGCCCACACCGGTCTCCCTTTCCTGATGGCGCTGGTTTTCAATCAAAACCGAAAGTGGCGCGCCTTTTTCGCGCTGGCGGCCGTCTTCTTCGGCGCCATCGTCCTGATGGGTCATCTCCACTATTCCATCGACGTCCTCTCGGCCTTTTTCATCACCTACACCATCTTCCACATCGCCAAATATATTTTCAAAAAAGATCACGAGCTGTTTAATAATGGACTTTCCCATTCGGATTAATAAGTATCTGACGTGGAAGAAATACGCCACGCGGAAGGAGGCCGATAGGATGATTGAACATCGCCTCGTCTGTTTACTTGGCTTACAATAAACCGGTTGGCGAGGTAACTGGTTCATCAAGGACGGTCCTTGATGGTAACGGTCCTTGATGGTAACAAAGAATACGTTGTGACGGTGGGCCATTTGAGCTAGATTCTTTTCACCGCCTCGTGGACTTCCGGCACCTCAAGGCCGAGCGCCCAGGCGGAGAAACCGTGGAGGCCGTTAGTCGTGATTAGTTCAAGTTTCTTTTTGATACTGCGGGCGTTCTCATACCAGACGGTGTAATAATTGCCATTGGCGCGGAAGAAGAGGTAGGGCGCTTCGTGTTCGGAACTGTAGCCGCGAGTGAATTTGCGCTTGGTTAAAACATGTTGAATGCCTTGATTGCCGCCGGTCTCAACCCGCTTGATCGTCAGCATGTTCCATTTCCAATAATAAAGCGGGATCCCGAGCGATAACTTGGCGGCCGGAATCGAACGTAAACTGTGAGCGAGCACTTGTTTGAGCCACGAATATCTCGCCACCGGCCCGCGCGAAATCGGATCATCATAAGCCATCACGCTAATGAAGTCGGCGCTTGAAGCGAGCGCCCGGTAATCATAAACGCCGATGATTCTTTGCCACAAATCTTTCGGATAATCGTTGGGGTTCTCCGACACTTGCGCGATCACCGCCACACTCGCAACCAAACCATTTTTCTGCAACGCTTCACTTAACTTTTTAATAAACGCCGAAAATTTGTCACGATAAGACAAATCCATTTGCTCAAAATCAACTTGCCAGCCCCAAAATTTATTCTTCACGGCTTCGTCAACGAGCGCTTGAATTGCCGGCGTTTGTTTAGATTCATCGTCAAGCAAGTTCTTGAAACTCTGCTGGCTGAAACCCTTGTTGGTGATGAGCGGCATCACTTTAATCCCGCGGGCTTGCGCCACCGCCAAAATATCCGGCGAAATCTTCCCCTCAAGCGCGCCTTCACTATTAAACGTGTAACTCTGCGGCGCCAAAACGTCAATTGACTGCGGATGTTTAAGAAATGAGGCCAGCGCGCGCGGCCCGTCGCGATAATAAAAAATCCGCAAATAGTCGGCGCTCGTCGTGGCCGCCGCGCCCGCGAAGCTGGGCGCGACAAGCAGTAAAATGAAAATCAGCTTCTTCATTGGTGATAATTTTTTAGAAGTTCAGACGAGCTTCTGACCTTGCCCCCCTGGCCAACGCCAAAGACCATTTCGACACCCAATTGCTTGCAAATTTCGGCTTCGGGAATGTCTTTCTCTTCCTTCCGGTCCCCGCCATTGGCAAAAATGGCGGGGCGGAAAAGCTCGATCGCCTCGCCCACATCCATTCGTTCGGTTTCTAGAATATAGACTTGATCCACCGACTTGAACTCTCGGACAATCTCGGCCCGATCCGGCGCCGGCATGAAGTTCTTGCCCTTTTTCTTAATAAGCCAACGGTCACAGTTAAGCACCACCAGAAGCTCGTCGCCTAAGGCCTTCGCCTCCTTGAACATTCGCAGGTGGCCGATGTGGACCGGGTCGAAACCGCCGCTGACCATCACCAACTTTTTGTTTTCTGCCATTGTTATCAAGATAGCATACTGCGCTACTCGGCAAAATGGCCTTTTTCCTAAGACTTCCGGCTGCGGTAAAAGTAATAGAGCGCGAGCGGCGCGCCCCAGTTGGCGAAACGTTCGATGAAGTCGAGCCAACTCTGGCCGACGAGCGGTCGGACCAAGGCGGTCCAGAAACCCCAGAAGGTGGCCCAGAGCAGAACCGGGCGAATCGGCTTGACGAGCACGATGATCGCCACCAAAACATCCATTAGGCCGATGAGCAAAAGCAAGGTCGTTGCCGTCTCACTACTCACGCCGAGCATCTGACTGATCCAACCGAGCCAATCGGCCTTGCCACCAACGGCGAGCAAACCGTGTCCCAAAAATTCGCCCGCCACCCCAATCCGCAACGCCCACTCTAACTTTTTGTTATTGGTCATGTTTTTACTTAGTCAGCAATTTGATAAGTGTCGCCAACCCCAAAATCGCCAAACCCCACCACAAAATCATCAAAATCCAATTAAACCCGCCTAGGGACATGAAGCCGAAGTTCATTGTGGAATTACCGCCGCCATTCATCATCATATTCATCACCGGCATAAAAGTGTCGCCTTGCGCCGGGAAAATCGCCGCAGGGTCACAACCGCTTAAACGTTGACCCATTGCGACATGCATTTGTTCTTCGCCCGCCTCGCCCATCATGCCAATCATCATGTTATTCATCGCTTCATGCGCGGCGCCGATTCTTTGGCCCATAAAGTACTCGCCCAAAACCTCAAAATCGTCAGTGGACAAATCGGCGCAGACCACTTGTTTGGCTTGCAATTTATCCCAAATAATTTTGCCCGCGGCTTCTTCGCGGGCGGTGTGTCCATCGGACTCAGACATATTATCAACCATTATTCCCTGCGCGAAAGAAAAGATTGGCAAAGTAAAACCAAAAACGACAATCGAAACAAAAATAAATTTTTTCATAGTATAATTATGCACTATAACTTCTGACGACGCAACAACACCGCGTTGAACGCCACAATGACCGTGCTGACTGACATCAGTCCAGCCGCAATCGCCGGATCCAGCAGGATGCCCTTGAAAGCCAAAACGCCGGCCGCCAGAGGAAGCGCCACGATGTTGTAGCCGGCCGCCCACCAAAGATTTTGAATCATCTTTGAGTATGTCAGTCGAGACAGTCTGATTATCTTCACGATATCTCGCGGATCATTGCGCACGAGAATAATGCCGGCTGACTCAATGGCAACATTGGTGCCGGCGCCGATGGCAATCCCGACATCGGCTTGCGTCAGCGCTGGCGCGTCGTTAACTCCATCTCCCACCATCGCCACTTTCGCGCCCTGCGCCTGGAGCAACTTAACTTTACTAACTTTATCGGCCGGCAAAACCCGGGCAAAGTATTGATCAATGCCCAGTGCCGCGCTTATCTCTTTGGCTATGGCTTCGGCATCGCCGGTAATCATCGCCAGCTTCAAACCCATGGACTTTAGAGTTTCCAAAGCTTCTTTGGCCTCGGACCTCACCGTATCGGCGACATCAATCTTGCCAATCGTCTGCCCGGCCACTTCAACTAAAATATCGGCGCCGCCCTGCCCGCCGGCAGGCAGGCGCGATCGGCCGACGAAGATCCGCTGCCCGTCCACCTCGGCCTCGGCGCCGATACCCGGCAACCGCCGGAAATTCTTGGCCGCCGCGACGGTTAAACCTCTTTTTTCCGCTTCGGCGACAATCGCGGCGGCAATCGGGTGTTCAGAATGAACCTCCACCGCGGCGGCCAACCGCAATGCTTCGGCCGAACTGTAATGCCGAACGCCAAACTTGCCTTCGGTAAGCGTGCCCGTCTTGTCAAACAAGACCGTATCAATGGTCCGGGCCGCCTCCAAAGCCAACCGCCGCTTTATCAGAAGGCCGTTTTGCGCCGCCTTGGTCGTAGAAATTGAGGCAACCAACGGCACGGCGAGGCCCAAAGCGTGCGGACAGGCAATCACCAACACGGCCACCAGTCGGGCGACGGCAAAGGCGACATCGGCGCCAACCACCAGCCAAGCCAAAAGCGTGATGAGACCTCCGCCAACCGCGACCACCGTGAGATACAGAGCGGCTCGGTCCGAAAGTATCTGGAGTCGCGACTTAGACGCCTGCGCCTCGGCCACCAGACGCATCACTCCGGCAAGAAAGGTTTTCTCGCCAATGTTGGCGATTCTTAACTTGAGCGCTCCATCGCCGTTTATGGTTCCAGCAATCACAGCATCGCCTTCCTTTTTGGTAACCGGGTTCGACTCGCCGGTCACCATTGATTCGTTCAGATCAGAAGCGCCATTGATAATGGTGCCGTCAGCTGGAATTTTGGCCCCCGGTCGCACCAACACCGTATCACCCTCCCGAAGTTCGGCTAACGGGATCGTTTCTGTTTTACTGTCGCGGATTACTGTCGCCGTGTCCGGCAGTAATTTGGATAATTCTTTTAACGCGCCCTGGGCGCCACTGACCGCCCGCATTTCAAGCCAGTGACCAAGAAGCATAATGGTAATAAGCGTCGTCAGTTCCCAAAACAACGCTTCCGCGCCGGCCAATGCCGCATACACGCTCCAGAGATAGGCGGCGGAAATGGCAATAGCGATCAACGTCATCATGCCGGGCAGTTTCCCTCTAATTTCCCGCCGGGCGCTGGTCAGAAAAATCCAACCGCCGTAAAAGAAAACGATTGAACCGAGGATTAGCGACAAGTAGGCCGATCCAGTGAAATCGGGCGGCGACCAGTTGAAGATCTTTTCAACGACATCGGCATAGAGCACGACGGGAATCGTCAGCGCCAGACTGACCCAGAATTTCCGGAGAAACATTGAGGTGCTGTGACTGGCATGTTTGCCCGCCGAAGCTTTCACCAGATTCATGCCGCACTCGGGACACATCCCGGGTTTCTCTTGCCGGATTTCCGGATGCATCGGGCAGGTATAGACCATCTCAGAGCATGAAAAGTTGTACAGATAATTAAGATAATTATTTTTCATCACAGCAATTTTTCATTTTACTGATAATTTTGTCGAGCGACCAGGCTTTGCCGTCGGCGAAGTCCGAGCCGATTTCATTCAAGATCAGACGCCGCCGTTCGCATTTAGCGCAATGAGGAATATGGAGCATCTTGGTAAGCTTGGCAATCGCGTCTCCCAATTTAAATCGTGATTTTGGCATGATTTTATCAGAGGAAGAAGATAAGTAAGCCGAGCCCGACCATCGCCACTCCGCCCCAGAATCTCATCTGACGGCTCTCCTGCTTTTGCCAACTTTGAACTTTACCGAGCAAGGTATTGTCGGCTGCGATAAGCAAAATGATCACTAACGGCAAGATGAAGATTAGATTGTAGAGCAAGAGATAACCGACGCCGGTAAGGTATGTTCCCTGATCGTGGAGTAGTCCCAACACCATCAGATACGGTCCGCCGGTGCAGGGAAATTCGCAGAGACCCACCAACGCGCCCAAGAGAAACGCGGTTGGCAGCGAGGCCCGGTTCATCAGCTTTGCCATCTGGCGGTGGGCCGCCTGCGGGATGCGGAGCTTGATCGGGAAGGCCGGGAAGAACTCATTAATGAGATTGATGCTACCAAGCCCGATCAAGAGCGCCGCTCCAACTTTCGCCATGAAGTGCGGCGTGTTGAACAGGTGGAGCGCTTGCAGAATCCCCAAACCAATCAGCAGATAGACCGCGAGCAGTCCCAGAATGTAGACCCCGCCGATTTTTAGAATGCTGGATCTTGTTTTTTGAAGTGAAAGCAGGAAGGCGATGGTGAGAAGCAGAATGCCAAAGGCGCAGGGATTGATGCTGTCAATCAACGCCGCCACCCCCACGAGCGGGAGCAACCAGTTGCCCTCGCCGCTTAAGTTCCAAAGCGCGGTCGTGCCAATGTTGCCGGTTTTAAGGAGAATCACTGATCCAAACATCAGAGCGGCGACACCGATGAGAATCGCCAGTTTTTTGTTCATCTGGTTTAAGGGGTAACGACAGCGACAAACTGAAGTTCAACCGGTTGACCGACGTTATTTTCGATCGTAACGGTCCGTTCGGTCCGACCGACGCCGGCCGGGCCGTGCGCCGCCGGATCAAAAACTACTTCCACACTCGCTGTCTCGCCGGGCTTGATTGTTTGATTAATTTCCGGAATCGCCATGTGGCCGGGCATGCCGAAGGGTCCGAACTGCTGGCCGGCGAGGGCCAGAGACGCCGTGGTACACATACAGGAGGTGTACATTTTTTCAATGGTGACAGCTTCACTGCTAATGTTTGTGATTATGAAGTTGTATTTTACTTTTCCGGCCGCCATGGAGACCGTGCCAAAATCGTAGTTATTTGATCCTTCGACGGCCAAGGTACCGTTACTTCTAGCCGAGGTAGATGGAGTACTTTGAGCCGTAGGCCGGGCGACCCAGATTAAGCCACCGAGGACAAGAATCGCCACGGCAATGCCGATAAAGGCGCGCGCGCCAATAAACGCGCTGTTTTTTGTTGTCATAATTGTTGTTGCTAAAGTGAATAATCAATCACGAGAATCGCCAGCAACAACTATGGCGCGCGCGGGCTAATGACGCTCGCCAAAATTCGCGAGGAGAATAACGTCTCCCGAGGTTCTGGCCACTGACCGAGGCGACGGCGGAGAAAGTCCGGCGGTTCGAAAAGCTGATGAGGTCCGTCAAGCGCGAGAAGCAGAAACAGGAGAATGAAAGCCAACCCCATCGCCAGTATCGCCCTGGTGGCCGCTTGCCAGGCCGAGATGTGAATCAACGGCGTCGTGTCGCACAACGTCGTCTCGCCAAACATAAACAGGCAACCGCCCATCGCCTCGTGATTTATAATCGCAAAGCCAAAAACGGCGAGGCCCGTGAAGCTGGCAATCAAGGCGATGGTAAGTAAAGACTTCATAGTACTAGTGTAGCACGTCAAACAGAAAGGTACAACGCCAGCAGG
>CAZJJW010000011.1:18235-23057 GCA_964546425.1 uncultured Candidatus Saccharibacteria bacterium | reverse complement strand
ACCGGCGCCACATAGGGCGCGTCGGTCTCGGCCATGAGCCGATCAAGCGGCACGAACTTAATCAATTCAGAGACATCCGATGTTAAATCCGCCTCGGGCGGACCAACATCGGATGTCTTGGGTGGAAAAGTAATCACGCCGGTGAACGAGAGCGTGAAGCCGAGATTTAAAAATTGTTTCGCTTGCTCGATCGTTCCGGCAAAAAAGTGAGCGTTGCCGCGCGCGTTTGGGAAATTTTTTAAGATCGCCAACACATCATCATATGAGTTGCGAATGTGCAACATTAAGGGTTTGCCCACCTCAATCGCCAAAATAATCTGACGCTCAAAAACCGCCCGCTGCATTTTAACACTTGGTGTTTCCTGCAACATCGGATGTTGCAGCCCAAAATAATCTAGGCCACATTCGCCAATTGCGACAACCCTCTCATGCTTGACTAATTCCCCCAACTTCCGCCACTTTTCTTCCGTCATCGTCTCCGCCTCGTGCGCCTGCCTGCCGGCCAGGCAGGGATGCACGCCAACCGTGGCCCAAAAATTAGGGTGTATAGTGAGCGCCACCACTTCTTCCGAAGTTTTCAAATCCGTGCCCACATTAATCACCCCGCACCCGGCTGCCACCGTCCGCTTAATCACTTCCTCCCGATCGCCGTCATACTCCGGAAAATTCAAATGCGCGTGGATGTCGATGAGATTCATGCTCAAACTATAGCGAAAAAAAGACCAAAAAAGAAGTTCCCGGACCTATATACCGCAATCAGACGATCGTCGGAATACGGTATAAAGCTTTAGCAAGGGTTACCCTTGATGTTACATAATGGGTGAAAAATGGCTTAAAATAAGTCTTATTTGCGAGCAAAAAGGGACTTCCCTGGCGGGCGGTTCTCCTTAATTAAATCCTGAATCGTGGAGGAGGTGGTGGGCATAAAGGGAGCGAGGTCGGTGGCGATGACGGCGAGTTTGGTGAGGAGCGACTTGATCGCTTGCTCACCGGCCGGGCGGTCGGTTTTAATCAGTTTGAAGGGTTTGACTTTTTGAATTTCCTGATCAGCGGCTTGAATCTTGGACCAGATGGCGTCGAGCGCTTTATTAATTTCGTATTTTTCTAAAAATTGATCCGGCCGGACATCTGATGTTAAATCCGCCTCGGGCGGACCAACATCGGATGTCCTCACGCCATTATCGCTCGCCATCTTCATCACGCGACTCACTAAATTGCCCAAACCATTCGCCAGGTTGGCGTTGTAAGCGTTTTTAATTTTCTCCGGCGTGACGTCGCTGTCTTCAAACGGATTAACATGGCGGGCGAGGAAGTAACGGACGGCGTCGGTGCCCGCCCGAAACGCCTGCGTCGTATCGTTGGCGGGCGGGCCGTATTCGACCACGAGTGGGAACGGGTCAATCACATTGCCGAGCGACTTGGACATTTTTTGCCCACCACTTTGGATGAAGCCTCTGATTATTATTTGTTTGGAGGGCGGAAGGTTGGCGGACAAGAGCATCGCTTGCCACATCGCCGCCTGCTGGCGGAGATTGTCCTTGCCGGCAAATTGAATCACCGGCCACCATTTCTTAAATTTCGCTTCGTCATCTGGCCAACCGATGGCTGAAATATAATTTACCAAAGCGTCGAACCAGACATATATGACATGCTGCGGGTCGTCCGGAACTGGCACGCCCCACGGCATCTTGTGCGCCAAGCGCGAGATGCTGAAATCTTCTAAGCCCCGGGCCACCAACGCTTTGATCTCGTTGAAGCGGAAATTTGGAATAACAAAATTCGGTCGAGCGGCATACAGTTCCAGTAGTGGTTTCTGGTATTTAGAAAATTTGAAAAAGTAATTCTCCTCCTCAATAATCTCCAACTCGAGACGCGGATGGAGCAGGCATTTGCCGTAAGCTAATTCCGATTCGGTTTTCTCCAATTCGCAACCGACGCAGTATTTGATTTGATACGGTTTTTTGTAAATATCGCCGGCCCCGTTGCAACGTCGCCAGAATTCTTGCGCCGCGGCGATATGGTGCGGATCGGTGGTGCGGATAAAATTTAAACCTTCCCACAAGCCGAGCGCCGGGTATAATTTCTTAAACTTGGCCGCCGACTCGTCCACATATCGTGGGGGTTCTTTCTTTTCGGCCAACGCTTGACGATAAATCTTCAGGCCATGCTCATCCGTGCCGGTGTTGAAGAAAACTTCATCACCGCGATTAAGATGATAACGTGCCATGATGTCCGCGTGGACCAGCTCGGCCGCGAAGCCAATGTGGGGATCGGCGTTGACATACGGCAACGTGGTCGTGAGATAAATTTTAGACGGCATCAGACTTCGAGAAGAGACGTTTGTTTTTCTCCCAATCGTGGGCCAGTTCCATAAAGACGGTGGCGAGCGGCACGGCCAAGATAATCCCCAAGAACCCGGCCAGCTTACCGCCGACCAAAAGCGAGATAATCACGACCAGCGCCGGCACGCCGACAATCTTATTTACCACCAGTGGATAGAGCAAATGATTCTCAAATTGCTGAATGATAACGTAAAGACCAATTACCATCAAACCGAGCGTCGTACTCTCGGAAAAGCCGAGCAGGACCGCCGGCACCGACGCGAGCACCGGGCCGAAGAAAGGAATGAGTTCAAAGACCGCGGCGACAAAGGCCAACGTCAAAGCATATTTCACTTGCAGAATGGTTAACCCGAGGAAAACCAGGACGCCCACGATCAGGCCGAGTAACAACTGGCCCTGCATCCACCGGCCGATTTTGCTTTGGGAACGTTGCCAGAGATCAATGACATAACGTTCTTTAGCCACTGGCGTCACCAAACGCAAGAAGCTTTCGATCCCGTTTGATTGGGCCGAGAGATAAAAAGAGATGACGATGATTAAAATGAAACTGAAGAAACTGCCGAAAACCACGCTCGCGGTCTGGACGAAACCGCTCGGCACACCGGAAAAAGTTTCTTTAAGACCCGCGAGCACGTCTTGAAACGAAAGTTGGCTGCCGAGATTATTGAAAATGGGCGTTAACCAGTCCGACGTATGGCTCAAGAAAGAAAGATTGCCTAATTTGGCCGGCAAGGAAAGCGCCAAATCAGACAGATCAGACAAAATCGGGAAAACGAACAGGGGAATGAAACCCACAAATAGCACGAAGGTGACAATGTAGACGAACAAGACGGCCGGCAAACGCGGCAGGCGATAACGAGCGAGGAAGCGCACGGCCGGCTCGATCGCCGAAGCAATGACAACCGACATTAGAACTACAAGCGCCAAGTCTCGCAAATAGTAAACCAGACCGACAAAGAGGACGAGGCCAAGCGCCTTGGCAATCGTGCCAAGAGTGATGTTGACGTTAATATGCTTAGCTTCGCCCGCCATAACTTGATTGTACTACAAATGAAGACTCGGCACAAAGGCGCTTTTATCTTTGAACGGTCCGATGAGGGCGAGATTGAGGCCGCGATTGGTAAAAACTTTTTGCGCCACGGCTTTGAGCTGGCGCGCCGTCACCGCCCGAAGCCGCCGGGCGGCGGCTTCGGGCGTTAAGAGTTGGCCCTTAATAATCTCTTCGGCGCCATAGAAACCAGCCAAACTGCTCGAACGCTCGAGACCAAGAAACAAATGACCGATCACCGATTCTTTGACCCGCTCAAGTTCGCTTCGTGGCACCAGTGTCGTCTTCAGTTTCCGAGCTTCGGCTAAAATCGCTTTAATAATTTCTTTCACCCGCTTGTTGTCGGTGCCGACGGCCACTTGGAGAAAGCCGTGATCGGTGTAACCGTCGTTGTAAGCCCGGACGTAATAGGCGGCGCCGAGCTCGTCGCGAATCTTCTGAAACAGGCGCGAGCTCATGCCGCCGCCGAGTACGGCGGCCAAGAGATCAGTCGCTTCGCTCTGCTTATGTCGGGCCGAGAAAGCGCGGAAGCCCAACACCAAATGCGTCTGATCGGATTGTTTAAATTTGACGAGCGCCGCCGGCTTCTGTTGCTTCTCTTTTACTACGACTTTGGGCGAATTGACGGTGGTCGGGATGTCAGCGAATTGCTGTTTGATATTCTTCAACATCTTGGCTTCGTCAAAGTGCCCCGCCACAATGACGACTGTGGCAGCGGCGACATAATGATGTCGCCGATAATTGGTAAAGTCGTCACGTTTGAAACTCCGGACGCTCGCCTTAGTCCCAATGATCGGCCGCCCCGCCGGCGTGTCGCCGTAGAGCAGCGACAGAAAGAGGTCTTGGACGTGCCGTTGCGGCATATCTTCGTACATATTAATTTCTTCCACGATGACGCCGCTCTCCTTGGCAATTTCGGCGGCCGGGAAAGTCGAGTGGAGATACATATCGGCGATAATATCGAGGGCGCGGAGCGCCAACTTCGGCTGGACGGTGGCGTAATAACCGGTGAACTCTTGCGAGGTGTAAGCGTTGTATTCGGCGCCCAGGCCGTCAAGCTCGGCGCTGATGTCAACCGATTTGGGTCGGCGCGCGGTGCCTTTGAAAAACATATGTTCTAAAAAATGGGACAACCCGCGCTGTTTTTCACTTTCGTATTTCGAACCCGTCTCGGCCAGCACCAACACATTAGTCGCAATACTCTCCGGCCGCGGTACCATAATAATCCGCAAGCCGTTTTTGAGTGTCTGTTTTTTAAACTTCATCCACCTAGCCTAGCACAAAAATTAATTTTTAGACAAAAAGGAAACGGGAGCATGTCCGACATCCGATGTGATACATTAACTTCTCATTTTCCTCATGCTCGTCATCACTTATCGCGATATCTTAAAGTTGTTCCGCTAGCAATACTAATACTAAGCTCACGGTCGTA
>CAZJJW010000011.1:6439-18135 GCA_964546425.1 uncultured Candidatus Saccharibacteria bacterium | reverse complement strand
ATGTCGGACAAAAGCAATTAATCCTAGTGGAACAAGAATTAGGAATTATTACCGAGAATTGCTACTGGGAACTTCAAAAACAATTAGAAGAAATTTCCAAGATGGCTACTGGTTGGGAACGATTTGCGGCCACACAAAAGGCCCAATAATGGGCCCTGTGCGTACGATAGTACTACCTCACGAGCTCGACCGTTGGCATTGCGGTTGTCACGGTTCCACCAGTTGACGTTGAACTTCCTGTCGTTCCAGTTGGCGTAGAACGCGTTGTCATCCGAGTTACGCGAGCTCCTATAAAGTGCCTCTCCCCTTCCTAATCACCGAATACCTTCAGAAAAATATTCTGCGTTAACCGCTCCGCGGCGGCGCTGTGTGGTAACTCTCATACCGTAGAGAAAAGCACGCAGTGGTATCGTAACTAACTGGAGGTAAATCGCTATCCCGACGCTTCAGTTGGGACCGATTGTATTAACCTCGTAGCGTAATTTTACAAAAAACATCCCGTTCTAGCCAGAGGCTAAAACGGGATGCAAATTCGAAGGGAAAAAGGGATAAGTCACAAGTTGACCACTGCCTCACGAGCCCGACCGCTGGCATGCCGGTGGTCACGGCGCCACCAGTAGACGCTGAACTGCCTGTCGTCCCAGCCGGCGCAGAACGCGAAGTCATCCGAGTCACGCGAGCTGGTGATGGTGACGTTTTCGAGATCGAGGTGGCCACCGCCCGTCTCCTCCCAATGCTTCGGCTCGAGGAGCATCCGTTCCTTGATGACGAGGTAGGTGAATTTGCGCTTGTCGAGCTCATCGGGAGAGCCACTCAGGGCTTCGCTCGGTTCCACCGCGCCCTCGGTCCAGATAACATAATCGCCGCTGGGCCGTTTCTGGCTCGACTGGTGGGCCCCGTCGAGGTCGTCGGCGTAGCGATACGAGGTGAACCTGGTCGAGTAGCCGACGTAGATCTCGTTTAACTTGATCGCGCCCGGAACTACAACGAGGCGAGGGCGGACGAACTTCTCGGCTGGCAGACTCGGGACATTGAGCTTGCCGCAGTCGACTCGGGCGCGATACCACTCGAACAGATGACGCTCCCAGCTCTCGAGCTGACGACCGACATCATCGGGACCGGCGGTCTGGCCGATGAGCGATTGCCGAACCACTTCTTGCCATTTGCTCTTGTCTTTGAGCAGGTGGTCGGCTCGCTGGCGCGAGATGATTCGCGGGGTCGCTTGGACCAGCGCGCTGGCGATGTCCAACAGTTGACCGTCAGTCGCTTGTTCCGCTCCGGTTTGGGTCGAAACAGTACCACTTTTCATGATCAGTTTCCTTTCCTATGAGTAAATGACCTGGTGAGCTGGCCACACGGCCATGCTTCACCTTCCGTTATCCATTATACATTATTTGGTTTAAAAGTCAAGCGATTTGAAGATTATCTTCATTTGTGGTCAAAATATGGCTCGGTTGAGGCATTTTTGGGAAGGGAGTTTTAATTAGGCGAGTTTGGCAGCGAGGTCGGCGATGGGAAGGCGCTCTTGAGCACCAGTATCGCGGGCGCGGAGGGTGACGGTGCCGTCGTCAAGGGTTTGGAAGTCAACGGTGATGCAGTAGGGCGTGCCGATTTCGTCTTGGCGACGGTAGCGCTTGCCGATATTGCCGTTGTCGTCAAACTGGAGGTTGGAAATTAGAGGTTTGAGGTTGGAATAAATTTCGCGGGCTTTGGCGACCAGTTCCGGTTTGTTTTTCAAGAGCGGGAAGACGGCCACGCGAATGGGCGCGATATTTTTATTTAACTTGAGATAAATTCTTTTTTCGCCGCCCAACTCGTCTTCGGTGTAAGCGGAAGCGAGAACGGCAAGCATAGTGCGGTCGAGACCAAGCGACGGTTCAATCACATGAGGAATAATTCTTGTTCCCGTTTTTTCGTCTTGGTAATCAAGTCCGTGCGCCGAGAGATCAAAATCGGTGCGATACGCCAGACCATACAATTCCCTGCGACCAAAGGGGAAGTCAAACTCGAAATCAATCGTCCGTTTGGAGTAATGGGCCCGCTCCCCGTCCGGCACTTCCAGTTCGTGGACGGCCGCTCGCGGCAAGCCAATTGCGTCTAGCCATTGCCACATCACCTCACGCCACATTTCGAAATATTTTTCCCACTCGTTTTCTTTAACAAAATATTCCACTTCCATCTGCTCGAACTCGCGCCCGCGGAAGACAAAGTCGCGCGGCGCGATCTCGTTGCGGAAAGCTTTGCCAATCTGGCCGATGCCGAACGGCAGTTTGGGATGGAACGAGTCCACCACATTTTTGAAATTGGCGAAAATGCCTTGCGCCGTCTCCGGTCGCAGATAAGAAGTTTGAGCCGAATCGGCGGCGCCGACTTTGGTGTGGAACATCACATTAAACTTCTCGCCGCTTTCGAGCAGATCGATGAAGCCGGAGACATGGCCCGACACCTCCCAAACGCGCGGGTTCATAATGATCGCCGCATCAAGACCGAGCATGTCATCGCGCGCTTCCACAAACAGCTTCCACCAAAGTTTCTCCAGATTATTTTTTAAAATTACGCCGAGCGGGCCGTAATCCCAAAATCCCGCCAAACCGCCGTAGATCTCCGAGCCGGGGTAGACAAAACCGCGCCGTTTGCAAAGCGCTACGATTTTATCCATTTTGTCGTTGACAACCGGCATGATAATTATGGGTTCTTAACGGTTTCGTCACCGCGCTTGAAGAGCGGATCGGCGCCCAAGAAGGTGTCCACGGCGCGTTTGGTGGTCAATTCGATCTTCTGACCGGTCGAACTGTCGGTCGCTTCAAATGTCGCCGGCCCGACGAGTTCCACAGTTTGATCGGCCTGACTCAAGCTCGGCGTCAGGCCGACTTGGAAGGCGACCTCCCGGGCGGCGCTCGAGAGACCGGTCCCGGCGCGCAAGGTGCCCAACTCCCAAATGACTTCGCCGCCGCCGCTTGGATCAGGGTTGGTCACCAAGCTCTCGCCGGCCGGCGCTTGATTGCCGACAAAGCGCACGGCCGGCGGCAAAATCGCGCGGACCTTGGTACCGACCAGATCGTTTGAAGAGTTAATGACCGACCAGACAATCGTATAAATCGTCTCCTGGCCAACCACCGGCGGCATTGGGCCACTGCCGGGCAACAGTCCGCTCGAGTAGAGACCCTTGGTCGCCAATTGCACCAATGAAGTTAATTTAATCTGGCGACTGGCTTCGGCCAGAATCGGCTCAACAGCCGAACCTGCAGTCGGACGTTTGGCCTTAAATTTAATTCGCAGATTGATGGTCGGATTTTTAATCGCGCCGGCGCCGCCAAGCGGAATGGTTGAGAATTCAAAAGTAACCTTGCCGCTCGCTCCCGCCTCGATCGTTCCGAGTTCACTTTGCTTTTGCTTGTTCCACAAAATGGTGTTGCTCAAAGATTGATAGAAACCGTCGCGCGCCTCGACGCTCGCTTGGTCGAGTGTCGAGCCAATAAACGTCACGAGAATTTCTCCGTCATATAATTTTTCCGGCAAATTATTCGCCCAGAAAACTTCGGTGCGGAAAACTTGACCGCTGCCACCCACATAATCAGCTTCCTCGCTGTCGCCATTAATCGAGGTGGTCAAGCTGACATACGGCCGTTTGATGGTGACAATTTTGGCCACCGAGGCATAAACCACGTCGAGATTGTCTGAATTATTCTGGCTCGCCGTCCCAACGCTCACCCGAACCGATTTCTGATCCTCGGCTTGGCCCAGCAGACGCCCGCTCACGGTAATAGTTTTCTTCTGGCCCGGCTCAATCGTGCCGAGCGACCAAATGTCATCACCGCGCGCCGGTGGGGGCGAAGTTTTAACAACGGTAAAACCGCTGGGGTAATCAATCTGGACAATGGCACCATCAATCGCCGTTTGAGAATTGGACGTTACCTCAACTATCATGGACCAATCTTGACCGGCGTTAACCTCGCTCGGCAATTTAAGATCAAGTGAAAGCGGCGCCGAATTGATATTGACCGAATAAATCTTCTCTTGGGAAAAAATGGCGTTGGAATCGGCCAAGCGATACTCGGTGCTGATTTGAATCTCCAACGCACTACTGCTCTCGCCGAAGAGCACCGCCCGGTGGGCGCGATTGACCGTCTCGCCCGGGGCAATGGTGCCAAGCGAGATTCGTTCGCGGGTTAAGTTAGTCTTAGGATCAACCGCGCTGATACTACCCTTAGGATAGTTGAGGGTTAAAGTAACAAAATTAAGCGGGCTGTTATTTTTATTGGTCACACTGATTTGGAAATCAACCGGCGCGCCCGCCGCCGCCATCGAGGGACCGGTTATGGTCAGCTCGACATTGCCGCTTGAAACTATATTCGAGCCGGTTCGCAGGACAACAAACGCGCCCGCCACCACCACCACAAAGAAAATAACGCCGACCGCCAAAAGCCGTTTGAGCCACCGCGTGGTGAAATAATGTTCGGCCTTGAGGCCGGCCTGACTCCAACCTCGTTTGGTATTTTCGTCCGGCGCCGAAAGGTGCGACCGCCGCAGTGGTGCGGGCGGTCGATTGGGATCATAGAGCTCTTCTTCCAATTTCATCTTTTGATTATAACACAGGCCAGCTTAGAGCTGGCTCGCTTGCAGGGCGCGGTTGATCAAGCTGATGGCGTGAGCGGGCACCAAAACCTCGCCCGCCGCCGGTAGTTGTCCGGCCGGCAGGTAACCCAAAACGCGGAGGGTTGACAAGACCGTCGCCAGTTCAAGCTGATAAAGCGCCTCGGCGTCAAGCCGGCGCGAATTCAAGTCGGTCATCAGACAATGAACCACGCCGTATAATTCCTCGCCCTTTTCCTCGCCAACCACCAGGCGCTTAAGGAGCGAGAAGATTCTCTTCGCGAGTAAACGTTCGGCACTTGAGAGCCATTTTGGGTCTCGATGCTCCACGCCGATAAGCCGCCAAACTTCGCGCCCCCGGACCAGGGTCAGACGCAGTTCGACAAATTCCTTGAGGTGATAACGGAGCTTGGAAGCCAGTTGTCTGACGCCTTGCGCCGTCACTGTTACCAAACCATGATCGGGCGTCAGAATCTGATACAACCGATTCGCTTCGCCATAATCTTGACTCGCGATAATGTAACCAGTCGTGTGATGAAACAAGTGAGACATTATTCCAAAATAATTTTGCTGGCGCTTGTCGCCTTTTTCAGTTCGGCCTCATATTTTTTGACCAAAGCTTGCTTGTCTTGCTTCACTCGCACTGCCGCCAATTCACCCGCTTTCAACCCTTTCGCCTTGCGCCAATCCTGAATCTCGCGAATCAGATCGCGCAAATCGCCTTTCTCTTTCAGTTCCAGCGTGAGGTTGGTGTCAAGCGAGAAAAGTTTTGGGTTAAAAATAATTTTCTCAACATTCAGTTCTGCTTTTATTAAATCCCGATACTCTTTCGGTAACTCAACATCAATGGTTAAGACCGATAAGGGTTGCCTAGTTTTGATATTAGATTTCGCCCGAAGTTCCAATCCGCGAGAAACTGTCACTCGAGTCTGCGCCATCTGGGCCAAACACTCGGTGTTTTCCTGCAACACCGAGTGTTGAAGCGTGGGCCAATCTTCCAGATGCACGCTCTCCTTTTCGCCTTTCAACTTACGATAAATATCTTCGGCGATAAAGGGCGTGAATGGGGCCATCAGCGCCGCGAGCGCAAGCAACACTTGGCGCAAAACGGAGGCGTCTGATTTCAACCGCTCGCGCGAGCGGCGCAGGTACCAAGTCGAGAGATCATCAATAAATAATTCCAGTGGTCGCAAAGCCTGATCAAGCTCGTACCGTTCCATCGCTTCGGTGACTAGTGTCGTCGTCTCGTTTAGCCGCGCCATAATCCAGCGATCTAAAACATCCGATGTTAAATCCGCCTCTGGCGGATTTAACATCGGATGTCCGGCGGTGACGTAAGTCTCATAAAACGTGTAGACATTCCATAACCGACTGACAATTTTGCGATAGACTTCTTCAAGACCTTTCTCGGAGAAATTAAATTCGTCGGCGTGGACGGCCGGCGAGGACAAGAGATAGAAACGGAGCGCATCGGCGCCGTATTTATCAATCGTTAAGTTAACATCGGGATAATTGTTGAGCCGCTTCGACATTTTCTGGCCGTCTTCGGCGAGAATCAAGCCGTTAACGACGACGCGCCGATAAGCGCTCTGGCCGCGCAACGTCACCGCCAAAACCAACAGCACATAGAACCAACCGCGCGTTTGGTCAAGACCTTCAGCGATAAAATCCGCCGGGAAGTCCGGTTGAATACCTGCCTGCGCAGGCAGGTAGGGCATCGAGCCGGATTCGAACCAAACGTCAAAAACTTCCGGCACGCGCCGCATTTCGCCGTCACACTCGCAGACCAATTTAATTTCATCAATATACGGCCGGTGGAAATCAAGTTCGTAATTCTCATTGTGAGGCAGGAGTTTAAATGGCAAATTCATTACTTCACCTTTCTTGATGAAATCATCCCGACCGTCTTTCAACTTAACCGTGGCGGCGAGATCAAAACCTCGACTGCCCGCCGCGAGCATCGCGAGCGGCGTCTCGTGCGACACCAATAAAATATTTTTGCCCTGGTACTTTTCCTCCAATTTGTAGAGACACTGCGTCACGCGATTTTTCACTTGGGTTAAATTCTCGCCGTTCGGAGAACTTCTAGTAAATTTCTCGAGCGTGGAGGCAAAATAACCATGATATTCTGCAATCGGCCGATTATCAAGATCGCCAAAATTAATTTCGCGCAAACGTTCATCAAAAACCACTTGCTTGCCAGTTAAATTTAATTCTTTTTTCAACAATTCGGTCGTTTCGGTGGTCCGAACGAAATCAGAGCTAACTATTAAATCCAATTTGGCCTTTTTTAACTTCTCAACATTATTTAGAACTTCAGTTTTCCCGTGTTCGGTTAGGTGGTGCGGATTGTCTGTCTGGCTACTAATAATATTTTTAACATTATTTTCCGCTTCGCCATGGCGCATGATCCAATAATTATTGCCACTCGTTTTGACCCGCGCCTGCAAGTCTTTAAGCGAACCAATCACTGTCACTTTTTTGCACTTCTCGCACCGCCAAACCGGCAGCGGCGCGCCCCAGAAACGCGACCGCGACACCGCCCAATCGCGCGCGCCCTCAAGCCACTTACCGAAGCGGCCGTCTTTAATATGTTCGGGAATCCAATTGATCGTCTGGTTGGCGGCCAAGAGCTTCTCGCGGAACTTGGTCACGGCCACGAACCACGATGAGGCGGCGTAATTTAAGAGCGGCGTGTCGCACCGCCAGCAGTGCGGGTAAGAATGCGTGATTTTTTGCTTCTCAAACAAGGCGCCGCTTTGCGCCAGATATTTGATGATTAAAACATCGGTTGATTGCGGATCGTCTTTCGGCTTGACCGGCAAACCGGCGAAATCTTTGACCTCTGGCTTAAAGTGGCCGTCGGTTGTGACATGTTGCACAAACGGCAAGTTCTCCTTTTGACCCAAATTCAAATCGTCTTCACCAAACCCCGGCGCGATGTGGACAATGCCGGTTCCGTCCTCCGTCGTCACGAAATCCGCCCCGTAGATTTGCCCGGCTTTAATATAGTAATCAAAAACTGGCCGATACTTTTTGCCAACTAAATTTTCTCCGAGAATTGTTTCAAGTACTTTGTAATTTTCTTTAAAAACTTTCTCCGCCAAATTTTCGGCAACGTAATAATTTACTCCTTCTTTTTCTACCTTCACATATTTAATATTTGGATTTATTGCCAAAGCAACATTCCCCGGCAAAGTCCATGGCGTGGTGGTCCATACCAAAACGTATTCTTTTTCGGATTTAGGATTTAGGATTTCGAATTTGACATACACCGATATATCGGTGATGTCCTTGTACCCCTGACTAACTTCAAAGTTGGCAAGCGCCGTACCGCAACGTGGACACAAGTGCATCGCTTTGTAACCCTCATAAACCAAACCCTTATCAAAAATGGTTTTGAACACGCCCCAAACGGCTTCGGTATAACTGGGATCCATCGTTTTGTAAGCATTCTTCATATCAACCCAGCGGCCGAGGCGCGGGATCGTCTTCTCCCACTCGCCGGCATAACGGAGAACACTCTCGCGCGCCTTCTGGTTGAAGACGGCAAGGCCCAGTTTCTCGATATCCTTTTTGGTTTCAAGCCCCAACTCCTTCTCAATCAAATTTTCGATCGGCAGGCCATGACAATCCCAACCCCAGCGCCGAAGCACGTGGAAACCGCGCATCGTCTGATAACGCGGTACGGCGTCTTTAAGCGAGGTCGGCAAAAGATGGCCGAAGTGCGGCCAGCCGGTGGCAAACGGCGGGCCGTCATAAAACACAAATTTACCCTGCGGCGCCTCTTTCGCTAAACTCTTCTCAAAAATTTTATTGTCTTGCCAAAATTTCAGAATTTCTTCCTCGCGTCGTGCCACCTCTGACTTATTCGTATCATTCGTGCTCATTAGTTGTAATTTGTAGTATTTTAGCATTTTTCAGGCAAACGAAAACCCCGAGCAAAAAATTGGGTTTTCGTTTGGGGTTGCCTGGGTTGAAGTTACTCAGCTTTCTTTTCGAACAGCGCGAGAAACTCTTCAGCATGCTCAAGGAGTGCCCGAAGTGAACCTTCGTAACCACCGTGACCTTGTATGGACCCGAACTTGGTCTGCTCCTGGAGATATTCGAATACAGCGCCGGCCATGGGCGTGAGGTGAGCACCTCCTCCGACTTCGACGACTGCCTTCTTATCATCCAGCAGCCGGCGCAGACAGTTGCACAGGATGCGACTGAACGAGTAGGAAAACCCGTCGATCACATCTCGCCCAGGGGGCTCCAGCCTCACAGTTGCTTCAATCGTTGGTCCTTGGTCGAGCATGATTTTCTCCTTGCCATAGAACAGGTAGGATTCCGATTTTCGATGAACTAAACGCTAGCTCACCTTCCGTTCTTGATTATACACCCATCAGCATAACTTGTCAAGCTTTTGGGTCAAAAACGCCCCAAAATAAGGGTTTTGCCCCTCCTAAATCCTCCCCGAAGGAGAGGACTTTGGTCTTTCGGTTCCCCTCCCCTTTGGGGAGGGGTGGGGTGGGGCTTTTCTAAAATTGGTATTGGCCCTTCTCGTAGATTACCTTCGGCGGCTTATTTTTGAAATAGGCGGTGGTAGAATCGTCCGCCCTGTGCAATTAACTCACGACCGTTTGTTGTTTACACAATCTTAGATAAGATCAAAGTGTCGCTTTAACCACATATCATTTTCAATCGACTTGACTGTCAGATACAGTAGGTCCTTGCCGACCTGGAATTTTGTTTTTAACAAGGTGATTATCTCCTGACATTCGTAGGGATAAACCCAGACACTGTCTTGCAATCGCACAAAACCAAGATGGATTAACCACAACCTGATTTCGTCCCTCACCTTCCGGCGATATTCTTTGATGTCGAAAATAATGACTCGATACTGACCGTCCCAACGCTTTGGCCGCGGAATGCTTATTTCCTCAAGCTCGTATTTCTCTAATTCTCGCTCGCCGCTTTTAGTCAATGAGAGGCAGACCTGGCCAGATTCATTTAATGATCTCGACAATAATTCTCGCCGAATTAAGCGGTTAATCACGGAATTGACATATCTTTGACGGTAGTAACGTTGCCGACTGAAAGCCGGAACAAATCGCAGTAATTGGAGTGTGTTGGGGGCCATCACGGCCATGGTCACGACGCCGCCGACGGCAACGGTTTTAAGCACCGCCCCAATTATTTTAGCCCGGCGTTCTTTAGTCACTTCCCCATTTTAGCTCACTGGGCCAACTGTGTAAAGAGCCTACGATCGTATATTGTTTGCACATATCTGCATGGAGGAGCTGGGCCAGACAGAAATCTTAAGTTTTACATTTTCTCCGGCGCGGCAATACCGAGGAGCCAGAGGCCGTTTTGCAACACTTGGGCGACGGCGGCGGTGAGAGCAAGCTGGTACGACTCGTTCTCACCGCCGATAATTTTGTTTTTGGCGTAATAGGCGTTGAAGGCCGAGGCCAGTTCAATGAGATAAGTAATCACGTAATTGGGGGCGAACTCGCGCGCGGCGCGCGCGGTGATTTCGGGAAAGTGAATTAACAAACGTTCGACTTGGCTTGGCAAATCCAAAGGTCCGACCTTGAGAATTTGCCCCAAGGTCGGACCTTGAGAACCGGCCTTCGCCAACACCGACTTGGCCCGGACATAAGCGTATTGTAAGTACGGGCCGGAGTCGCCGGCCACCGACAAAGATTTGCCGAGATCAAAAATAATATCTTTGCCGGGCGATTGTTTGAGAATGGAATATTTAATCGCCGCCACGGCGACAGCTTCCTGGCCGCGCGCCGATTTGGCCACCTCGCTAATTAAACTTTCGGCGGTAATCACATTCCCCGTCCGTGACGACATCTTGCCACCGGGCAGTCGCAACATGCCGTGCGAGACATGTTTGGTTTTAGCGGCCAGCTCGGGGAAGACGAGCGACATTGCTTCCAACAAGACGCGGAAGTAGACGTTGATCTCATTGCCGGTGACAACCACCGATTGATCATACGGATATTTGTCATACTTAATTTTGGCCAAACCTAATTCTTTGGCTTCGTAAGTTGGCAAACCTTCCGAATTGATAAAAACTCGCGTGTGCAAACCGGCCTTTTCGTCCCCGCGGAAAACGATCGCGCCGGCGCTCTTCTCAAAAACTTTGCCGATATTCTCCTCCACCACTTGCTTGCCAAACTCGCCCGTCTGGCTTTCGAAAAAATAAAAATCAAACTTGGTGCCGAGTTGTCGGTAAATCTGCTCAAATTTTTCCAAACTCAATTTCTTGCCCTCATCATAAATCTGATTTATTTTATCGTCGCTCCGATCATAAAGTTTTTTGTTAATTTCTTGAATTGCGGTTTTGGCCGACTCATCCTCGTCATATTTTTTAGACCCGAGCGCGTAATCACCGCCGGCCCACAACGTTTTAGCGACATGGAGACCAACATCACCTTGATAACAAGCGCGCCTGACTTCGGCGCCGGAGAATTCGATCAAGCGCGAGATCGCTTCGCCGACCGTGTTCGACATCAAGTGGCCAAGGTGGAATTCTTTGAACGGATTCGGGTCGGTGTATTCAATAATTACTCTCTGGCCTTTCAGATTCTCGCCCTTGCCGTAATTTTCTTTCTCGCTAATTACTTTTTGAATCTCATCAGCAAAAACTTGGGGTGCTAAATAAAAATTAATAAATCCCGGCCCGGCCACTTCGATTTTGTCCAACATCGGATGTTTGACACTTTGGAGTTTGGCCACAATTTCCTCGGCTTCAGCGCGCGGATTATCGGACGCCAACGTCGCGCTCGTCATATAATCACCATGGCTCAAATCCTTCGGCGCCTCGACCGGTCCGCCGACCAACTTTTCCAACTCCGATTTCATGTTTAAAATCTTAGCATAAAAGAAAAATCCCCGCCCGACGGGGATTTTTGTAGAAAAAAGAGAGGCGGGGTTTCTAAAGGACGCCAGTCTCAACCAATACCTTCAGACACTCGCGTGTCACTTCGGTCAGATGAGGACAATTGGCAACGTCCTGGCGACTCATCCAAGCGAAGCCACAATGCTCACCGTTAAACTTCACGTCATAGCCAACGCCAACCAATGCCACCAGAAAAACGTGGAGA
>CAZJJW010000011.1:0-6339 GCA_964546425.1 uncultured Candidatus Saccharibacteria bacterium | reverse complement strand
GTTAAACTTCACGTCATAGCCAACGCCAACCAATGCCACCAGAAAAACGTGGAGATTGATCAGCTGGCCTTTGGCGCCGCGGCCAAGGCGCGAGAAGAGATGTCTCATCACTTGAGCCGATCGGCCAAGTTCTTCTTGGAACTCCCGCGCCAGACATCGCTCCGTGGACTCACCTGCTTCTTGACCGCCACCGGGGAAAGTCCACCATTCCTCGCCGCCAGAAATTCTCTGCAACAGCAGAACCCTGGGATTGTTTTCGATCTGTTGAATAACGACTCCAGCGCAAACTGACTGCGGTTTGGTTTCTGCCATACCGCACCTCGCTTTCTTTTCTTAAAGGACAAAAATAACCTTATTAAATGTACACCCAAACGTCTATTTTGTCAACTCGCTTAGAGCCGCTCGCAGCACTGCTTCTTTGACTTTAGCCAGCGGCTGGCTGGCGTCAATAATCTGATGATGGAAAGCGGTGACATATTCTTTCATCCCCTCACGCACCCGGCCGTGGAACTCGAGATCTTTAACATCCAAACGATTGGCCGATCCCCGGCCGGCGGTGCGCTCTTTGCCCAGTTTCGGATCAAGATCGAGTAAAATATAGAGATCGGGATGAGTATCGCCTACGGCGTGTTCGTGGAGAATGGTGAAAATGTGCTCCAAGTCGGCGCGCTCGTTGGCCCTAACTTGATAAGCGAAGCTTGAAGGAATGAAACGATCGCAAATCACATGCTGTCCGGCCGCGAGTAGGGGTTGGATCTTTTCATTGACATGCTGGGCGCGGCTGGCCGCAAACAAAAGGAGTTCGGTGAGCGGATGGAAGTGAGTGGCGCGATGGCGAAGCAAGACTTCTCTGATTTCTTGGCCAATCTCGGTCCCGCCCGGTTCGTGGGTAAAGACAACATTATGGTCGACCAACTTCGCTTGCAAATATTCTTTGCAGGCACTCTTGCCCGTTCCATCACCACCCTCCAAAACAATAAATTTGCCGCGAGTCATAGCATATTTGCTCCCAGCATACGCCACCGCTATACTGTTGGCAATATGGCGCTCGAACTCTACCAACCCGACAAGTACAAAGTCTATCTCGGCCAAGGCCGAACGGTAGGATTGTGCACCGTCTGGAACGAACCGGAATTGGTCTTCAACCGCTCCAAAACAATTCAAGCCAAGGTGGCGATTTTAAGCACGCTCTACAGCCGTCAGGGAGTGAATGTGATCTTGCGGAACCTCGCGCTTAATCCGCAGATCCGCGAAGTTTATGTTTGGGGTAACGGCACACTCTCCAACACTCAATTTGGCTTGGCGGGCAAAAGGATTCTCGATAATCTCTGGAAAAACGGGGTGGAGACGGACGGCACCGTCCGCGGCAGTGAGTTTAAATTGGAAAAGGAGATCGATCCGGCGGTCGTGGAAAAAATTAGGACAAATGTCAAACTAATTGATGTCAGCGAGAATCAACTGACAACGATCGAAACCAAACTTGGAACTGCTAAAAGCGGCGGCGCTTACATGGCGCCGGCGCGCTTCCCCGATCACGAAGCTGAAACGGTGGACGTTTTCCCGTCCGAGCTCGCCGGCTGGCTCGCTCGAGGCAAAACCGTGCTGGAAACTTGGAGCCGCGTCGTCGAGCGGATTATGCGCTACGGCCTTATCAAGGGAACGCAGTACGGCTACGGGCAACGTGAACTGATTGGCCTAACTTGGATTATTCAAGCCGAAGATCCGACCAAACCCGATTTGTCGCTCGCCGCCGATTGGCCGGAGTCGCTCCGCCAAACCGTCGGCGCCGAGGAAAATTCGATCAAAGAATATTTTAATGTCTTTCTCCAACCCGAAGCGCCAAAAGGTCTCTCTTATACTTACGGTAATCGGCTGATGAGATTCCCTAATGGCGAAAGCTCAATTGACCAAATTGCCGAAGTGATCAAGAAACAACTCCGCGATTCGCCTGATTCGCGCCGCGCCGTGGCCACGACGATGGTCCCGAGCCTTGATAAAGATAGCAAGGAGTCGCCCTGCATTACTCAAGTCCAAGCAATTCAAACCGCCGGCCAACTTCATTTCCTGGTGACGGCGCGGAGTCATGACATCTTCAAAGCCGGCGTGCCTAATGCTTTTGGCCTGCGAATGCTCCAGAAAACCATCGCCGACGATCTCGGCTTTGGCCTCGGCGTCTTGCAAATCACCTCGCAGTCGGCTCACATCTACGAACAAGATTGGGCTGATGCTTTCAAGCTGGCGCGCTGTGGGTATTGGGAGCGCGAACCGTCGCTTGCTTTCAATCCGGAAACTCAAGTTGATCCGCGGGGCAACTTCATCATCACCATTGATGCGGAGAAGCTTACAGCGATGCTCCAGTCGCCGACGGGCGAGGAATTATTGAAAGTCGAGGGCCCGACCGCCAAAGCGGTTGGTAAGAAAATCGCCCAACTCGAACTTTTGAGCCGAAGCGATCATCTGGTGGATATCGCGATGGAACTGCAGAAAGCCGAGATCGCGATGCGGCGCGGTCTGGCCTACCGGCAGGATCAGCCGCTAACTTTTTAAGCTGATGATGCGCCGCGGCTTTATTTTAAAAGATCGCCAACTGGTGGCCAGAGATACAAGCGAACTGGTTTTGGCCACGGCCGACAGCCGGCCATTTGCTTTTACCGCCGGCCAAAATGTCGAAGTCATCATCTCCGAACCGTTGTATCGCGACGAGAGCGGCAACCGGCGCACTTTCTCGATTGCCAAAGCGCCCGGATTTAACGAAATTCATCTCGCTTTCCGCCATTCCGGCAGCGCTTGGAAACGGAGCGCGCTCACTATGCCGCTCGGCAGTAAATTTGAAATCAAGGGTCCGTCCGGTGTCTTCACTTTGCCCGACGACACCACTCAAAGCTTAACTTTCATCGCCGGCGGCATCGGAATTACACCGTTTCGGAGCATGATTCAATCGCTCGGCGCCTCAAAGCCGCCGATCACTTTGTTCTACGCCAACCGCGATGAGGCCACGGCCGCTTATCTTGATGAACTCCGCGCCGCACGGGACAAAAAAATTATCAATCTAGTCGAACACTATGGCCCTCTGGCTTCCAATCTCCAACTTCCAACCGCTAATCTTTATTATATCGCCGGCCCAATCACGATGACCAATATCGCGATGGAAGCGCTCGGGCGGGCCGGCGTCCCGCGCGGCGCCATTCTGATTGAACAGTTTACAGGTTATGAATAATGCGCTAAATTAAACTTCATTATGGCGCTGTCAGACAAAAGGATTTTGACAGAAATGAAGGGCGGCGATATTATCATCCATCCTTTCCGCCGCGCCAATCTCGGCACCTCAAGTTATGACTTGACGCTCGGCGAGTGGTTCTATCGCGAGCAACCTTACGCCAAGTATCACCACAAAATTTATAACATCTATAACCAGAAGGACACCGAGTATGTCTGGGGCAAGAAGCCGTTTCGGGCCGAGCGAGCCAAAATCGTTTTCCAAAGATACAAGTTTAACTGGGTCGGGATTAAACCGAGCGACAAAGTCATCGTGCTGGAGCCGGGCGAAACGATTCTCGCCCACACCAATGAATTCATCGGCGGCCGCAACCACATCACCACGATGATGAAGGCGCGCTCTTCGTTCGGCCGCGTCTTCATTTCCGTCTGCAAGTGCGCCGGCTGGGGCGATGTCGGTTACACTAACCGTTGGACGATGGAGATCAGCAATAATTCGAGCCACTACACCATTCCGCTGGTCGTCGGCCGCCGGATTGCTCAAATGATTTTCTTCGACACGGGTGAGATTGCCGGGGCCGACTACACCAAGACTGGCAAGTACAACAAAACCACCGATTTGAAAAAATTAAAGCGAGACTGGCAACCGACGATGATGCTCCCGCGCCTTTGGGCCGATCGCGATATCGGCCAATAACAAAGGCGTTCGCCGCGGCGAACGCCTTGCTGTCTCCTCCCCGACCTAGACCTCCCCGGGCTTGGGTTTGACGCACCACAAAATGAGGCAGATGACGGCAAACGTCAGAAACAAGTACGGGGCCGGATTGGGGTCGCTTGGTAACATAAAAACCTCCTTCTACGTTTATTGTAACACGAAAAATGTTACCCCCAGCCACAATGGTCAAAGCCACGGTGGTTCTGTATAATGGACGCGATGCTAAAAGCTAGAAGCTCTAAGCTAAAAGCGACCCCAAGTGGCTTTACCCTCATCGAACTTCTAGTGGTCATCTCGATTATTGCTCTCTTGTCGAGTATCGTTTTTGCCTCTTTCGCCGAGGCGCGGATGAAGGCGCGGAATGCCCGGCGGATTGTGGAGTTGCGGGAAATCCAGAAGGCGATAGAACTCTACCGCGCCGACCACGGCGTCTACCCCGCGGACCCGACGCCGGACAGTGACCATTACGCCAGTTCCGGAGTTGATGATGTTTCAGGAATTAGCTGTTGGGATTGCCCGTACACCGCTATTATTGGAGCCGCTTGGCGAGACCAAAATGACAATGAAGAAAGCCGTTTGTTAAGTGGGCAGTGGTACGACCCAGCATACCGATGTTGTCGTCTTGCCTCTACTACGCCTTACTTGTCAGTCAGGCCGAACACTAGTCGGCGTGAACTACGAATAAACTGGGATACCAACGATCTCTGTAATCTTGACGGCTGTACAAATCTCTACGCTGGAATTTACTACAAAGTTAACCCAAGTGGTACTGAATACAAACTGGCTTATCTAGGTCTAGAAATTAGTCCGGGTCAATTTACCGCCTCGCAACCAATTGTTGAACCAGGAGAGGTGGGGATTCCGGCAGGATTGTGGGATATCTATTTTGTTCCTAACAGTAATCCTCACGCCGAATCGCCACCAGCGAACAGCTACTTTGCCACGATTTCGGTCAGCTCCTCGGACAAAGCGGCCAGTTGGTATTTCGACTGCTTATTCTATCATTATGGCGCTCCTGGCGGCCCCACACCAGCATTCGAGAGTAACTATCCCACCGACCGCTACTGCGCCGAGTAATTAAACCCCAAAACTGGCTTTTCTTGTCCCCAGGTTATCACCAAAAGCGAGGTTTGGCGGGTTTGTCCGGCCGGTGTTACAATGCGACTGATATGCCCACCCCAACGGCGCCAATGATGATGAAGAGCCCCTTACGCCTGCCGCCCCAAGACATTGTTGCCTCCGGCAAGGCGACGCCTTGACACGAACCAAGGTTTGCTCAAATCGTATCAAAATGATACGATTATTAGCGTAAAATGACACGAAAAGAAATCGTCTTGAATCTCGTTCGCGAGCGTGGCCAAGCGCGGTCATCGGAAGTTTATGATGGCCTTGTTAAAAACAACGAAAAGGTCTCGCTCGTCACGATTAAGCGTCTGTTGTCGCAACTGGAGAAAGCGGGTCTGCTGGCTGTGGCGGGGAAAGGCCCCGCTACCGTTTACACTCTAAGCGAGCGAGGTCAATTGACCAGTGAGATTGACGTCGCCGCCTACTGCGCCATTGAGCCGGACAAAAGATCTGGCGCCCGCAGTTATAATTTCAAGCTGTTCGATGCTTTAAATTTTAACCCCTTCTCCGAGGCCGAACAAGAAAGGTTGTCTCGAGCCACCGCGTTTTATCAAAATCGGATTAAGGGCGTATCAGAGCCGATCCACCAAAAGGAACTCGAGCGCTTTATTATTGAATTGGCTTGGAAGTCATCTCGGATCGAAGGCAATACTTACAGCTTGCTCGATACCGAAGCGTTGGTCCTGCGCGGGGCCGAAGCCCCGGGCCACAGTCGAGCCGAAGCCCAGATGATCTTGAACCATAAACGGGCTTTCGCTTTCATCTACCAACATCGAGAAAAATTTATCACGCTCACGCGCGCCAATATCGAGGAGGTGCATAAACTACTGGTCGCCGATCTTGGGGTCAGACATAATCTCCGCCAGAAACCGGTCGGCGTGGTCGGCTCTTTGTACCGTCCGCTCGACAATGAACATCAAATTCGCGAGGCGCTGGAGAAACTGGCCAGTGCTGTGGCGCGTCAAGCCGACAGCTATGCCAAAGCCTTGGCCACTTTGTTGGGGATCAGTTACCTCCAGCCCTTTGAGGACGGCAATAAGCGGACGGGGCGGCTCTTGGCTAACGCGGTACTCTTGGCGGGCGGCCTAGCTCCGTTATCATACCGCAGCGTTGAGGAAAAAAGTTATCGCGAGGCCCTGATTGTGTTTTATGAGTTAAATTCACTGATGCCGTTTAAAAAGATTTTTGTCGAGCAGTACGACTTTGCCGCCAGAAATTATCTGATTGGTTAGATGTCCGACATCCGATGTGATACAACATCTTACCCCGCCACCTCAATCCCC
>CAZJJW010000010.1:0-23093 GCA_964546425.1 uncultured Candidatus Saccharibacteria bacterium | reverse complement strand
CACCGACCGAATCAAGCTGATCTGGCCCGACCGACCCTTCAGCGGCACGGACGCCGTCTCGATTAACAACCACACCTGGCTCAAGATGGTGGTCAAAAAGGGGACAAATGGCGGTATTCCCGGTTTGGCCGCCGACGACATTCACTATTGGGGTCTGGCGGTCGGCGAGAGCGACACGCCGAACGCTTCCACACCCAAACGAGCGGTGGTGGATTCGGTCAATGATGTCGCCTCGGTCAGCTCGCGGATCAATAACTTTACCCGCGTCACCTTTTCTGACCCTAGAGCAAAATACGATTATGATCGTAACTCGCTCGTCACCGCCATTGACGGACCGGTCGTCTCAAGCAATACCAACTCTTTCACGGCGCTGCTACTTTTCGATCGGTCTGGGACTCCACCGCCACCGCCCCCTCCACCACCGCTCGGCACGCCGACATTTACCGTACCAGAGAATACTTTGTCGCTTCAATATGATGAGAGCCAGTCGGGAGCGTTGCGGGCTGATATTGCCGTGGATGTTAAAGCGGTGGGCGGCGATGTCCTCATCCCGTCGTATGATTCCGGAAACTTTGGTGTGGTTTTGACTAATACCACGGGACGCAATGGCGGCGGGTCGCTTGCTACCTCGACAATTTCCGCCCCGTCGTCTCTGGCGAGCGTTGATTGTAGCCAGTATTATGGACCTGGTGCCCCTCTCTGCTGGCGTATTCCCAAGGCCGTTGAAGCGCGGTTTCAAATCATGCGGGCTTTCAAGCCGCGTCAGATGTTCCCCGGAGTCTACGAGGCTTCGTTGGCCTCTTTTTATGATCAGCCCAGCCAAACGTCTTACACGATCGACAACGGCGGAATCCCACCGAATGTTTCTAATCAGCAGACGATTATCGGCGAGATCTCACCGTACATTATTTCTGTCACCACTCCAGTTGATGAGCTTAACACTCCGGTGATTGTCACTGGTGAGCGGTTTGCCTACACCGGCAATCGAATCTCAATAAAAAATAGAGACGGCGTTTTAGCCGATTTTACGGCTAGCTCAACCGACACTCAAATGATCAGTTTTATTCCAGTGGCGGTTGGTTTAACCGTGCCCGGTGAGTATAATTTAACAGTAACTACGTCAAACGGTTTGAGTAATAATATCTGGTTAGAAGTCCAAAGCACGGGCGCTTCGATTGGGATTTGGCGCCAGATCGCCAATATTTTTAGTGGTATCAGAGCAGTGTTCACCGGTTGGCGCTAGGCTTGATTTGACCGATTTTGGCTTTACTTGTTCCTCATTGTTTTATTTAGTATTATGTAAGTGATATGGCCCTACACCGCAAAAAGTATCACAATGCCGTTTTGTACTTGTGCCAGAAGTTAAAAGGCGAGGTGCGCGGCAAGAAAAAGCTAGCGAAGCTCCTCTATTTCGCGGACTTTGACCTGTATGAAAAAAGCCAGAAATTAATAACTGGGGATGTTTATCGCGCGCTTCCAATGGGGCCCGTGCCATCTGCCCTGGAGGAAATTACAGCTGAAATGACCAAAAAGAGAATGCTTAGTGTTGGACCAGTCGAAGAACGAGAGGGTTACAACCCCACCGAAGTCTATAAGTGCCTTACTGAGCCCGACTTGTCCGTTTTTGACAATGAAGAAAAGAAAATGCTTGATCGAATTATGATTAAGTATGGTCATCTCAATGGTAAGCAATTAGAAGACTTATCTCACGCCGAAGCGCCATATGTTGGGACGGAGTTGCGAAAAGAGATTCCTTACGAACTGGCTTTCTACCGCGGCACAGATTTCAGTGATTCATGATCGAATTTATCTACCACGACGGCATTCAGAGAGAAATCGCCGCCTTGGAGCGGCGATTTCGTAATATCCGCGATGGCCTTTCTCGGTTTGAGAGACTATGCGCCAAACAATTTCATCCGACAGATCCACAGCCGGTAATTGGTCCAGGCAAACTCCATCGCATCTCACAGAATGACACTTGGACGTTGTGGAAGATTGAGCTTGTTATACCCAATTCTGGGCTCCGACCAAATCAATTCCCGCGCATGTGGTTTGTGGTTAGGGGAGCTGTCGTTGCTTTCTTGTGTATCGCTTCACACATTGATAACTATAATGACATGGAAATGAATCGCTTGGCTTTATCGAGGGTAACCGACCTACTTTAAGGCCTATTTGACCCTTTTTGGCTTATCTGCTAGGATAAAGCGCTAAGCTATGTCGCGCAAAGCTTCCAAAGGTCCTTATGTGGACGCCAAATTGATGAAGAAAGTTGCCGGTAAGAAGCCGGCGGCTTCCGGCGTGATTAAAACTTGGGCCCGGGCCTCGTCCATCAGCCCGGAAATGGTCGGTTTTACCTTCGGGGTGCACAACGGCAAAAGTCACATTGAAGTTTTTGTGACGGAAGAAATGGTCGGACACAAACTGGGTGAGTTTTCGCCAACGCGCAAATTTTTGCGTCATGGCGGCAAGATTCAGAAAGAGATGGAGCTGAAGAAGAAGGAGGCGGAAATTGCCGCCGCCAAATCGGCTAAAGAGGCGGTGGAAACTAAAAAGTAGACCATGCGCGCTCAACTTGCCAATTATCGCCAGTCGCCACGCAAAGTTCGCCTCGTCGCCGATTTGATTAAAGGCAGGCGCGTCTCGGACGCGCTCGTCCAACTTCAATTCTTGCCGAAGCGCGCCGGCGCGCCGATCGCCAAGCTCATCAAGTCGGCGGTGGCGAACGCAAGTGGTGAGTCAGCCAGTTTAATTATTAAAGATATTCGAGTTGATCAAGGGGTGACCGCGAAAAGGATGATGCCCCGGGCGCGCGGCTCCGCCGCCCAGATCCTCAAGCGCTCCAGTCACATTAGGGTCGAACTTGGCACAAAATCCGAAGCCCGAAGCACCAAATCCTAAACAAATCCCAATGACCAAAATGTTTAAAGAATTAAAAAATTTGAATTTAGGCATTGTTTCGGATTTCGATATTAGAATTTCGAGTTTATCATTATGAGCCACAAAGTCCATCCCTACGCCCATCGTTTAGGCATTGTTCGCGATTGGCAGTCGCGGTGGTTTGGTCGGCGCGGCCAATATCAGCAATTCCTTAAAGCCGATGTGCTGCTACGTGAATATTTGGATAAAAAGTTGCGCGGTTTGTACATCAACACGATTGAGATTGAGCGCGGCAACAATTCTTTGCGGGTGATTATCAAAACTTCGCGTCCCGGCATGTTGATCGGCCGAAGCGGTGAAGGCGCGACTAAATTAAAGAACGATGTATTAAAGTTCTTGATTAAATTGGGCGCGACCGTACCCAAAGATTTTCGTTTGGATATCGAGGAGGTTAAAAATCCCGAATCGCACGCGCGGATTGCGGGGCAGATGATTGTTGAAGGGCTGGAGAAGCGGATGCCGGGCAAACGTGTCGTTCGCCAAGTGATGGACAAGGTGATGGCCAACAAAAATGCGGAAGGGGTGCGGGTAACGCTCTCGGGCCGCCTCGGCGGCGCCGAAATTGGTCGAGTCGAAACCCTGAAGAAGGGTCGCTTGCCGCTCCAAACCTTGCGGGCCGATATTGATTTTGCCCGCGAGAAGGCCTACTTGCCTTACGGTGTCATCGGCGTCAAAACCTGGATTTATCGAGGTGAGATATTCGAGAAGTAAATCCGAAGCCCGAAATCCTAAATCCTAAACAAATTCAAAATCCCAATGACCAAAATGTTTAAAAAATTAAAAAATTTGAATTTAGACATTGTTTCGGATTTCGATATTAGAATTTAGAAATTATCATGTTGTTGCCTAAAAAAGTAAAATTTAGAAAGTGGCACACGATGCGCCGCAATCCGGGCAAGCCGAAATCGGAGACGCGCGGTATCAGTTTGGCTTTCGGTTCGCACGGGCTTAAGGCGATGACGGCCGGCCGAGTGCGCTCCAATCAACTGGAAGCGGCGCGCAAGTCGGTGATGCATGAGATTAAGAAGACCGGCAAACTCTGGATCCGGATTTTCCCCGACAAACCTTACACCGCCAAAGCGGCCGAAGTCGGCATGGGCAAGGGCAAAGGCGATCCGCAAGGCTACGAATCGCTGGTTTGGCCCGGCCGCATCATTTTTGAAATTGACGGGGTGGTCGCCCTGACCGCCAAAGAAGCGCTCCGCAAGGCCGGGGCCAAATTGCCGCTTAAAACTAAAGTCATTAGTCGTACCCATGAATAAACCGGGCAAAATTTTATCGGGCGTCGTTGTCTCCGACAAAATGCAAAAGACCGTCGTGGTTGAGGTTAAACGCTTCGTCAAACATCCAAAGTACGGCAAATATCTAAGTCGGTCGAAGAAGTATTTAGCCCACGACGAGAAGGGGCACAAGGTGGGCGACAAGGTCGAGATTCAAGAAACCCGGCCGATGTCCAAGCACAAAAGTTTTATTGTTACTTCATGATTCAGCCCCGCTCTATTGTGAAGATTGCCGACAATACCGGCGCCAAGATCGGCCGGGTCTTCAAAGTGCTCGGCGGCTCCCGCCGCCGCTACGCCGGCATCGGCGATTTGGTGGTGATCTCCATCCAAGTGGCCGAGCCGAAGAAGGCGGTTAAGAAAAAGGAAGTTTGCCAAGCGGTGGTGGTGCGTCAGCGCGACGCTTATCGCCGGAGCGATGGTTCTTACATCCGCTTCGACGACAACGCGGTGGTGATTTTAGAACCAGATAAACCAGATCCGCGCGGCAGTCGGATTTTCGGGCCGATTCCGCGCGAGCTTGGCGAGCGCGGTTATCAAAAAATCGCCTCGCTGGCGCCTGAAATCGTTTAAATATTATGCACGTTAAGAAAGGCGATCTGGTGCGCATTATCACCGGTAAAAATAAGGGGAAAGAGGGCAAGATCATTAAGGCCTGGCCTCGACTTGATCGAATCTTGGTCGAGGGCGCCAATTTGATTAAGCGGCGCGAGCGCGCGCGCAAGTCCGGCCAGAAGGGCCAGGTGGTGACCCGGCCGGCGCCGATCCATGTTTCTAATGTTAAGAAAATAGATTAATTTTTTTATGCCGACCCTTAAAGAAAAATTGGCTAAGTCGCAGAAAGATCTGGCCTCACCGCGCCTGGAGAAGGTGGTGGTGTCGACCGGCGTGGGCAAAATTAAGGACCAGAAGAAACTCGATTTAATCGCCGATCGGTTGGCAAAAATCACCGGCCAGAAAGCGGCGCCGCGGCCGGCCAAGAAATCAATCGCCTCATTTAAATCGCGCCAGGGTGATATTGTCGGCTTTGCCGTGACGCTTCGCGGCAAGCGGATGCACGGCTTTTTAGAAAAACTTTTTGGCGTTGCCATTCCCCGCATTCGCGATTTCCGCGGTTTTGAGGAGAAGAGCGTGGATAATATCGGCAACCTGACTCTCGGCTTGCGCGAGCACACCATCTTCCCCGAAACGGCCGATGAAGACATTAAAGATATTTTCGGTTTAGCGATTACTTTAGTCGCGACAGCCAAGAATCGCGCCGAAGCCCTCGCCTTCTTCCGCGCTCTAGACTTTCCCTTCAAGAAAAGTATATAATTAAACAATGGCTAACAAGCGCGATCAATACACGGTCGTTTTGGAAGATTTGCGCGGCGACTTCAAAGTTTTTGGTGAAACGTTATCATTTGTCCGCGACGACGTTAAAACGCTCAAAGACGATCTCAGTGGATTTAAAGAGGAAACTCGAAGCAACTTTAAAACCGTTTTTAATTATTTGTCCAAAATTGACGACGAGCTAATTTCAATCAAAACCTGAAATCAAGGGGCTTAAGGCAACGCTCAAAGACAAGGCCGCCATCGAGCGGGTGCATATGCTTGAGATTCGGGTGGATAAACTAGAAAGAGAATTAGCCAAACGCTAAAATCCAAGACCATGTCTAAACAAAAAGGTTTTGCTCCCATCATCGCCATCATTCTCGCTGTAATTATTATCGCCGGCGGCGCTTACTTGTACACCAAAAACCAAACCGTCACCCCCGCCACCAACTTGGAGGCTAAGCCTCCAAGTGGTTGGAAAACCCAGTAGAAAGTTGGGCCCAAGAAATAAAAGATTTTGAACCAAAGCAATTTCGTTAAATTGTGGAGACGATGTTAAAGAAAAAGGGAAGAAAACTCTTGACCAAATCCTTTCAACTTTTAAATTCACAAAATAGCCAAACATTTGACCGCTGGGGCGGGTTCTGCTAGGATAATCAAGATGAATATGATTACTTTACCAAACACCGAATACCGTCAAATCTTGAGAAACCAATCAAATTTGGTTCAAGAATTGCGCCAGCTTAAATCGGTAGTTAGAGTTGCTATGGCCGATGAGGCCACTGATCGGATTAGGGCTAGGCTAGAGAGACGATCAAAGATCATGGATCGCGGCGGCAGCAAGGTTTTCCGCTCCATGAGGGAATTCGATCGGTACTTGAAGAATCTCTAAATCATGCACCAGTCGGGCTATTTCATTTCCCCGGCTGTTGAGGTTGAGAAGATATTTAAAAAGTTGAAGCAGAAGGATCCGGCGATGTTTCAGCAATTAAGATAGCAGATTAAAAGATTGCCCAATCTAGGTCGGCTCTTTCGTGCTAGTATATGAGATAGTCGGTCAGGTTATCCGTTTGCTCGATTTTGATCACCACGACCGGATTTATAAAAAGTTTAGCTAAAAATATGCAAACCAGCAAAGGCTTCTCGCTAATTTTAGCTCTCGTGATCATCGTAGCTGTCTTAGCTGGCGGTGCTTATCTATACACCAAAAACAAAACTGTAGTCCCAGCCAGCAACTTGGAGGCTAAGCCTCCAAGTGAGACTGCCAACTGGAAAACTTATCGGAATGATGAGTATGGGTTTGAGTTTAAATACCCGGCTAATCTAGGTTGGTCTATTGTGGAACGGCAACCAATAGAAGATGTGAGAGGAGTAAAAGGAGCCGAAAAATTTAGAGCCTCTCTTTTACTGGTCCAAAATGAATCAAATAGTGAAAGTCCCGAAATCGAGATTTCATTAAATATTAAAGACCTAAATCTTGAAAGAGTAATAACGGGCGGTCCTGATTGGCTGTATTTTTACAAAAAAGGAAATGGAAATTACGATAAAGGGATAACGGGTGGAGGGGGCGGTGAAGTTACAGAAGAACAAATGATTAGAGACGAGGATATTGAAGTCATCAAAACATCTGGTGGTTTGGAAGTTTGGAAACATCCATCTTTTGAATTTCCTTGCGGAGCTATTGATTATTATATTTTAGACAGAAGTCGTGACTTTCTATTTGAATTTTCTTTTGCCGATTATTCTTCTCACCGCAGTGGCACGGCTGAATCACCATCAGAAGTGTGCCAAGATCCTGATACTAAGTCGCGAGTACAAGCAACTGATCGAGTTCTCTCCACCTTCCGGTTCACTAAATAGCCAGATTTGACCGATGGGGCGGGTTCTGCTAGCATGAGCTTGCCCGGTGGGGCGATTTTGTTGTTAAATTATGGCCAAAACATCAGTCATTGCCAGGTCGAAGAAGCCGCCCAAGTGGAGCACGCGGATTGTGCGCCGCTGTTTCCGTTGTGGGCGCAAACGCGCCTTCATGCGCGACTTCGAACTTTGCCGGATTTGCTTCCGCGAGCTGGCCAATGAGGGCAAAGTTCCGGGGATAAAAAAATCATCATGGTAGATCCAATTTCTGATATGTTAATCCGCTTGAAGAACGTCGCCATGGCGCGTAAGCCTTTGGCGCTGGTGCCGTTTTCTCAATTGAAACTGGGGATAGCCGAAGTCTTGAAAACTGCCGGTTATCTTAAAAGCGTCACCAAGAAGGGCAAGAAAATTAAAAAATATTTGGAACTCGAGTTGTCTTATGCTGATAATTGCCCAAAATTAACAGATGTTAAACGGGTGTCTAAACCTTCGCGCCGGATTTATGAGCCCGCCAAGCAGATTAGATCAGTCCGTCATGGTTATGGACTGGCGCTTTATTCGACTTCGCGCGGCTTGCTGACCGACAAGGCGGCGCGCGAGCAGAAGGTCGGCGGCGAGCTGTTGTTTAAGATTTGGTGACATGTCACGGATCGGCAAACAAAAAATTATGATTCCGGAGAAAGTCGCCGTTGTTCAAGCGGGTCAAACAATTAAGGTTAAAGGCCCGCTCGGTGAAGTGAGCAAAAATTTTCTCCCCGCTATCACCGTGGCGATTGCGACTGACACTATTACGCTCGTGCCGGGTCGGGGCGGCGACACGGATGCCTTGTGGGGAACTTACGGTTCGCATCTTAAAAATATGATCGAAGGCGTGGTTAGTGGCTTCACCAAAAAGTTGGTGATTGAAGGCGTCGGCTACCGCGCGAGCTTAAGCGGCAACAATCTTACTTTTAATCTCGGTTTCTCACACCCGGTTATCTTGGCGGTGCCGGACGGGATTAAAGTGGCGGCGGAAAAGAACATTTTGACGGTGACCGGTGTGGATAAAGAACTGGTTGGCCGCTTCGCGGCCATGATTCGCGATCTTAAACCACCGGAGCCTTACAAGGGCAAAGGCATTCACTACGAGACTGAAGTGATCAGACGTAAAGAAGGCAAAAAAGTTGTCTCATGAAAAATCTTACACATCTTCGACGCCAGAAACGCATTCGCAGCAAGATTAGCGGCACCGCCGATCGGCCGCGCCTGGCGGTTTTTCGCTCTGGCAAATATATTTATGCCCAGATTATTGATGATCAAGTGGGGCAAACCTTGGTTGCCGTTCGTGATCAAGAAAAAAGCGCCAGCGGCCGCCGCGCCGAGGATGTGGGTTTCATTAAAGTGGCGCGGGCTTTCGAGGCGGGCGAGCGTTTAGCCAAAGCCGCGTTGGCGAAGCAAATTAAAAAAGTGGCCTTTGACCGGAGCGGCTATGCTTATAAAGGTCGAGTCAGGGCGCTCGCCGAAGGGGCGCGGGCCGGCGGTTTGGAATTTTGAGGAAAATGGAAACGAATCATCAACCACAGAATCGAGGCAAGAGACCGGCGCGCGGCCGTCCCGGCCGCGCCGACAAGCCGAAGTCGGAATACGATCAGAAAATTTTGGCGATCCGGCGCGTTGTCCGCGTCGTCCGCGGCGGCCGGCGCTTCAGCTTCTCGGTTGTAATTTGTATCGGCAATCGCCGGGGTAAGGTTGGTCTCGGAGTGGGCAAAGGGGCTGATGTCTCGCTGGCCATCGAGAAGGCGCTCCGCGAAGCCAAGAAGCGCTTGATGACGCTCCAGCTGACTAAGCATTCTTCACTGCCGCACGAGCTTAGGGCCAAATTTGGCGCTTCGCGCGTGATTCTGCGGCCGGTCCGAGGACGAGGCCTGGCCGCCGGCAGCGCCGCCCGAATAATTTTGGGTCTGGCGGGCGTTCATGATGTCAGCGCCAAGATCATTTCTAAAAGCAAAAACAAGCTCAACAACGGCCGGGCGGTGATGCAAGCCCTCGAGACCTTGGCCGTTTAATCTTAAACAATGCAAATTCACCAGCTTAAACGTGCTCATCTCCGGAAACGCAAACGTCAAGTCGGTCGCGGTGGCAAACGTGGCAAAACTTCCGGCCGCGGCACCAAAGGCCAGCGCGCCCGGGCCGGCCGCAAGCTCCGCCCCGAGCTCCGTGATATCATTAAGAAGTTGCCCAAGCGGCGCGGTTCGAGTACTCACGGGCCGCTTCGGCCGATTGGCGCCAAACCAGTCGTCGTTAATCTGGGAGCGATTGATAAAAGATTTGCCGCTGGAACGGTGATTACTCCGGCCTTGCTCGTTAAAGAAGATTTGATTAGGAAAAAAGGGAAAATCTTGCCGGCCGTGAAAATTCTGGGCGGCGGCGTTTTGACCAAAAAATTTACTTTTGAGAATTGCCTGTTTTCCGCCGCCGCCAAACTAAAGATTGAACAGCATGGATAAATTTTTTAGCAAATTTAAATTGATCGTCACCGATTCGGATTTGCGCCGACGGCTTTTGTTTCTGCTCGGCATGTTGGTGGTCTTTCGCCTTGGCGCCGCCATTCCGATTCCGGGAGTGAATACGCTCGCTTTAGAACGTTTTTTCTCCGGCAACCAATTTTTCGGCCTGTTGAATATTTTCTCCGGCGGCGGTTTGTCCAATCTTTCGATCTTCATGTTGGGCGTTGGGCCGTTTATCACCGCTTCAATTATTATGCAACTCCTAACTATTATGTTTCCCAAACTGAAGGAGTTGTACCACGAATCCGGCGAAGCCGGTCGGCGCAAATTTACTCAATATTCGCGCTGGCTCACGGTGCCACTCGCCACCTTACAGGGTTTGGGCTTGTTGGCGCTGCTCGAAAATCAAGCGGTGATCTTGCCGCTTGGTTTGGCCGGTCAGGCCATTAATGTTATCACCGTCGTGGCCGGCTCGGTCCTGCTGATGTGGCTTGGCGAGTTAATCAGCGAGTATGGCATTGGCAACGGCGTCTCGCTTATCATTTTGGCCGGCATCTTGGCCGGGTTGCCAACCAGTATCGGCCAAGCGGTGATTAACTTTGACATGAGCCAAGTGCCGATTTATGCCGCCGGCTTGGCGGCGGCGGTGGCGATTGTCGCGCTTGTCGTTTTGGTGACCGAGGCCGAGCGGCCGATTCCGGTGACTTATGCCAAACGGATTCGGGGTAACAAGGTTTATGGCGGCGCCTCCACTTATCTGCCGATCCGCGTCAATCAGGCCGGAGTGATGCCGATTATTTTCGCGCTTTCGATTTTGCTCTTTCCGCAGATGATCGCGCAGTTTTTGGCGCGGCTCAATAGCGATCTAATTAAAAGTATTTCCAGCACGATCCTCTCACTCCTCAACAATCAGTGGCTTTATTCCATAATTTACTTCGGGCTGATATTTGTTTTTACTTATTTTTATTCCGCGATTACTTTTGATCCGGAAGCCGTTTCCTCAAACTTGCAGAAAAATGGCGCTTTCGTGCCCGGTATTCGTCCCGGCCGCCCGACGGCCGAATATATTGCCCATGTGCTCTATCGCTTGACGCTACTTGGTGCCGCCTTCCTCGGTGTGGTGGCGCTCTTGCCGCTCATTATGCGCGCTTTAACCGGCATCACGGCCCTCGCCATCGGCGGCACCGCCCTGCTCATCGTCGTCTCCGTCGCCCTCGACTTAATGAAACAAATCGACGCCCAGTTGTCGATGCGGGAGTATTAGAGTAAGATGTAGATATGCCTATTGATTGGACTAAAATCTATAAAAAATATAAGGGTTTGTGGGTCGCTCTCAAGGATGATGAAAAAACCGTCGTTGGGAGTGGTAAGACTGCCAAAGAAGCTCTACGGCGAGCCCAAAGTATCGGTTATGATAACCCCATTTTAACCCGAGTTCCGGGTAAACTCATTGCCTACATTGGTTCTTTGCAATGAAGTTCAGCTATAAAAAGTATGCTGGCCGGTATCTTCGACCGGTAATTCCGATTGAGGTTACGCATGGCGGTATTTCTCTAAAGTATGAGGTTTTGGTAGATTCAGGAGCCGATCTTTGTATTTTCGATGCCGAAATCGGAGGGTTACTCAGTCTCGATATGAAAAGCGGTGAAAGGTTGCCTGTCTCCGGTATCACAGGGGTGGTTGAGTATTACTATGCTCACGAGGTCACAATACGAGTTGGTGGTCAACCTTTTAAAGTCAAGGTTGGGTTTTTGAAAAATTTCGCCAAATTTGGCTATGGGGTGGTGGGCCAGGTCGGTTTCTTCGATATGTTCGTTGTGAAATTTGACCTCCTCAAATCGGAGATTGAACTAAAGCCGAGGAAGTTCTAAATGAGAAAAAGATTTAAACTTAAAAAACACAGTTGCGCCTTGTGTAAACCGCAGAAAATGGGCTGAGCTTGCCGCTGGAAAAGTAAAGACCTCGCCAGCCTAAAAGAATTCGAGAAAGCCAGATTTGAAATGATCGCCTCCATTGTTTAACTAGTGTGCAACACTCGGTGTTGCACACTTTATGAGCGATATCGGATATCGCTCAATCTACCTGTGCGCGGTGGTTTCTTTTTGGGTTGGGAGGGAGTAATGGTTTAGCTCGTGTTTAGACATCAAAAAATCCGATAGGATTTAAAAACATATCACTATCAGAGAACGCTCATGACCGTATTTTTCGGGGTTTTCGAGATTCATTTTTTCAGAAAATGTTGCTATCTGCCCTTGTATATTCTCATTCCATTCTAAAAAAAGTTTTTGGAAATCAGAATTTTTAACATACTGCTCAAAACCATCGGTAAATACAAAGATACGGTCGCCTTTTTGAAGGGCCAAAGCCCCGCTTTCTAAATAATCTGCCATTTGTTCTTCGCCGTTAATGACTGCATACGGCGTACAGATTCCAGTAGATATAAACTTTATATCCATCTTTTTGTCGAAATGTGCAATAAAAGAATCACAAATGGACGCCCAATATGCTTTATTTTCACAAATAACGACAAACGAACCAGTGGCGGAATAAAACCCGGTTTTGTTACCCGAAATGTCACTTTTTCCTATTCTTCCATTGTACTCGCCAACTTCACGGTTGGCTTCTTTGAAAACACTGACAATGCTTTCCATATCAAACCGGTCGTATTTCTCTTTGGCACTTTTTATTACCGCTTCACAAAATATCCTTGAAACTTCACCGGCGGGCGAAGGATTTGGATATTTTGTATTACTTTCAACCAACTCCCTAAAGTTCAAAGTCACACCGTCCGAAACCACAAAAACTGGAGGGGTGTCTGAAGCAATTAAATAATCTTCTTGAGGGTGCTCGTAATCTTCTGCCATATAGTCGGTAAGATTTCTTTTTTTAGCAAATTGTTGGATTGCTTCTTTTGTGGGTCGTTCAAGAATTGAAAGATATTTCATACTTTGCCCATTCTTCATGTAGTATAGCATTTTTTAACCAAGGTGCTATACTAAATCCATGTCTGAAGAACAAATTGTTTATAATCCCGGAGAAGAGTCGTACTTGCGCGAGCAGAGCAAGCCCAAACGGCGGTTTTCGGACCGGACTTTAGTGGCGGTGGCGGTGATCTGCTTCGTGGCGGCGGCGGTTATCTTTTATAACTATCGCTAGGTGAAGACGGTCATTTTCATTGGGCGATCGGGTTGCGGCAAAGGGACGCAGGCCAAGCGCCTGATTGAGCGGTTCGGTGGCTCGACGCTTTACCTCGAAACGGGCGAGCGTTTCCGGCATTTTATTGCCGCCAAAGAGAATCTTTCCAGCCGCTTGGCCGGTGAGATTATGGTCAAGGGCGGTCGCCAGCCGGATTTCCTCGCGGTTTGGAACTGGTCCAACTTTTTCATTTCTAACTTGACGGGCCAGGAGCATCTAATTATTGACGGCGCGCCGCGCTCGCGGCCGGAGGCCGAGACGATGGACAGCGCCTTCGATTTTTACAGCCGCCGGCCGGTGGCGGTGGTTTATCTCAATGTCTCCAAAGATTGGGCCACGGAGAGATTAACCGAACGCGGCCGGAGTGACGACAAAACGTCGGAAGAAATCGCGGCTAGGTTTGGTTGGTTTGATGACAAGGTGATGCCGGCGGTGGAATATTATCGGGGCAATCAGAATTATAATTTTGCCGAGATCAACGGCGAGCAATCTGTCGAGCTGGTATTCGCGGAGATTTTGAGTAAACTAAAGCTTGATGTCCATCAAGCTAAAAACTGAAGCGGAAATCAAGATTTTGCGCGAAGGCGGCCGCCGTTTGGCCGCGATTTTGCGCCAAGTGGCTGACCGAGTGAAGCCGGGGATAAGCACTTTGGAACTGGACGCCCTCGCTCGGGAATTAATTAAATCAAGTGGCGATGAACCGTCATTTTTAAATTACCGGCCGCGCGGGGTCGCGCGGCCTTATTCGTTTGCGCTCTGCGTCTCGACTAATGACGAAGTCGTTCACGGTTTGCCGGGAAACAGAATTTTGCAAACTGGCGATTTGGCCAGTCTTGATCTTGGCTTGAAGCACGACAATATGTTTACCGACATGGCTGTGACGGTCCCCGTTGGAGAAATTGGTGGAGCAGCGCAAACGTTATTGGCGGCAACCGAAATGGCCTTGCGCCGCGGGATCAGTGCGGCGCGGGCCGGCCAACGGATTGGCGACGTGAGTCGTGCCATCGAGGAAGTCGCCAAAGCCGGCGGCTACGGCGTGGTGCGGGAACTGGGCGGGCATGGCGTGGGCCATCAGGTTCACGAGGAGCCAATGGTGCCGAATTTTACCAGTCAAGCCAAGGGGCCGAAATTGAAGCCGGGGATGGTGTTGGCGCTTGAACCGATGCTCACTTTAGGCGGCGGCGAAGTCGTCTTTCTCCCCGATGGTTACACGGTCAAAACGGCTGATGGTGCGCTCGCGGCCCACTTCGAGCACACCATCCTCATCACCGCCACCGGCCCCGAGATTTTGACTGTGCTATAATTGGTTGATGGAAACGGCCGGATTTGGTTCAGAAACTAAAACTAAATTTGTCACGCCGGAGCAAGAGCTCGCCTTTTTGCGCGAGCAAGTGGCGGAGAAGGAGCGGCAATTGGCGAGTCCCGAACGCGCGGTGGATCTCACCCTGGCCGGCCACCGGATGGCGAGCGCCGAGCGGATCCTTGATGATAATTATCGCCTGGCGCCCAAAACTGCCGAAGCGATTGTGCTTGATCTGACGCCGGAGACGCACGATCGGCAGATGGAAGAATTACTCGGCTTGCTTAAGGAGAAGGGAATTAAAAATACGCTCGGCGTGTTGGCCGGTCTGGGCAGCCCGCATCTGGAAGATGACTTTCATCGCTTACTCGTTCAATATTTGAAACACGGTCAGATCGTCAGTGGCTTGAAAGAGAAAACGCCGCTCGGCCGCTCACTCAAAATGACGCTTTATGAGATTGCGTTACCCGCCCCGAGCGAAGTCGAGGGGCCAGACCAGCAAAATCTCAAAGATTTGCTCGCCTCGATGGAGCAACTATACGCCGGTTTGCGCGGTTTCAGTTTCACTTTTGAGATCGCGGTGGCGAGCGAGCGCGAAGAAATCGTTTTTTATGCCGCGGTGCCGGATGACAAACGTGAGCTTTTTACCAAACAATTGCTGGCGCTCTTCCCGCAAGCCAAAGTGCTGGAGCAAAAAGACGATTACAACATTTTCAACCCTGATGGAGTGGCGGTGGCGAGTGTCGCCAGCTTGAAGACCAAGCCGTTCCTGCCGCTCAAGACTTACGACCAATTTGCTTACGATCCGCTTAATGTCATCATTAATAGCTTTGCTCAACTGAAGCGCGAGGGCGAAGGGGCGGCGGTGCAATTTGTTTTCGCGCCGGCCGATGATTCTTATCTTAAAAATTTTCAAGCCGCACTCAAACGTTTGCAAGCGGGCGCTAAATTAAAGGATATTCTGAACGAACGCGATAACTTCATCGGCGGTTTCGCCAGTGAGATCAAAGGCCTCGTGCTCGGCGGTAAAGAGAAAAAAGATGATAAATCAAATGTGATAGATGATAATGCGGTAGAACTGGTGACTCGTAAGGTGTCGAGTTCGATAATTCTCGTCAACATCCGCTTGGTCGCCTCGGCCGCCAGTCGGCCGGCGACCGAGCGTATTCTCTCCGATCTGGAGGCCGCCTTCAATCAGTTTGAAGAATCGAGTGGCAACACTTTGAAGTTTGCCGCTATCCGGCCGCGCCAAGTGGCGGATTTCTTAAGGGACTTCTCATTCCGTCAATTCTCTTTCGCCCATCAATTGCCGCTCTCGATTAAAGAGGTAAGCTCGCTCTTCCACTTGCCGTTGGCGGGTAGTGACAAGCTACCGAGTTTGAAACAAGTCAAAGCCGGCACGGCTCCCGCGCCCACTGACGCGCCAACCGCTGGTCTCCTGCTTGGCGTCAACCGTCACCATCATCACGAGCATAAAATTTATTTGACCAATGAGGATCGTTTGCGTCATTTCTACGTTATTGGTCAGACCGGGACCGGTAAATCAACTTTGCTTAAGAATCTGATTATCCAAGACATCGTGGCCGGCAATGGGGTCTGTTATATCGATCCGCACGGCGTGGACGTCGACGACATCTTAAGTGCGGTGCCGCGCGAGCGTTACGAAGATATTATTTATTTTGATCCAAGTCAGACCGCCCGGCCGATGGCGCTCAATATGCTCGAGTACGACGCGCGTTTTCCGGAGCAGAAAACCTTTGTCGTCAACGAACTTTTTAGCATTTTCCAAAAATTATACGGCGCCGTGCCCGAGTCAATGGGGCCGATGTTCGAACAATATTTCCGCAATGCCACGATGCTCGTAATTGAGGATCCGACTTCGGGCAGTACTTTGCTTGAAGTGTCGCGGGTGATGGCCAACAAATCTTTCCGTGATCTTAAGATTTCACGTTGCCGGAATCCAGTCGTGGTCGGGTTTTGGCGCGAGGTGGCGGAGAAGGCCGGCGGCGAAGCGGCGCTGGCTAACATGGTGCCGTATATCACCAGCAAGTTCGATGTCTTCTTGGCCAACGAGATTATGCGGCCGATTATTGCCCAAGAACATTCGTCGTTTAACTTCCGCCAAATTATGGATGAGCGGAAAATCTTGCTGGTTAATTTAGCCAAAGGCCGGCTCGGCGACATCAACGCTAACCTGCTCGGCTTGATTTTAATCGGCAAAATCTTACTGGCGGCCCTATCCCGCGTGGACGCGGTCGGGCAAGCCGCTCTCGCTCCTTTCTACTTGTATATAGACGAATTCCAAAACATTACCACGTCTTCTATTGCCACTATTTTGTCGGAGGCGCGCAAGTACAAATTGTCGCTAACGATGGCCCATCAGTTCATCGCCCAGTTGGAAGAGAATATTCGTGATGCGGTTTTCGGCAATGTCGGCTCAATCGCCGCCTTCCGCGTCGGCGCCGATGATGCCGAATATCTGGAGAAACAATTTGCGCCCGTCTTCACCGCCCGCGATTTGGTCAATATTGATAATCGCAATGCTTACTTGAAAATTTTAGTCAACGGCCGCCCCGCCAAGCCGTTTAATATCGAAACGTTCCCGCCGCCGCCCGGCAACCGCACCGTGCTCGACAAACTCAAAGAACTCTCTTACCTCAAATTCGGCCAACCCCGCGAACAAATCGAGGCGAATATAATGACTAAATATCAGAAGTAGTTAACCAACCCCGAGGGTCAATTATAACAATTATAATAACGAATATACCAAATATCCGTCATAGCGGATATTTGGAAGAATGGGCGGATAAAAAAATAATTGCCTTACTTTTTGATTATGGCTATACTTTAGGCTTATGCCTCATCCAAAAAAGGAGCGGACGCTGATTCTTATTAAACCGGACGGGATTCAACGCTCGCTCATCGGCGAGATCATTGGCCGTTATGAGAAACTTGGTTTGAAGTTGTGCGCGCTCAAGATGTTGGTGCCGACCAAAGAGATGGTGGAGAAGCATTACACGTTTGACCCCCAGTGGCGGCGAGTAACGGGCGAGAAGTCGATTAAAGATTACAAGGATAAAGGTTTGACGCCGCCACACACCGATCCGCTCAAAGTGACGGAGATTGTGCTTGAGAAATTGAAACATTATATGACGAGTGGGCCGGTGATTGCAATGGTCTGGCAAGGGGCGCACGCGGCGGCGGTTGTCCGCAAGATGACCGGCGGCACCGAACCGCTGACCTCCGACATCGGTACGATTCGGGGCGATTTCGTGTTGGATTCTTACCAATTATCCGATGCTGACGGCCGGGCGGTGCGTAATCTGATCCACGCCTCCGGAACGTCGGCCGAAGCCGAGGCCGAAATTAAGCTCTGGTTCCAGCCGGCCGAGCTGATTAATTACCGCTTAGTTCAAGAACAGATTCTCTATGACGTCAATCTTGACGGCATTTTGGAGTAGCCTAAAATGGAAGGTGAGGTTATTTGGGATTATCTAGATCAAAATAATTTTATCAGGGATCCCAATATACGATCTGCCTTTGGTAGATCATTGCGGGGACCCACCTGGCATCACGCTAGGATAAATACCCAAGTGACCTCATAAAAGAGCCCTTCATGGGGACTTTTTTAATGTCTGATATAATTAAGTCCATATGGCCGAGCCGAGTAAACTTACCATCACTTTTTGCGGCGGGGCGGGGGCAGTCACCGGCGCTAATTTTTTGATTGAATTTGGCGGAGGAAAATATTTGGTGGATTGCGGTTTATTCCAGGGGACACGGATTGCAGAAGAACAAAATCACCAAAAGTTTCCCTATGATCCGGCGAACGTCGAAGCGTTATTTGTGACGCACGCTCATCTTGATCATGTTGGTCGCATCCCCCAGTTGGTTCGCGGTGGCTTCCGGGGCAAAATTTACTCGACGCCGCCGACCAAAGAAATCGCCGCCCTAAGTCTCGTTGACAGTTTGGGCGTGCTAGAGAAAGAAGCCCGGACGACTCACTTGCCGCTGCTCTACAGCGAAGCCGATGTTAAGCAAGCGCTTAGTTTGTGGGCAACGGCGCCTTATCATGAGGCGATTAAATTAGGCCACTTTAGCGTGATGATGAAAGACGCCGGCCATATTCTCGGCTCGGCGATGTTTGAATTTACGATCAATAATACAAAAATAATTTTTACCGGCGACTTGGGCAACTCACCGGCGCCGCTCTTGCCCGACACGGAGCCAATCAGTGACGCCGATTACTTAATCATGGAGAGCGTCTACGGCGACCGCAATCACGAAGATCGGCGGGCGCGGCGTGAATTACTGGAGGATGTCATCGAGAACACGATGAAGCGGGGCGGCACGCTCGTGATTCCGGCCTTCTCGATTGAGCGAACCCAGGAGATGCTCTATGAGATCGAGAATATGACAGAGCAGTCGCGCATTCCGCTGGTGCCGGTTTTCATCGATTCGCCGCTGGCGATTGCCGTCACCGAAGTTTATTATCGTTACCGCGCGTACTTGAAGCGCGAGGTGACCGATTTAAGTTTGCATCAAGGCCAAATTTTCAACTTTCCGCAGTTGCGACGTACCGTCAGTACTTTAGAGTCGAAAGCCATTGCTCACTTTCCTAACCGCAAAATTATTATCGCCGGCTCGGGGATGAGTAACGGCGGTCGGGTGATCCATCATGAGAAACGTTATTTGCCCGGACCCGACAACGTGCTTTTGTTGGTCGGTTATCAAGCACCCGGGAGCTTGGGGCGCCAGTTGCAAGATGGCGCTAAATTGGTGAGAATCTTGGACGAGGAGGTGCCGGTCCGCGCCAAAGTCGTCTCGATCAGCGGTTACTCGGCCCACAAGGGGGCGGATGACCTTCTTAATTTTGTCAGTTCGAGCGCCGAGAGTTTGAAAAAAGTTTTTGTGGTAATGGGTGAGCCCAGGGCATCGCTCTACTTGGCCCAACGGATTCGCGATTATCTCGGCGTGACGGCGGTGGTGCCGCAGGCTGGTGAACGCGCCGAAATTATATTAAACTAGAGGTAATGACTAAATTTAAACTCGCCATTTCGGGCGCGGCCGCGACCGGTCATTGTGGGCCGAACGCGCTCGAACTGGCCAAAGAACTCGGCGCGGAAGTGGCGCGCCAGGGCGCGATCTTGGTCAGTGGCGCCACCACCGGCTTCCCGCTCTGGGCGGCGATTGGCGCCAAGGCGGCCGGCGGCACTTCGATCGGCTTCTCGCCGGCCTCAAGCGAACGCGAGCATGTTGAGGTTTATGGTTTGCCGCTTGATTATATGGATGTGATTATTTACACCGGTTTCGGTTACTCCGGCCGCAACCTGCTCCTGACGCGGTCCTCCGACGCGGTGTTGATCGGTTGCGGCCGGGTCGGGACGATCAACGAATTCTCGGTCGCCTTCGAAGACGGCAAGCCGATCGGCGTTTTGCAAGGCGACTGGGCGACCGACGAATTACTCCAAGAGATTATGGATAAAGGCCATCGTCATCGCGACCGCATTATTTTCAACCCTAGTCCAAAAAATTTGGTCCGCAAGATTATCGAGTTATTGAAAGAAGAAAAAGCCTCGGTGTACCGAGTTTATCGAAATCCGAACCAATACGAGCCGATTTTGTAAATTTTACTCCTTGATTTTAGCCACAACGCGGTCGAAAGTGGCCGCGTTTTCTTTGGCCAAAGTGGCCAAAATTTTGCGATCCAGTTCAATTTTATTTTTCTTTAGCAAACCGATAAATTTGCTGTAAGAGAGACCATGGGACCGAACGGCGGCGCCGATTTGGATTTGCCACAAGCGGCGGAAGTCGTTCTTCTTGTCGCGTCGGCCGGTGAAGGCGTGAACGCCAGCGTGCAAGAGGGCGGTGCGAGCCTCGCGCTCCTTCTTCGACCGGCCGAAGCGGAAACCCTTGGCTCGTTTGAGCAAGTTGCGGCGGGTTTTATTGGCAATCGTTCCTCGTTTAACTCTGGGCATATTCGTTTAGCCGGGTAAAAACCGGCTCATGGCCTTACTTTTTAATTTGAAGTTGAAAGTCCGGCGGCCGGCCAGCTGCCCACTCCGCCTTTCTTTGGCGTTGAAATGATTCCGGCCGCCGCGCCGCGCCAGCAATTTGCCTTTTCTTGTGACCCGGATTCTTTTAGAAAATGATTTATTGGTTTTCATCTATTTCTCTCGCTCAATAATAATCGACAACCCTTTGGGACTTTTCTTGACCGAGTCGGCGATGCGGTATGCCACCGTGATATATTTAAGCAAACGTTCTAGCCGCTCTTGCAAAAACTTACTGTCGAGATATTTAGATCGGCCCGGCAGAAACAAGTCAATCTTGACTCGATGGCCCTCGGCCAAGAATTCGGACACTTTGCCGGCTTTGATCTCTAGATCGTGGTCGCCGGTGCCGATTTTGACTTGAATATTTTTGGTTTCGGTGGCGTGAGTTTTGCTCTTAGCCTGCTTCTGCTTCTTGTTCTCGAGGTACTGATACTTGCCGAAGTCCATGATCTTGGCCACCGGCGGCACGGTATTCGGCGAGATCTCGATCAAATCCAAGCCGCGTTCTAGGGCGATATTCAAGGCGTCAGACAAACTCATCACGCCCAAATTACCCCCAGCTTCGTCAATGACTCTGACTTCTCTGGCGCGGATCTGCTGATTGATTCTCGCTGATTTGGGCAACGTCTCATCCTACCTGGTTTGTGCCCAGAACGCAAGTGTGTTAATTTGTAGGACGATGATCCTCTACGGTTTAGCCGGTTCAGGTAAGACAACGCAAGCCAAATTGCTAGTCGCGCGTTCGCCGGACTTTGAATATGTTAGCGCCAGCGACAGCATCCGCGCCCGGGCGGCGCGCCAGCCCGATTTCGCCGCCCACGTCAAAGCGATGATCCCGGCCGGTAAATTAGTGGACGAGCGGGAACTAATTACCTGCGTCAGGCAACGTCTGGGCGAGATTCCCACTGGCAAAAAGCTCATTCTTGACGGGGTAACGAGAACCAAATACCAAGCCGAGGAATGTGTCAAAATGTTGAAGGCGCGGGGCCAAGACGAGTTAATCACCTTTCATTTTGTGGTGCCGGAGGCGGTGGCCTTGGAACGGATGCAGAAGCAGCAAGTTGAACAAAAGCGGATTGATAGTTCGCCAGATGCAATGACTGGCCGATTAAACCAATACCGCGAGCATTCGGCCGAGATTCTCGAGACGTTGGGCCGCTTGACCCGGCTGGTTAATATTAACGGCGATCAGTCCCGAGAGAAAGTTTTCGCCGATCTCACTGCACATCTTCGTTTGTAGCCGGATTAATAATGTCACCTATTTGTCCGATCGGCAAAATAGGTGACTAAATATAAAATTACAACACACCCACCCCTTTGTGGATGTCTGACATCCACAGGTTTTCGCGCGTTTTTTATTTGGTGGAGATGGCGCGAATCGAACGCGCGTGCAATCGGAGCGCTTAAATATTTCTACATGTGTAGTCGGTTTAATGTTTTAAGCGCCAAATCTTGGAACCAACAAAATAATTTGGCGGCGAGTCTGAATTTAGTTTAGCGACGAGAGCCAGACAACTCCGTCGCGAGCCTGAAATTATTATGCCTCGCTGGCCGTATCAGACGTCAGACCAGGAGACACCAAGTTAGGCGAAAGCGAAACTTGGCGCGAAGTATGGCGAAGCCACACCCGCGGAATCAGTTGAGTTTGCACTTAACTGGGTTCTGAAGTTTAACGAGATTCTAGAACACTCGACATGCGTAATTAAGACGCCGACCAATTGTCTAGGCCGATCATCCCCGTATTTAATTATTTTTCAAAGTTCGCCTGATTTCTCGGTCAGTGTCGCGCTGCTTAATCGCTTGCCGTTTGTCGTACTTTTTCTTGCCTCGCGCGATTGCCAGTTCCAGTTTCAGTTTGCCATTTTTATTATATACAGAAAGCGGGATAATTGTCAAGCCTGGTTGGCGTTCAATATCAGCCAAGCGCCCAATCTCCTTTTTCGTCACCAACAACTTAACTGTCCGCCCCGCTTCATAATCGGCTGGCATATTTTTCGCTTGATACGGCTCGATGGCCGCGCCGACCAGGTAAGCTTCGTCGCCGCGCACGATGATGTGCGCGGCGACCAGCTTCCCCCGCCCCAGTTTAAGCGCCTTGACTTCGAAGCCCCGCAACTGCAGCCCGGCGTCAAATTTCTCCAGGATTTCGTAATCAAAATAGGCCTTCTGATTTTTAACCAAGCTCATCCGCCTATTGTAATCCACAAAACCATTCTCGGCAAAACTTCAACGACCGTACGGAAAGTTAACACGCATTAACCAACCCCGAGGGTCGATTGGTTTACCGCCAGAATTTGATTTAATCGTAAAAATCGCATATACTAAATTGTGATAGTGAAACTCTGTGTATCCACACTATCGCCAAAGCGTTAAATGTACCCGTCGAAGATTTAATCAATTAAAGTTATGAGCCAAATAACAACAATTCTCGCAAAAACTAAAATTGATCCGTCGTGGTCTTTTTCTGATAAAACAAGGAAAGACACGGCGTATATTACGCATGGTTATCATCGCTACCCAGCAAAATTTATTCCGCAAATAGTTTCTCGTTTGGCAGAGAAATATACACGAGAGGGCGACTTTATTGTTGATCCGTTTGGCGGTTGTGGAACAACACTTGTTGAATCAAAAGTAATGGGACGACCATCAATTGCTGTTGATATTA
>CAZJJW010000009.1:0-23816 GCA_964546425.1 uncultured Candidatus Saccharibacteria bacterium | reverse complement strand
TTTCTGTCTGCATGATAACCACCGGAGTGGCAGAGGCCGCTTCGTTTGATATTCCGGATGTCAGAGAAGAGATATCTGTCGGCGACACGGTCAAGGTTCCGATATATGTAGATTCAGGAGACAAACGCGTCTCTATTGCCCACGCTGTTATCAATTCCCCTCGGGAATTATTGTGGGCAAAATCATTTACGTTTGCCGGTGGCTGGGTGCCGGTCTCCGGTGAAGAGTTTGATGGTATCGATAACGGCAAAGGAGAGATCATAAAAACAGGCGGATTTGAAGATGGTTTCGCGGAACGCACACTCTTTGGCACTATCGAGTTCATTGCGATCAAAGATGGAGTTGCGGAAATTAAACTAGGGAATGAGTCATACATCTTTGATTCACAGAATACTAATCTGCTTTCCGGAGAATTAAAAACTTTTACCGTGCCAATTTTACCAAGGGAATCAATGACTGACGTGCCTCCGCATCTTTTTGATATTCGTCTTGAGCTTGAAAGGCCGGTACTCAATGACCCCAGTCAACTTACCGCTCATGTTGCATTCGAGAGCTTTGGCGCGGCACCGACCCCGGTGGACATGGAGTTTCTTATTATTGATGAAAGTGGAAAAATCTGGAGCAGTTGGAACGATAGCATAGTAGTTGAAACCGAAGCCGTATTCACAAAAAGGTTCCCGGAACTCGAGCTTCCGATCGGCGCGTACGCGCTCCACCTAAACACCCGCTACGCCGGTTCGGTAGTTGATGATTTCCACACGGATTTTCGCATCGTTCCCTTAGCATGGTGGCGGTGGGTTCTCGGCGCGATAGGCGCCCTCATTCTAGGACTTGCGTTGTATTGGCTTTTCTCTCTTGAGCGAATGCGTGATAGGAGAAAATTAAAAATTAACACATAATAATTGTATGAATCAAAATAAAAAAATTCTCATTGTTGAAGATGACGCGAATATGCGCGAGGTGCTTGTGAACAGATTTACTGCCGAGCATTTTATTGTCGTTAGTGCCTCCGACGGGCCATCTGGTCTTGTGGTAGCCTTGCGCGAGGAGCCGGATATCATATTGCTCGATATCATGATGCCGGGGTTGGATGGCATGACAGTCATGAAAAAAATACGCCAATCAAATGCTTGGGGTAAGCAAGTTCCCATTATCCTGCTAACCAGCTTGTCTGCCAATGATTCGATAATGCGCGGGATAGTGGAAGATGAGCCAGCGTACTACATCATAAAAGACAACTTTTCTCTTGATGACGTGGTCGCGAAAGTAAAGGAACGACTGGAGATTTGAGCCGATTTGATTATTTTCGCCCCGGCTTTTTTTGCTTGCGCCATAACGGCATCAACTTCTTTTTTGTTGTTAACATTATGTCCAATACTCAACTCGGTCGCGCTCGCCGGAGTTTCCTTAATTCCGGTCTCGCGGGCAAGGCTTTTTCTTGGCCAATGAGCCGATTGGATTATATATCCGGCGCGATCAAAAAACTGGAAGTGGCCAAGAACAGAATCACCGAAGCATTCAAAGCCGAAGTATCGATCTGTTTAAAGAAACCTGCTATAAGTTTTTGAGTAAAATAAACGATCCGAAAATAGTGACAGAACGTCTGAAAAAAGATATAATCAAACTCTTAATTGATGAAGTGGTGATGGACAAAACTGACATTCCCGGTACTTTTAATGCTGGGGCCACGTTAGGCCCGGTGAACGAAACGAATATGGCCAGAATTTGGAATAAACATAAACAATCAAATACCCCTCTTAAAAGAAAGGTCTTTGTCGGGATGTCGGGCGGGGTGGATTCGTCGGTGGCGGCGACGTTGCTCAAAAAGCAAGGATATGAAGTAATTGGCGTGTTCATTAAAGTCTGGGAACCGCCGGGTTTTCCTTGCGCTTGGCGCGAGGATCGCCGCGACGCGATGCGCGTCGCGGCGAAACTAGGCATTCCATTTTTGACGCTTGATCTCTCGCGCGAGTACAAGCGGGGAGTCGTGGACTACATGATTAAGGAATACCGCGCCGGCCGAACGCCGAATCCCGACGTGATGTGCAATCGCGAGATCAAGTTTGGCGCGTTCTATCAGTGGGCAATGAAACGCGGCGCCACTTTCGTTGCCACCGGTCATTATGTTAGATATCAGATATCCAACACTAACCATCAAGGACGGTCCTTGATGAAAGCCGTTGACCGAGCCAAAGACCAATCTTATTTCTTGTGGAACCTTACCCCGGCCCAACTGGCTCACACCCTTTTTCCCATCGGTGATTATCAGAAGAGTGAAGTGCGCAAATTAGCCAAAAAGTTTGGTTTGCCGACGGCCGAGAAAAAAGACAGTCAGGGCCTCTGCTTCATCGGCCAGCTAGATCTGAAGGAATTTTTGAAAAATTATATTAAGCCCAAGCCGGGCAAGGTGGTGGATGAAGCGGGGAAGGCGATCGGCCGACACGACGGTGTTCCATTTTACACCATCGGCGAACGCCACGGTTTCGCGATTACGAAAAAATCACCAAGCGACAAGCCGTACTATGTTGTTGCGAAAAATGTGAAGAGTAACGTTTTAATTGTTTCGACCAACCAAAATGTCAAACATCGGACGTTGAACATTTTGCTCCAAAACACCAATTGGCTTGTCAAACCAGAGCCCGGCAAAACTTACCAAGCCCAAATTCGCTACCACGGCGAGCTTTTGGCTTGCACCGTCAAGACTAACACTAAGCGCACGGTCGTACACTTAATGTTAGATTCAGTTGCGGTCGCACCGGGTCAATCTTTAGTGATTTACGATGGCGAAGTAATAGTGGGCGGTGGAATCATTGGTTAATTTTTGTTAGGATTGAAATCATGCAATCTAAAGAAATCCGGCGGCGGTTTTTGGAGTTTTTTTCCGCCAGAGGCGGACATAAGATTGTGCCGTCGTCATCGCTGGTGCCGGAGAATGATCCGTCGGTCTTATTTACAACGGCTGGGATGCAGCAATTCAAGTCTTACTATACGGGCATTAAAGACGCGCAAAAAGATTTTGGTTCTAAAAATACGACTTCGATTCAGAAAAGTTTGCGGACGTCTGACATCGATGAAGTGGGCGATGAGCGCCACCTGACCTTTTTTGAAATGTTGGGGAACTTCAGTTTTGGCGGCTATTGGAAAGAGGAGGCGATTAAATATGCCCACGAGTTTATAACAAAAGAAATAGGCCTGAAGATTGCTTATGTTACCGTGTTTGAGGGAGAAGTTGGTGTGCCGGCGGATCAAGAATCAGAGCAAATTTGGAAAAATATTGATTCGGGTGTCGAAGTGAAAAAATTCGGCCGGGCCGACAACTTCTGGGGTCCGACAGGCGACGAGGGCCCGTGTGGGCCGACCACCGAGATCTATGTCAATGGGATTGAAATTTGGAACATTGTGTTTAATGAGTATTACCAGAATCCAGACAAAACGCTCCGTCCACTGGAGATTAAGGGCATTGATACGGGCATGGGGCTGGAGCGGCTGGCGATGGTGTCACAAGGAGTGGATAATATTTTCCAGACGGATTTGTTCGAAGGACGGTCCTTGAGGTTGCTTAAAGGACCGTCCTTGAGAGCGGCCAGAATTGTGGCTGATCACATTCGTAGCGCGGTTTTCTTGATTGCCGATGGCGTGACGCCGTCCAACACCGACCGGGGCTACATTTTACGGCGATTATTAAGACGGGCGATCCGTTATGCCGCCGGTGATTTGAAACCGCTGGCCGAGAGCGTGATTGAGAAGTATGGCGATATTTACCTCAATCTCAAATCCGAAAGTTCCAAAATCAAAAGAGAAATAGAACAAGAAGAAAGCAAGTTTAGAGAAACACTGGCGCGGGGGCTGAAGGAGTTCGAAAGAGGCGCCGACCCGTTCACCCTTTTCACCAGCTACGGTTTCCCCCTGGACTTAATCAAAGAATTGGCGGCCGAGAAGGGTCAGCCGATTGATGAAGAGAAGTTTGCCGAAGCGATGAAGCGGCATCAAGAATTATCGCGCGCCGGCGCGGCGCAGAAGTTCAAGGGCGGTTTGGCCGACCATAATCCGGAGACGATTAAACTGCACACCGCGCACCACTTATTGCTCAAGGCCCTACAAATGGTGTTGGGGTCGGAAGTCAAACAGCGCGGGAGCAATATCACCAGCGAACGCTTGCGGATCGATTTCTCGCATTCGGCAAAACTAACCGACGACGAAAAGAGACAAGTAGAAGAAATTGTGAATCAAAAGATCGCCGAAGATTTGCCGGTAAACAGAAAAGAGATGGGCCGCGAGGAAGCCGAGAAGCTCGGCGCCGAGAGGGAATTCGGTCAGAAATACGGCGAGGTTGTCTCGGTTTATTTCATTGGCGACCCCGACCTTGCGTCGGGGCAAGTTTTTAGCAAAGAATTCTGCGGCGGGCCGCACATCGCCCGCACCGGCGAACTCGGCCATTTCAAAATCGTCAAAGAAGAAGCCGTGGCGGCGGGTGTCAGGCGGATCAAGGCGGTGCTGGAATAATTTTGTCATTGAAATGCTATTGTGTAAATAAATTACGGTCGTAGGCTAATTGCATAGTTGTAAGTGGACTAAATTGGTGTCTTGTGTTAGACTAAAGACGGATTAATTTGAACCAACCGAACCTTGAGAGGAGGTCTGCGATGGGACAAAAATTACCTCGGGTACTTGAATCAGAGGAACGCGTTGTTCTGTCAGTGGAAGTTATTGAAGTTGTAAACTGTGGCGGCCCCTGGATTCAGGCTTTGACCTTTTGGTTAAATGCCAGGCAAGGTAGTATGCAGGGTTTCTACACGGGAGAGGAGCAGTCGGCCGCAGTCGCCGTCTTCGACTTTTTTAAAGGCGGGGCTAACGAGATTCTAGATGGATTTATTCTTGTTAAGGCGGCAGCTGAAAATAAGCTCCCTCTCCGCGTGGAGATGACACCGTACCAGGAGGGCCATCGTTTGGCTGGCAAGTGCTCCAGATTGAGTATCACTTTCGCGGAAAAACAGGAAACCTTTTGGAGAACGTTACTCAGATTAATCACCGAACATAAAAAAGAGGACTAAGCATGACCCTTGCCTGTCGGGTGGAAAATTTTTCCACCCGACGGCTTTTTGTGCTATCATTAAACTATGTCATCGGTGGCGATTATTGATATTGGCAGTACGTCGGTCGGCGGGGCGCTTTTGAATGTGTCGCGCCAACCACGGGGGAAGAAAGTCGGCAAAACGTGCGTCGAAATTACCAAAGCCGCGCGTCATTCGATTAATTTCCAAGAAGAAATTGACATCAAACGTTTTTTGGTCGGCATGGACAACGCGCTCAAACAAACCGTAGCCGAACTCCAAGCTAATAATCAAAGCGCGCCCAGCCGGATCATTTGCTTTTTATCTTCTCCTTTTCACGCTTCACAAACGCGCTTGATTAATCACGCGGAACCAAAACCCTTCACTGTTACGCCTCGGCTCGTGGCTGACTTGATGTTGGCCGAATTAGAAAAATTTAGTGACAGCCGTCATGAGATCATCGAGAACAAGATTATGCAGATTAAGTTGAATGGCTACCCCACCACGGCGCCGTATCGTAAGCGAGCCAGTGAGCTTAGCCTGGCCAATTTTGTGAGCGTCGCCTCACACGACACCCTCGAGCGGTTTCAGAAAATTATTATCGGTGGTTTTCATCAATCCCGAATCGAGTGGCATTCGTTTGCCTTCACCTTTTTCAATATCTTAAGCGAATTTTTGGGTCAAGGTCACGATTTTTTGTTGTTAGACATTGGCGGTGAAATTACGGAATTGTCCCTAAGTTGGCGGAGCTTATTATGGAATACGGCCTCGTTTCCTCTCGGCCGGAATGCTCTAGTGAGACAATTGGCGCGCGAACTGGGTACCACCAACGATGAGGCCGCTTCATCGCTCCAACTTTATCTCGAGCGGAAGCAACAACCAATGGCCGCGGGCAAAGTTGAGCGCGCCCTAGGAATGGCAAAGGAGAAATGGTTGAGCGCCTTTCGTGAGTCACTTTCGCGAGTCGTGGACGGCGCGTTCTTGCCGGCCAATATATATTTGGTCGGCGATTTATTAATTTTGCCGCTTTTTAAGGACTGGCTCACCGCTGAATCCTTCGACAGCTTCACCATCAGTGATAAGAAATTATCGGTTAGTATTATTGAAGATGGTTGGCTTGATCGCTTTTGCGATCACGGGGCCAGCACCAAACGTGATTTATCCATTATGGTCGAAGCCATCTTTTGTGATAAACTGTTAGCCTAAATGTTTCAGGATATTAAATCTAAACCGAGCTTGCGCGAGGTTTTGCCAAAAAACAAAAAGGTGAAATCGCCGCCGCCCATTCTCCCGCCGCCGTCTCGGGCGCCACGTCGTCGTTTTGCCATCTTAACGACATTAATCATTATCATCTTGGTCGTCTTTGTTGCGATTTTTGTTACCCAAATTATGGCGAGCGCCATCGTCACGGTCATACCTAAACAGGTGGCGGTGCCACTTGGCGAGACAATCACCGCTTACAAGACCACGGCGCCGGCGGGTGAACTAAGGTATGAAGTAATCACCACGCAACCAATAAGCCAAAGTCAAACCTTAGCCGCCAGCGGCAACGAAACCGTGAGTCGCAAGGCGACGGGTCAAGTTATTATTTACAACGATTTCAGCTCGGCCGCTCAACCGCTCGCCATAAACACACGTCTCGAGACAAATGCCGGCAAAATTTATCGCTTGACCAGAGCCGTCACGGTGCCGGGCAAAGGTTCGGTTGAAGTCAAGGTTGAGGCCGCGAGCGCCGGCCCAGATTATAATATTAGCTTAAGCGACTTCACTATTTTGGGCTTTAAGGGGACTCCGAAATATAGCAAAATTTACGCCCGATCTAAGACAGCCATGACCGGTGGGGCAAACGACGTGGTACCAATAATCTCGCCAACCGACAAGGTTAAAGCGCTCCAAATACTGCAAAGGCTCTTGACCAGCCAAGCAATCACGGTAGCGCGGACGCAAATTCCCGACGGCGATATTCTTTATGATGATCTGGCCACGGTCAACTTCATTGATGAAGAGTTGGCGCCAAATGGCAATAACGCCGCCACACTCAAATTAACCGCCACGCTCACGGGTATTGTCTTAAACAAAGAGGAATTGTCTCGTCGCTTGGTGACCAACAAGTTGGGCCCGTTGGCCAATTTAAATTTCGATATTGCCAACCTCGCCAACCTTCAAGTTGGTTTTAATAATAATAAACTGACGGTGAATGGCACGGCCGACGTCGTGATGAAACTGGACGGGGACGCGCTTAAGGCTGAATTGGTCGGTCAGCCGCGCGGCGCGGCTCAAAGTATTTTCGGACAATTCCCGGCGTTGGGCGAAGCGCGGGTTATCTTCAGACCCATCTGGCTCCGCCATTTCCCGACCGACCCCGAGCGGATTATCATTCAGTCTTGACGGCCTAGAACCAATCTGCTAATATAAGCTGTCATCTAAAAAATGGAGATCGCCGATCAAGTCGTTTCTGGAATGGTGATTGAGGCTTTGCCCGACACGTTGTTTAAGGTGAAGCTCGAGAATAACGAGATTTTGGCCTATCTTTCGGGCAAAATGCGCTTGCATCGAATTCGAGTTTTAGTCGGTGACAAAGTTGAGGTATTACTAGATCCCTATGGCGGTAAAGGCCGCATTATCAAAAGATTGTAAAGCATGAAGGTGCGAGCGTCAATTAAGAAGCGCTGTGCCGGCTGCCAGCTGGTTCGGCGCCGCGGTCATTTGTATGTTATCTGCAAACTTAATCCTCGCCACAAACAAAAACAAGCTTAACTAATCATGCGCATTGCCGGTATCACCATCCCCGATAATAAGAGACTAGAAGTGGCCCTGACCACGATTTATGGTATTGGCCGCAGCCGCGCCCGGAATATTTTGGACCAAGCAAAAATTTCTTACGACGAGCGGCCAAAGAAGTTGTCCGCCGCCAGTGAAAACGCGGTGCGCCAGTTGGTCGAAAATTATAAAACCGAAGGGGCTTTGAAGCGCGAGGTCGGCGGCAATATCAAGCGGCTAATTGATATTAAGAGTTACCGCGGCAGTCGTCACGGCAAACGGTTGCCGACTCGCGGTCAGCGGACCAAAACCAATTCGCGCACCCGGCGCGGCAATGTTCGCAAGACGATGAGTTCGGGTCGAAAGAAGGTCGAGAAGAAATAATTTTAATATGGGCAAGAAGCGCATCACCACCGAAACTGGTTCTGACACAAGCGCCGCCGTCGCCGGGGTTTCCGTCGTGTCCGGCAAGAAGAAACTGACCGCCGGCACGATTCATGTTCAATCAACTTACAACAACACCAAATTGATGTTGACTGATGCCGGTGGCAACGTCGTTTTGTGGTTTTCCGCCGGCGCGCTCGGTTTCAAAGGCGCCAAGAAGGGGACACCGTTTGCGGCCGGCAAGGTAGCCGAAACATTGGCCGAGCGCGCCCAAGCGCTCGGTTTGAAGGAGATTGACATCGTTGTTAAGGGCGTTGGCGCCGGCCGCGAGTCGGCCATTCGGGCCTTGAGCGCTCGCGGTTTAGTCATCAATTCCATTAAAGACGCCACACCCGTGCCGCATAACGGTCCAAAGCCAAAAAAGTCCAGACGAGTATAATTATGAAAATCGGACCTAAGTTTAAGATTGCGCGTCGGCTCGGTAGTCGCATTTTCCCCAAAACCCAGACGACCAAATTCAGCATTTCCGGTTCCGCCCAGCGGGGCGGAATCAAGGGCGGCGCCGGCCGCCGGCCGCGCGCCGCTTCGGAGTACGGTTTGCAGTTGATCGAGAAGCAGAAAGCCCGTTACACTTACGGCCTCAAAGAGAGCCAGTTTTCAAGCTATGTCAAGAAGGCCCGAGCGGCGCGCGAGGGTAGCCCGACCGTGCGATTGTATCAAGGGTTGGAGACGCGCTTAGACAATGTGGTTTTCCGTTTGGGTTTGGCGCCGTCACGGGCGTTTGCCCGCCAGTTGGTCGGTCATGGTCACGTGATGGTGAACGGCCGCCGGGCCAATGTGCCATCGCAGGCGCTTAAAGTAGGCGACAAAGTTTCGATCCGGTCGCAGAGTCGTCAGTTGGGCCTGTTTAAAACTTTGGCGGAGCGGTTGAAGAATTATCAGACGCCGGAATGGTTGTTATTTAACCCGGACACCCAGACTGGCGAAGTCAAGGGTTTGCCGACTCAAGTCGCGCTGGAAGCTAATCTGGACCTGGGCGCCGTTTTAGAATTCTACGGTCGCGTTTAATAAATTTATAAAATTAATTATGACTGATTTTAACATCATCTTACCTTCTAAACCAAAGATTTTAAACGAGGATAATTTCCGCGGGGCTTATGAGATCGAGGGTCTGTATCCGGGCTACGGCCACACGCTTGGCAACTCTTTGCGCCGCGTCATTTTGTCATCGCTCGCCGGTACCGCCATCACTTCCGTCAAGATTGATGGCGTCACCCACGAGTTTTCGACCTTAGCCGGCGTTAAGGAGGACGCCATTATGATTATCTTGGCGCTCAAAAAGGTGCGTTTTATTATGATCGGCGACGAGCCGAAGAAGGCCTCGTTGAAAATAAAAGGCGCCAAAACGGTGACGGCGGGCGACATTGAGACCGGCGGCCAACTGGAAGCGATGAATCCTGATTTGCCGATCGCCACTTTAACCGACAAGGGAGCCACTTTAAATATTGAGATGACGGTGGAGCGCGGCTTGGGCTATATGTCCAAAGAGATGATCCAAAAAGATCGCAGTGAGATTGGGACCATTTATCTTGATGCCATTTTCACGCCGATCCGCCGCGCCAGTTATGAAGTCGAGAACATGCGAGTCGGTGATCGGACTGATTATAACCGTTTACGGTTCACCATCGAGACCGATGGCACGATTACGCCGCATGACGCGTTGGAGAAGTCGGTCAACATTATGATTCATCAGCTGCAGGCGATTGTCGGCTTCAAAGAGCCGAAGGCGGAACCCGAAGCGGCGGTGGGCGAGGAAATGGGTGAAAAAGAAACAAGCGGCCCAGCGAAGAAAGAGCAAAGTGAAGCCTTAAAAACTCGGATCGAAGATCTAGATTTATCAACCCGGACGCAAAAGGCCCTCGCCGGTGAAGGTATCCGCACCGTTGGCGGTTTGGCGCGCAAGAAAGAAGAAGACGTTTTGGCCATTGCCGGCATGGGCGAGAAGGGTTTGCAAGAAATTAAAAAGGCCCTCGGTAATTTAGGCCTGAATTTGAAGCAATAATTTTAAAATGCGTCACCACAATGCCAACAGGAAATTCGGTCGAGAACGTCAAGAGCGCCGGGCGCTCTTGCGCAGTCTCGCTGGTGCCCTAATCAAGCGCGGCAAAATCAAAACAACCGAAGCCAAAGCTAAAGAATTGCGGCCGTATATTGAGAAGTTGGTGACGGCGGCGCGGCTGGGAACGCTTGCGGCGCGGCGGCGGGTGATCGAGCGCTTGGGTACCATGGCGCCGGCGAAAAAGCTCATCAGGGAGATCGCTCCACGTTACCTTGACCGAAAAGGCGGTTACACGAGGATTAGCAAACTGCCGCCGCGAGTCAAGGATGGCAGCAAAATGGCGATTATTGAATTTGTGTAACGAATTATAACGAATGGAAACGAATAAAATTCATCAGATAGATGCGACCGGCCGCGCTTTGGGACGCGTGGCTTCCGAGGCGGCGGTTGCTTTGCGCGGCAAGAATAGCCCACATTTCGAACAGCATCTTTTATCGGGCCAAAAAGTGGAAATTCATAACGTCAGTAAGTTAAAAATTATGCCGCTTAAGGCCAAGAAAATTAAATATGAGCGCTACACCGGTTATCCGGGCGGTTTGCGCTTCACCACTTTGCCGGCATTGATTGCCAAGAAGGGCTACGGCGAGCCGCTCCGCCGGGCGGTGCGGAGGATGTTGCCGGCCAACAAATTGCGCGCCAAACTGATGCTTAATTTGAAAATTTATGAAGATGAGTAAAGATCGGTATTACGAAGCCGTCGGCCGGCGCAAAACTTCAACCGCTCGCGTTCGCTTGACCCAAGCGACCAAGAAAACTTTTGTGATTAACGAGCGGCCGCTGGAAACTTATTTTATGACCGAGGAATTAAAACAGGTGGCCAAGCGGCCGCTCGCCGCCGCCGGCCTAACCGGTAAAATTTCGATCAGCGCCAAGATCGCCGGCGGCGGCATTCACTCCCAAGCCGAAGCGCTCTCGCACGGCATTGCGCGTGCTTTGCTCTTGCTTGACCCGGCGCTTCGCTTGCCCATTAAGAAATTAGGTTATCTCACCCGCGACTCCCGGATGAAAGAACGTCGCAAATTCGGCCTCAAGAAGGCCCGAAAGAGCCCGCAGTGGAGCAAGCGGTAAGGCAGAGAATCTCTCGAAGTGTCCGACATCGGATGTCGGACAAAGTGAGCGATATCCGATAACGCTCACTCCCTATTAACCAACCCTCGGGGCCACTTGTCGTAAGGTGTGTAACACCCGGTGTTGCACAAGACGACTCAATTTTGTTCGTGATCGTACCCTATTTGTCCGATCGGAAAAATGAGTGACAGTTTGTATCACATCGGATGTGAGACAAAATGTGAGACAAAATGGGGTAATCAAGGTCCGTTCAGTTCGTCCCATCGTAGAGAAAGCCGTGACTCCCATTAGGAGCACCGTTTTCCCAACCAACCATATTACTACCAGAAATCCCCTGGAGATATGTCGCGGTTGCCCCAGGATAATCCAGAGTGGTCCACACGCCCGCCGTTGCGTTGTTTAGACACACCAACAACACGACTACTGCTAGACAGTTTCTCATCTCGTTCTCCTTGATATTCAGATGTCAAAAGCGACCCTCGGGGTTGGTTAATGATAGCCAAAATTGTTGACAAAAAGGGTTTTTAGGCATAAGATGGTTACTGCTTATGAAATTAGACGAAGATAAAAACGAAGCGGAGGCAGAGGTGGGCGAGGAGTTTGTGCCGGAGGAGAATGAGGGTGAGAGTTCGCTCGGGCCGGAGGCCAAGGTTAAACGGTTGCAGGAGAAGTTGAAGCTTTGTCAAACGGAAAAGCAAGAATATCTGGAGACCAGCCAGAGATTGCGGGCCGATTACGTTAACCTCAAGCGGCGCGAGGAAGAGGCGAGGAGCGAAATTGTGAAGTTTGCCAGAGAGCCGCTCTTGCTTGATTTGCTGGAATTAGCCGATGTTTTTGAGCTGGCTTTTGCTAATAAAGAAACTTGGGAAACGGTGGCGCAGAACTGGCGGCACGGCGTGGAATATATCTATTCCAAGTTGATTACAATTTTTGAACAGAACAACTTGGCCGAAATTAACCCGGTCGGCCAGGATTTTGATCCGAGTGAACATCACTCGATTGGTCAAGTTGCAGCGGATAAAAAAGAAGATGATAATAAAGTGCTTGAAGTTGTCCAAAAAGGGTATAAACTAAATAGTAAAATTATTAGACCCGCTAAAGTAAAAATCGGACATTATGAGTAAAATTTTAGGCATTGATTTGGGCACCACTTACTCCGCGATGGCTTACGTCGAGGGCGGCGAGCCGCGCATTATTGAAAATAGTGAAGGCGCCCGAACCACGCCCTCGGTGGTGGCGGTGTCGAAAACCGGCGAGCGCCTGGTCGGTTTGTTGGCCAAACGTCAGGCGGTCACCAACCCCAAGAACACCATCTACGGCGTCAAGCGGATGATGGGGCACAAATTTGATGATCCGAATATTCAGAAAGACAAAAAGCTGGTTTCGTATGAGATTGATAAATCAGAAGATGGCGGCGTGAAGATTAAAATGGGTGAAAAATTTCTCCGGCCGGAAGAAATCTCGGCCATGATTCTCCAGAAACTGAAGAAGGATGCCGAGGCCAAACTGGGCGAGAAGATTGAGGAAGCGGTGATCACGGTGCCGGCCTACTTCGACGACTCCCAACGTAAGGCGACACGCGACGCCGGTGAGATTGCCGGTTTCAAAGTCCGACGGATCATCAACGAGCCCACCGCCGCCGCGCTGGCTTACGGCGTTAATAAGAAGAAGGATGAAAAAGTCGCGGTTTATGATTTCGGCGGCGGCACTTTTGATATTTCTATTTTGGATATTTCCGGCGACGGCGGCGAGCAGTCAATTCAAGTTAAGTCCACCGACGGCGATTCGCATATGGGGGGCGAAGATATTGATCAGAAGATTATCCGCTGGATCGGCGACGAGTACAAAAAGGAGTCGGGGATTGACGTGACTAAGGATGATCTAGCGCTCCAGCGGCTTAAGGAGGCAGCCGAGAAAGCCAAGCACGAACTCTCAACGACACTCGAGAGCGAGATCAACATTCCCTTCATCACTTCGGATTCGTCCGGACCAAGACACTTACTTTTGAAATTAACCAGAGCCAAACTTGAGAATTTGGCGCGCGAATTTATTGATCGCTCGATTGAGATTACGAAACGGGCGATCGAGGCCTCGGGTTACGGGAAGAGCGAGATTCAAGAAATTATTATGGTTGGCGGCCAAACGCGGATGCCGGCGATTGTCGAGGCGGTCAAACAATATTTTGGCAAGGAGCCGAATCGCTCGATCAATCCGGACGAAGTGGTGGCCGTCGGCGCCGCGATTCAGGCCGGCATCTTCCAGGGCGACGTTAAGGATGTGCTTTTGCTCGATGTCATTCCGCTTTCGCTTGGCATCGAGACGTTGGGCGGAGTGGCGACCAAATTGATTGAGCGGAACACCACGATTCCCGCCTCGCGCTCGCAAATCTTCTCGACCGCGGCGGACAATCAAACGCAAGTGGAAATTCATATTGTGCAAGGCGAGCGGCAAATGGCGACCGACAACAAATCGCTCGGTCGCTTCATTCTCGACGGAATTCCGCCCTCGCCGCGCGGGATACCGCAAGTGGAAGTGACTTTTGATGTGGACGCCAACGGCATTTTGAATGTTAAGGCCAAGGACAAAACAAGCGGTAAGGAACAATCCATCAGAATCGAGGCGCGTTCAAGTTTGAAGCCGGAAGATATTGAAAAGATGAAAAAAGAAGCGGAACTTCACGCCGAGGAAGACAAGCAAAAGAAAGAAGCGGCCGAGACGCGTAATTTGGCCGATCAGTTGATTTACACCGCCGAGAAGGCGCTCAAAGATACTGAAGGAAAAATAAGTGATGACATTAAAAAAAACGTTGAAGAAAAAATTAGCGAATTAAAAAAGATAAAAGACCTGCCGGCGCAGGCAGGCGGCGCCGATGTGGCCGCGATTAAGCGAGCGACCGAAGAACTTTCAAGCACCATGCAAACAATCGGTGAGGCGATGTCAAAGCAAGCGCCACCGCCAAGCCAAGAACCGCCCGCCGCCGACGGAAATGTGCGAGACGCGGAAATTAAATAATGAAAGATTACTATCAAATTCTGGGGATTAAGCGCGGCGCTTCCGGTGAAGAAATCCGCAAAGCGTTCCATCGTTTGGCGCACAAATATCATCCCGATAAAAAGGGCGGCGACGAGAGCAAGTTTAAGGAGGTCAATGAGGCCTACCAAATTTTATCAGACGAGAAAAAACGCCAGCAATATGACCACTTCGGCGCTGGCGGATTTTCCGCCCAATCCGCCCGGGGCGGATCGGGCTGGGACTTTGATTTCAGTAATTTCTCCGGCGGCCAAGGCATGGAATTTGATCTCGGTGACATTTTCAGCGATTTCTTTTCCGCCACCGGCGGATCCGCCTTTGGCGGAGGCGGTCGCAAGCGCCGCGGCCGTGATATCTCGGTTGACATCCAAATTTCGTTTGCTGACGCGGTTTTCGGCACCGAGCGGCAGATTTTAATAAACAAAATCGGCGTTTGTGACGAGTGTCGGGGCAGTGGCGCGCGCCCCGGGAGCAAAATGATAAAATGCGCCACCTGCGCCGGCAAAGGGAAAATTAATGAAGCCAGTCGCTCGTTCATGGGTGCCTTCAACATGTCGCGCGAATGCGCGACTTGTCGCGGTCGGGGCGAAATACCGGAAACGGCTTGTGGCGCCTGTGGTGGCTTGGGCATTTTAAAGAAAACGGAAGAAATTAAAGTCGCGGTGCCGGCCGGTATCGAAAACGGCGAGATGATTCGCTCGTCCGGCCAAGGCGAAGCGACCCCGAGCGGGGTGTCGGGCGATCTTTATGTTCGCATTCATGTGGAGAAACACCCCATTTTTCGCCGTGATGGCGCTAACTTGCTGATGGACTTGCCGGTCAAGATGTCCGATGCTCTGCTCGGCAGTGAAGCCAAGATTGCCACGCTCGACGGCGAGTTGTCGGTCAAGATTCCGGAAGGCATCACCTCCGGCGAGATTCTTCGGGTTAAGAATCGCGGCGTGGCCGCCAAAGGCGCCCGCCGCGGCGATCTCCTAATCCGCGTCGTGATTAACACACCGACCAAACTCTCCCGCAAAGCCCGCCACTTGATTGAGGAGTTGAAGAAAGAGGGGCTTTGACAAAACGTTTTTAAATTGTTAGGAGTATAGCAGGGTTTTCTTGAACCTTGGAAACTAAATGAAAGCGAGGTGTTAAGTGGGTATTCTGACCGCTAACCAGCAACAGCTCTTGGAAATGGTTAGGGCTAAAAGTCGGGGTCGGGCTCGACGAGTGGTTCGACGAGCAAAGTTGACTTCCGAACAGAGGCGACAATTGCGGTTGGCCAAGGAGAAGCTGGCGCAGGCACGACTGGTTGCAAACCTTAATCTTCACAAGCATTTTCGGAATGAGGCGGCCATAGACAGTATCTTGCGGATCGGCCGACTCCTTACTGGTTTTGAAGCCGAAGAGTTTCCTGATGGCATCTATAGCCAAAAGTTCCGTGGACGATTACTGAAAGAATTCAAACTCTACGGTGCCACTCGCAAGCTGGAAATTGTTATGAGTCATCTGCTTGATTCGGAGCGGCCAATTTATGGTTCGCTTGATTATTTGGGCGGGCGATACTCCCTTAGTTCATTGGTACATTACGGCCGTCACCGACTGGTCTTAAAAGATGGCGCCAAGCGCCGCGCTACTTTCACCGCCTTTGATTCATCCATGGTTGAGCGAGACGAAGTGTATGTTTGGGAAAATATCGAGGGTGTACTGGCGGCCAGACTCGATGGCAAATTCTGGGTCGAGTACGTTCTTGCCGGAACCGAACCATTGAGCACACACGAAGGTGTCCACTACATCGAAGCGCAAATCCTGGGTGGCGTGGAACTGGACGAGATTGAGAAGCCTTACTATCCAGCGGCCGAGAGTGCCAATCGCGCTTTCTTCGACAAACTGCAGAAACTCGAGCTTGACCATAGAATTGAGTTGGTACAATATTAAGGGTGGCAGATCAACCATAAACTAACCAGAAGGGAGGTTATTGCCATGTTCACAATCCAAGATTGCTCATTGAGTCCGTGGCCTGAAAAGTTGGAGGCGGGTAAGTTCAATTTGATCGCCAGCAACGGTGATGTGTCGGCCATTCTCTGGAAGGACGGCGAATATTTCATTGTTGGTGACCCCAATCCCGACAACCCCATTCGCATTCCCGAGGGGCAAGCTTTTGGGATGGCTCACAAGGGTTTCTTCACTACACCCATTCCCATCCCGCTTGAGGATGTTGCCGAGTGGCGTGAAGTGGCATCCATGGCCGAGATTCCGCTCGGGCCCTACGGTGGCCCCTACGACTTTTCGGACAAGGTGCGAGAATGGCGTCAACGTCGTGGGGCGATCACCACTTGAGGTTTTAGTTCTTTCGTTTTCTGAAAGCCGCTTGTTCTAATCGAGCGGCTTTTTTTATTGGACAAATAAAAAAGGAGCTCACCTTGAGCTCCTTCAAGCGGTTGTCCGGCATGAACAGGCCGCTTATTTTTCGCCGGCCTCGGCCAGAACGCGAGTAGACCAATCTTCACCCCGCTCGTAACGCGTCGGTGCCGTGGCATAGAGAGCCATCGCATCGTTCATGTACTTTTCCATTTTGGCGACGCGATGCTCGTCGCTCGGATGGGTGGAGAGGAACTCCGGCGGTTTGCCCCCGTGGCGTTTGGCGTAAGCACCCATCCGCTGCCAGACAGCGACGCCCTCTCGTGGATCATAACCGGCCCGGGCCGCGTATTGGAGGCCGAGATAGTCGGCTTCTCCTTCTTGTTCGCGACTGAAAGGCAGAGTTACTCCAAGCGTGGTGGCTAAGCCAAAACCATTCATAATGGAGTCGGCGTATTGGGGCGCCCACTGACCGGCGGCACTTGAGGCCACTCGCGCCGCTATCTGCACGGCAATGGCTTGGCTAACTCGCTCGGCCCCATGGCGAGCGATCGCATGAGCCACTTCGTGGCCCATGACCACGGCCACGGCGCCCTCGTTTTGCAAGATTGGCATAATCGCGCTGTAGAAGGCGACCTTGCCGCCGGGTAAACAGAAGGCGTTCACTTGCCCCGACTCGAATAGTCGAAACTCCCAATCGAAATCCGGATGGCCGCTCACGGCCGCGATGCGCGGGCCGACTCGCCGAATCACCCTGGTCCAAGTTTCGTCATGGCTTGGTTGGGCGCTCGCGAGCGCCACCCGCCAGGCATTCTCGCCGAGCTGCAGCTCCTGACTGCCCGAGATGAGCATCAACTGCTTGCGGTTGGTGCCTTCCACCGTGGCGCAACCGCTGGATCCGATCCAACAGCCAACTGCCACCAAAATCGCCATTATCAATCTGCGCATCCAGCACCTCGCTTTCTGGAAAAGACTAAACAAAAAACCACTGAACTAAAAAGAACACCCTAATGAAACCCTACCATACTTTCCCCAAAATTGCACGGGGATAACTTTTGGACCGTATTTTATGGTACATCCAACCCTTTTTTGCTAGAATCAAGCTCAATGTGGTATTGTTACGGAGAACTTAAATGCTAAAACTAGAGAGGGAGTACAAGAAGCAGAAATGTTGGGGGATGGTGGCCTCGATTGATCAAATTGCGATCCCATTAGAGATAAAATCACGTTGCGAGCGGACGCGATCTCTAACGGGACAGATACCGATTATCAAGAAATGAAAATTGAATATTCCGACTCGACTGCCAGAAAAGGTGTTGCGTTTAGCTGATGATTACTTTTATGATACCCAGACAGAATTGTTTGTTGCTGTCAAAGAAATCGCCAGAGGTGGTATAACGAAGACATTTATGGTAGCCTTTACCAAAAGCGGTGGTGGGTACAAATTAATAACTATTCACCCCCTAAAACAAAACCAGAAAATTAATCGCCTTAATTCAAAACGATGGCTAAAAATAGACAAAAAGACAATTTAACAGTTAAGTAGGATCGGGCCTCTGATGTTCTTTGGCTGGTAATGGCCGGGGGAGTGGAAAGTAGTTTTGAAGAAATTGCACCAGGCGTCAGCGTGGAATCCAACGCTAAAGGCAAGGTTTTGGGTTTTGAAATTCTGAACGCTTCCCGTCGCCTCAAGCCGGTTTTTTCGAGCTGGCAACGACAGTCTGTGCTCAAGAGGTCCTTAGCTATGGTTGCTAATTAATGCTCCCTCATCGTCGACCTCCCCGCCGACCAAGTCCCGGCGAGTTTGCGATAGTTGATTTTACTTGACCCAATTCAATTCACCGGCGACAAACAAACCCTGGTCTCTAATTCGTTCGAATGGTAGAATGGTTGTATGAAAGAGCACGAAAAACCGTTGAAGGCGCTGGCGAACAAGCGTCGGCTGGAAATCCTTAGCTTCCTGAAAAAAGAAAGAGAGGCCACTGTCGGCGATATCGCCGAAGAAATCAAGCTCTCGTTTAAAGCGACGTCGAAACATTTGGGAATACTTAAGGCCGCGAACTTGGTTGAACATGAGCAGAGAAGTCTGGCCTACTTTTACCGCTTAGGCTCGTCGCTGCCTCTGGCTGGTCAGGCTATTATCAAACTACTTTAATCTAATCTCTAATTCGCGCGAATAGGAGAATAAATGAGGAGATGGGAAAGAGGTGCCCCGCGAGTCAGCGACTCGCGGGGCATGATGCGGTTTTGATCGCCCAACCGATCAATTACCAATTTGGTCAGCCGCGCTTTGGCGCATTTGTCCGTCGGCCGCCGGTTCAGCCGATGGATTTCCTTCACCGCCAGTTGTTTTCGCCGTCGGGCTGACATCATAAACGGCGTCAACTACCGCGACACTACAGTCGTGGCAAGCGGTGAGACACCAGTTGTAACCAGAGCAACCATCATCACAACCGCCGAAGGCCGATTGCATTTCCTCCCACTTGCTAAAGCCGTGGCTGTGGTCAAGTTCAACCACTGAGTACAGCGAGTCGAAAGAATCGTTCGACATACCCATCTCATCGGTGCAAATCCGCCAAGCCCGATCGCGGGGTGACTCCGGACCAAACAGTGTCGTGGGGCAACCTTGGCCCGAGAGCAAAACCAACAACAGCGACACTACAACCAAGAAAGTTTTGCGCATTACTAGACCCTTTCCTAAAGAACCAAAAAGAAATCAAGAACGCTGGGGATAATCTAGCATGGTTTAATTTTTTGGACAAGGCGCTCTCTTAGTTTGCGCTGGGTTTTGAGGTGTGGTGAGGTCAAATCAGCTGACAAATCGCGTGTTGAAGGTTATTGAGGGGCAGGTTGGAGTAAAAACAAATAAACTGTTATAATACCGCTAATGCCCGACGATAATCATTTCGTCACCGAACAGCTCTATGAGCAGGATGGGATACTATGAAAAATTTCTTATATATTATGATTGCGGTCATGGTGGCGGTTTCCGCAAATTCTATAAGCGCCATTTGGGCCAAGCAAGACCACAAATTTTCCCTCTGGCTTTTGGCCGTTATTTTAATCTCTCCACTGGTCTTTATAACTTATGGCTTGGTAACTTCCCGAATTGGCGTGGCGCTCGCTTCCAGCGTGATTGATTCTTTGCTAATTGTCGGCACGATTGCGGTTGGGCTGATTCTCTTTAAAGAGTGGGATAAAATCTTGAGTCTCCAATATGTCGGAATAGTTTTCGCGCTTCTCGGAATTTCACTCATTCTGTTTTCACCCTACTTTACGAAATGAGCATGCCCAAAAACTACAAATCATTCCTGGAACCGATCAATTTTCCTTCGGTGAACAAAACGGCCTTGGCGTTTGCCGATCATCTTTCCTCTCATTTTGAAGAAATCGCGAACATCCTTCTCGGATACGAAAGTTTTGAAGTGGCAGAGGACGAGTTCGGTCGAACAATTGATCTTTTCAGGAGTCTTCATGAAAACAAGGACTATTTTGTCCTGCGGATTAATGAGGTGGCGGCATTTTTGCCCCGGAATCAACCGCTCTACTCATTTGCTTGCTTCGTGGTGGTGCCATCCTTGATGGCCCACAAGGTACACTTCCGCATCCCGCACAGCATGCGCAATTTTTTCCCAAAACTTCTTCGGGGGCTGAAAGTAGATAAATTTTTCCCAAACATTATTGTTTCAAAAAAAGAACGGCTGGAATTCTTAAAAGAACGGTCGGCGCTTCTCGTGGATCCGAAAAGCAACGAGAGTTTACCGGTTACTAACGCCGTTATTTTTACGGGGAAATCCCACCATGCCGACCAACTCCGCTTTATCTTCGACCCTCGGACGCTCTTTATTGCCAACGGCGCCGGACACAATCCGTTTATCGTCTCGACTGACGCTGATGTGTCAAAAGCCGCCGAAGCCACACTCAAACTCCAGCTATATAATCAGGGGCAGGATTGCGCCGCCCCAAATGCGATTTTAGTCCATCGAAATGTTTATCGGCCGTTTTTGCGTTCCTTGCGTCGCGAATTGACAAAAGTAAAAATCGGCCCATACCGCGACCGCTCTTGCCGGGTTGGCCCGATCAGCGACCCTGATGATCTCAAACGCATTGAAACGTTTATTGTTGATCATCGTAATTGGCTTGATCAGAGCACCAAGGGAGTTATCCGGGTAGCCGAAGCGATTGTGGAACCGACGATTATCGGCAAACCGCTAAAGCGTGGCGGGAATTATACGGAAGTTTTTGCGCCGATTATTTTTGTCCAAAAGTACGAACGAGATGCCGATCTGGCTTTATATTTTGAAAACCAGCAATATGCTCGGAACGCGATGTACGTCTCTCTCTATGGCCACAGTAAGTATATAAAAGACCTGATCGGGAGAAACATTGGAGGGAAACAATTGCACCCGAAAGACACTTGGATCCATAATACTCATTTACATGCGCCGGGGGTAGAGCGGGGAACCCAACCTTACGGGGGCTATGGCTATGGCGCGTCAAGCATCAGTATCAACGGAGAAATTATTCCGAAACCGACCTGTCCCCAGAGAGATATCTACGAACAGCTTGTAAAACCTTTGCTAAAGCCAGGGGAAATAAAAAGACGTAGGAATATGTTACTCCGTGCGACCAAAAAAGTAACCAAGAATATCCCTAAGCTTTTGGGCCTTAAGCCAAACATACCGGGTGTCCAGAAAGAAACGGGCACCGGTAAAACTTATTTGGATTTCTTGGGCGTTAGGAAAGTCGGCAGACGCTATGTGGAACTATCGGCCAAACAGGTTTTTTCGCTTTCAGAATATCCGAACGCCGAGTTAATTGCCCAGCTAAACCCGGAAGATAAAAAACATATTCATGTTTTACGGAAGTTTCTGATGAAGCGCAAGAAGATTGATTTGGGCAGCTTGACGACCTTTCTTTATTCTATTTCAAAAAAACGAGGGTTTTCGGCGAAGAAAAACAGCAATCGACAGTTGTATTTTTTCCGCAATGTGTACCAGCTCCTATTTGGCAAAAAGTCGGGACCACGACTGGCACAATTTCTCCTTGACGCCGATCGGAAAAAAATTTGCAAACTTCTTGATGTCTAGGTGTTATGTTACATATGGGTTCTCGTAGAAAAAATTAAGATATAATGGCGTGGGCAATCACCACACTATTGTTTATCCGTAAAGTTGACAAATTATAGCCACTTGATAATCTGGAGCTGGCCATCATTGAACCTCAAACGCAAGGAGCTTACCATGTGGAACCCATCAATTAACCCTAACATACCCAAGTTTTGTCCTCCGGAGTTGGAGGGTAGTCAAATGGAAACGGCTGGAAGCGAAGAAGCTTTAGCCACAACAGAGCAAAAGGAAGGAGGTGAGTACCATGCTCTTCCCGACCCGACGGTATATGGGTGGTGGCGGAGATCACGACGATAGTGACACCGATTCAACCACACATGATGACTACAGTGCAGACTCGGACGCCGATAGCCCGGAAGTCAGTACTCCTTCAGAACCTTCTGGATGAATTGCGCAATCAAGATCTGAACGGTCATCAAGCCCAAGCCGGCGACATCTATCTAGATGATGTCGCCGGCCTTTTTATTTTTTCTAAAACGCTCTAGTACTTCTTTATACCCTACTTCTTCCACAATTTCCCACGCTCTAGCATAATCCGGGGCGCTGTGTTTCTTTGACCTTTCTAAATTAGCTTTTAATTTCGCTTCGTCGTTAAGCACGTCAAGAAAAATGTATTTCAATGTTGCGTGAACCACGATATGATTTGTTGTCAGTTTTGTTTCGTGGGTAAAATGTTCAAGTATCTCTCGTGGCCACTTAATCTTATCGTGGTTATCCGTCATCAACACATGAATTAACTCGTGGGCCAAAGTGTCCACAAATTCAGCGGGAGAGAAGCCGCTTTTGATAACAATTGGCCAGCTAAACTGTCTTGGGTTACCACTGACGATATGGACATCTATCACGTTACGATGAAAAAACAATCCCAAGACTTCACACATGCTCATTATAATTTTATCCTCATTTTTTTTCCATTCTTCTTTATAACACTTTATCCTTTCTTTTATCACTTCTAGTGTTGGCGGTTTCCAATCATTCCAACCACGCGCTTTCCATTCCGGCGCGTTTTGGCAATAGAAAGTAAAAATCGGGTCTAAAAACCGATTGTACTCGATGACTATTTTTGGTTTTAGCAGTTTTAGCATTTGATAGACATAATAACAATAGTTTTAGTGTTTGACAAATGTTCTAGTTTCTGTAAGGTGAGTTTAGTAAGTTTCCCCCGACCTTTACATTTACCAAAAAGGAGTGCCAATTATGGCCGAGCTATTGTCCACTGGCAGGATTCTCCTGCGACCAATTTGCGAGAAGGATTACCAGCAACTGCATATTTGGAGAAATGAGCCCAGGTTTCTGAAGTTGGTTTCTCCAAAGCGAGAGGTTGTAGACTACCAATCTTTCGTATTGGAACTCAAGCGTGAGTTTGAGAGGGGAAGACATCAGCAGTTTATGCTTGAATTAAACAGTAACCGGTTGGTTATTGGGACGGTTTACTCTTTTAATCTCAACCTCATAGATGGTTATGTTTTTGTCAATGCTTACACGGACGAGGGGTACGAATGTTCTGGTTATGGCGCCGAAGCTGTAATTGGACTCTTGTGTTATTTGTTTGGATGCTGGCCAATACACAAGATTTGCTGTGAGGTTTTTGAGTACAACGATTTATCCCTGTCCTGCCTAAAGAACGCTGGGTTTGTAGAAGAGGGCCGGTTTCGCGAGCATCGGTTCTGGGATGGCAAACGGTACGATGTAATTCGACTGGCTCTTTATAGGACAAACCTTGGCAAGTGCAGGTCCTTGCTACAGCGTTTCCAAGAAAGAGGGAAACAGTAAACCCACCCGGGCCGCTATCATCAAATGGTGATCAGCGGCCCTGTTTTTATGCCGCAGCTATAGCCCATTTTCTGTTTTCGTGCTAAGATTAAAGAATGCCTACCCAACCCAAATCCAGGTTTGATTTTAAGAATGTCCAATCTTTCGCTCGGCCTTATT
>CAZJJW010000008.1:21985-23857 GCA_964546425.1 uncultured Candidatus Saccharibacteria bacterium | reverse complement strand
GTGGCGAGGAGTTGGGGCATTGGAGTTAGGGGTTAATTATGGCTGACTTAGTAATGCTTAGATTATACCAGAGATGGCGGGGGGACACGAGAGGGTGGGGACAAGTTTTAACTCGTTCCGGCAATTAACTTTTCTACCAAGCGCCGGGCATAATCCTGGTAGAGCGGGAAAAACTTTTTAATTTCTTTAATCACTGTCACCGTCGGCAACTTTTCATAGTCGTGAGTCAATTCATTACGAATCCGAACCGATTCGGCAATTCGTTCGGCGAAGTCATAATCAATGACATCAAGCGGCACCAGCTCATAAAAGGTTGACTTGTAAGACTCGGGGATTCGGCCACCCAACTGATAAGCCAGGGCCGCGTTAATGTCCACCGCTTCATCAACCAACAACTGGAACAGTCTCTCCATTGCCAACCGCTTTTCCTCATCCTGGCGCAAATCTTCAACCCTTAAGCTCGCATACCGCTCAAGCTTGGCTAGATATTCTTGCATCAAGTCAATTTTTTTTTGGAGTTCTGAATTAATCATGTTGCCTAAAACTCTAATGGCTTCAACTGTCGAGCCCATTCGATCAGTTTCTTATTACGCAGTTGTCTTAACCAGGCGGTATCCCGCCAGACCCAAATGGCATAGAGTTTCCACTGGAGAAAAACTCCGGGTTCGTTTTCGTATAACAGTTGGCCATCACGCACCACTACATACATCAAGGTCGGCGAGGCGCCGCCTAGATTGACCACTTCCACATCATCCCGCTGAAAAACTTCAGAAAATTCGAGCATTAATTTGGCGAGGTTGAGCTTTTTCTTAGAGAGCACGGCGATATCCACGTCACTCTTGACGTGCGTCCGACCAGTTGCTTGTGAACCAAACAAAACGACCAGCGTGAGCTCGTATTGCTCGGCCAGAGCTTGTATTTTTTGGCGATCAACTTCTATCATCCAAACATTATGGCACGAAACGGTCAGACGAGCTACTTGATGCTTTTGATGAGTAATTCCAGCAGATTCTTGACCTCCTCTTGGGCCTCAAGCTCGGTGTTGCTCCCCGTGAACTTCTGCCATTGGGCAAGAATCTCCGGATTCTTCAAATCGCGGACTTGGTTCTCAAGCTGGAGCCGAGTTTCAAAATCCACTTCGCCGTGGGCGCGCAAAATCTTCTCAATGAAGAGAGCGGTGAAAGTTAGAACATTGGCATTAAAATTCTGTTGTTGCAATTGGATTTTAGCTTGAGCCAGCTCTTGGCTGGCGGTCCAAAAGCGCCAACCGAAGAAAGCGGTGGTAATCAAGAAAAGCAAAACGAGGAGCCAAAGAGTGTTTCTAGTCATAAATTATTTTTTGCGCGGTTTAAGTTCTCTAATTTTATCACGGTAAAAGTTGTAGAGCAATAGCACAATCACCAGAACGAGGAGTAACAACTTCCAATCAAGAACGCGGAGCCAACCCTGCTTCGATTTGAGCTCGATGTTGGTATGGACGCCATTACCGCCTGCCTCGATCGCGAAGGCCGCGCCCTCATAATCGCCGTAACCGGGCGCCGTAACCGTGACATAATAATTACCCGCCGGGACGAGGAAAGAGTAAGTGCCGCGGACATCGGTTACCTGCGGGTTCGCCTGTTGGAAGGCCTTGGCGGGCCAAAGCTCATACTTTATGGTTTGAGGATTCAGCCAATTGAGTGAGACAACGGCTCCTGGAATCCGCGTTTCTTTGCCGCCAAACGATTCGTAGACATAACCTTCCGGATCAACCACCGTGGTCAATCTGATTTCCTTCCGACCGAGATTGACACTAACGTAATTCATCACCGTAATCACCTCGTATTCCCCCGCCACTTGTGGCGCCGCGACCAGGGCGGTGTAGATGCCATC
>CAZJJW010000008.1:14086-21885 GCA_964546425.1 uncultured Candidatus Saccharibacteria bacterium | reverse complement strand
GCGGTCGGGCAAAGAAGGGCGAGGCGACGAGTGAGCTTAGCGGCAAACCTTCTTTCTGGGCCACGGTCGGATTGCCCTTCAAGACTAAATAACCGTCAACACTCTTGACCGGATGCTCGGGCTTGACCTCCAGATGTAGGGTCTTACCGGCAATCGTACTGATGCGCTGTTCAACATCGCCTCGATCGTTAATGTTAAGCGTGATATCATAATTAATCAGCTTGGCCGGCCCCCGAGCAAAGACGATATTTTCAGGGAACTCATCGCCTAACTTGGTCGACAAACTCAAATTGGCACGTTGCAGTCTGCCAAGATCACCGAGCTTGGTAACGCCGACATCAGCCAAAGTTTGCCTCAACGCCGGGAAACGGGCGGCGAGCAGCGAAACGCTCGTCGGCAACGGCGCGAAGACGAAGCGGTTGATATCGGGCCGACTAATCAGGTCCCACTGCCCCAGAAAAGCGAGCGGCGTTTCTTTCGGGATTAATTCTTCCACCGGCAATTCCGGCGCCGGCCGGGGTTCGGGTGTCGACTTCAAGAAATCGGGAATCAGGTTGTCAATTGCGTCCGGAATCCTCTCGAGGAGCGAGGGTGTCGGGCTAATTGGGGCTGGGGCGGGAGAGGTTGGCACGGGGCCAGCGGTGGCCGGCCAATAAATAATGCTGTCGGAAACTGAATCAGAGGCGACACCCCAAAATGTCTCGAAGCGCACATAGACGGTGTAATAAGCGGCTGGCGGACAGGCGCCGCCGCCCCAACACAAGTCCCAGCCAATCGTCGGTTGATAATTGTAAGTGACGCCGCCGCGAAAATCAGGGCGATTGGCAATCGTCATCTTCTTGGTATTTGGCCCGCCATTTAAGTCCAACCGGACAATATTTTGCGTCGTCCGATCCAAACCGCCGTTGATGATAACGCGGAAACCGCCGGCCGGAGCGATCAGACCACCGAAGCCGCCGCCGGATGAGCCGGCGGCGGTTCCCGCGCTCGCGGCGGCGGTAAAGGTCCAATTCGTGTTATTGCCGGAGTCGGTGCAGTTCTGACCGACGCAGTCAATCGCCGTGCCGTTAGTATTTTTAGAATCCTTAACATCAACATAACTGATTGTCCTGGTGCCTTGCGGATCGAAATTCCATTGGGTGCCGTCGGTGCTCGAGCGTAGCGAGAGCAAATTGCCGGCCGTGCCGTTCAAAGTGAGCGCGCCGGTAACGGTTTGGGTCGTGGCCGCCGTGAAGGTGAGCGTCCGGGCCGCCGTTACCGCTTTGGTCAGATTATAAAAACTGGTACTGCCGGAAATGGTTTGATTCGTACCGTCAAACGTTACCGTCCCCGTGCCCGGGGTGAAAGTCGGACTGCCGGAGACCGCCCAGTTGCCCGACACCGTGAAAGCGCCGGAAGGAGCAGTGAGGGTGCCGGAGGAGAGAGTGACCGCGCCGTTGACGTCCACCGTGCCCGACGAGCCAGTGAAAGTGCCGCCCGAGATCGTCAGGCCGCCATTGAAAGTTTGGGTGCCGGTTTTTGCCTGCCAGGTGCCGCCGGAGATCGCGGCTAAGCCAGCGACGGTAGCGGTTAATCCATTGGCGTCAAAAGTGCCGGCCGAGTTGGTGAAGGCGCCAGCGACGGTAAGATTATTAGTCGCTAACTGAAACGTGCCGGCACCGGTGTGAGAGAGGTCCCAAGGACTCGAACCGCCGCCGTTCAAAGTTTGCGTTCCGGAACTACCGTCAAAGATTAAGGTGCCGCCGGCGGTGAAGGTGCCGCTGTTGGAAAAGTTGCCGGCCAGATTAATATCGGTACTGCCATCATTCAAGGTACCGGCCGTGATCGTCAAATTGCCGTTAACGTCAAGGGGGTCAACGAGCGTCCAGCCCCCGCCGCCGCCGTTGAAAATCAAGTGATGGAAACCGGCGCTGTCCGAGCTGATAGTCTTGCCGGTACTAGCGCTGTCAAAAGTGACGGTATTGGAACCAGAAGTAAACGTGCCGCCGGTCTTCTCCCAGTTGCCGGAAACCGTGAATGTCCCCGATGGCGCGGTCAAGGTGCCGGAAGAAACCGTCACGACGCCGTTGACATCCAGGGCGCCGGAGCCGCCGGTCAACGTGCCGCCATCAACCGTCAGTGCGGCCGCGGTGGTATCCAGCGCGCCGGGCGAGAATGTTCCGCCGGAAATCCGAAGCAGGGTGTCCACGTCAAGCGCGTTGGTGAGCAGTGAGAGCGTGCCGCTTGATTTGTTAACCCGCAAAGTGTCGAAGTCGCTGCCGGTATCGGTGCCGCCGGCGTTGAGTGTAATATCACCGCTACCGTCAAAGGTAACGGTGCCGGAGTTGGAGGTGAAGGTGCCGGAGTTCGCCCAGTTACCGCTGGCGGTGATGGCGGCGCTGGTATCGGGTTTCAGAATCCCGTCGGCGACGATGGTAACAACATTAAAGTCGGAGGCCGTCGTGGGCTGGAACTGGCCATCGGTGACAGTCAGTGTGCCCGCGACCGTCACCGCCGCCGAAGAATCCACGTCCACCGAATCGGAGGGCGACGTCGCAGTGTTGTTAATGGTGAGATTATTGAAAGTTTCGCCGGTTAAGGTCTGGGCCGAAGACGAAGCGAGGGTGACGGTGCCGGAATTGTGGGTGAAGGTGCCGCTCGTCCGCGACCAGTTGCCGCCGACCGTCAAAGTGTCTGACGAACCGGGCGCGGTCAGGGTACCGCCCGAGATGGTGAGATTGTTGTTGACCGCGAAGGTGTCGTCCGAGATATCAAGGGTGCCGGCTGGAACTGCCAAATTGATACCCACTGTTTCGTCCGCCGCCGAAGTAAAGGTGCCGCCGGCGCCGTTGATGGTCAAATTGCTGTAAGTCCAATCTTTAATATCGCGCGTCCCGCTGGTGGCATTGTAGATTACCGTACTGCCGCTGTTTAACGTCACCGTACTGGCCGTCACCGTCTCACCGCCTTGCAACTGCAAGGTACCGCTCGCCCCGACGGTCAAAACATCGCCATCGCCGCCGGCAGTCAGCACCAAATTATAACCGGCCAAGTCTAAGGTGCCAGAAGTTACAGTTAAATCGGAACCGCCGTTGCCAAGCGTCAGGTTAGCGGCCAAACTGGCGGTCCCAGACGCTTTGTTAATTGTGGTGGTAGCGGTGGGCAAGTCGGCGTCGGTGGCGACATTGATTGATTGGGCGCCGGTGCCGTCAAGCGTCACGGCGGCTGTGCCGCCCGCCGACGTATCGGTTACGATAACATTGCCGGCGACGGTAGTCGTTCCAGTATTGATGGTGCCAATGGCCGTAATGGTCAAACTGCCGTTGACATCGGCCGTGCCGGTGATCGTCAAAACGGCGGTGCTGACAACGGCATCAACCACCAGATCATTGAAAGGCATATTGCCGGAATTAATCGTCATACTGCTCTTGGCCACCGTGGTAGTGCTGTTGTAAGTGGTGGCGTCCACCGTGCCGGCGGTGAAGGTGAAGTCGTTGCCGAGCGAAATATTGCTTTTGAAATAAACTTTCTTGCCGCTTGATTCGCTGTCGCGGTTAATCGTCACTTTAGGCAAGGTCCCTTGTCTGGTCGTACCACTGCCAGTGACAATTTGATTCTCGGTCCCGGTCAAAGTAATCGTCGCCGTACCCCCGCCCACCAAAGAAGTAGCCACACCGGTATTGGTAATATTAATGTCTCCCTTAGCATCAATGGTGCCAGTGTTGATTGTAGCCACGACCGTGCCGCTAATCGTCGTGGTGGCATTAACGGTCAAAGTTTTGCCGCTAGTGATGACGTAGGTTCGATTGGCGGCGGTGGGGCCGAATTCCAGTTGATTGAAAGTGGTGGTATCAGCGACGGTGCCACCGCCGGTGAGTGTGACTTTACCGGTGTCGGCGTTGAAGGTCCCGCTGGTGAAGGCCCAAACGCTCACTGTGCTAGCGGCAACCGTGCCCGAGCCATTAAGATTGCTGACGGTCAGAGTATTGCTGCTCATCGTCAAGGTACCACCGGCAATTGTCGTACTGGCGACCGACTGATTGCCTGTCATGGTGACCGTGTGCGAGTCAATCACGGCCCGGTCGTTAGTACCAGGATAATCCGTGCCTTCGACACCGGGCGAAGTGAGTCCCCAAGTGGCCCCGTCGTTCCAGTTACCAGTCGCCGCATCATTAAAACTTTTGGCGCTCGCCTGGCCGGCCACGAAAAATAATCCCACGAAGACGAGACACCCAAAAAGCGCGTGCCGTTTAAGCATTCGTTATATTATAGAACGTCAAGCAATACAACGGAAGGGGATTTATCCCCCACCGCCATCCCCACCATCACCTTACCATCAATTGCACGTCTACCAGCGATAGCAGGCAAACATACAATTGTTTTAGCTCAACATTTTAGACCAGACCAAAGTGTTTCTTGAGATGCAACTCATTGTCAATCGCCTCGGCCAAAATGAAACGTACATAGGGTCGCAGATTGAAAAACTCCACCACCCAATCCAACTCGTGGCGGCATTCAAACGGATGAACAAAAACGCTTTTCTGGAACGAGTGGAAACCAGCCTGCTTGAGAGCCAGCGCTAACGCGTCGCGGGCCCTTTTATGGCGTTCGGGGATATCAAAGAGAACCACTCGCCATTTGTAATCCCAACGTTTCATCGGTGGAATCTTGAGGCGATTAATATCATATCTCAAGGCTAATTGCTTCCCCGCTTGAGTGAGGATGATGGTGGTCGTGCCATCAGGATGATTCTCGGCCGCCACCAGACGTGATTGATACAATTTCTTAATCGCGCGATGCAAAGCATAACGATCAATCGCTCGCCACTCCTTGGCCACCAATCGTAGAATCCGGAAGTATCGCCGTGGCGACCGCGTCAGTCCGAGCGTCACTCCGGCCGCCAACAGAAGAACTGCTTTCTGGCCCACCGGCCCGAATTTTGTCTTCTTTGCATTTATGTTCATATCAGTATTCTACCAAATTTTAAGTCTGCCAGCTATAGCAGGGAATCTTACAATTTATTTTTTAGTTGTTTGGCAATGGTTATTTGGTAATAGGAAGTCTAGCCCCGATTTCGGTTCCACACCACCAAGAGCGGTGAGGCGATGAAGATCGAGGAATAAGTGCCGACGAGGACGCCGACGGCCATCAAGAGCGAGAAATATTTGGTGGATTCGGCGCCGAAGAAAAAGAGGATCACCAAAACCAAAATGATGGTCAGTGAAGTATTGATCGAGCGCGTGAATGTCTCGGACAAACTTTTGCCGACGGTGTCGGCAAAGCCTGCCCGACTGCCAGGCGGGTGCGGCTCGGCATGCTGACGTAAGTTCTCGCGAATCCGGTCGAAAACAACGATGGTGTCGTGAATCGAAAGGCCGAGAATGGTGAGCAAGCCGGTCAGGAACAAGGCGTCAATTTCCACACCGTAATAACGGCCAAGCACGGCGAAGACGCCAGTGGGAATAATAATATCGTGGAGCAGAGCCACCAGCGCGATGATGCCGTACTTCCACGAACTGACCGGCTTAGAAACTTTGCGGAAGGCGAAGGTGATGAAAAGAATAATCAGCAACATCACCAATGCCACCGCCCAAATCCCCTTTTTGGCTAATTCTTGACCGAGGACCGGGCCGATCGAGCTGAACCGCTTTTCCACCGGCCGACTCTCCCCCACCGCGAGCGCTTGCAAAACGGCCTGCTTTTCTTCTTGGTTAATAGCCCGCGAGCGGAGAATGAAGTCGCTCTCCCCGGCCGGCTGGATGGCAATGTGGCCGAGATTCAATTGGTCCAAATTGGCCCGGACTGATTCCACCGGCGGCCGGGCGGGACTTGCCCCGAGCGAAGTCGAGAGGTAACTCACCTCCAGAATCGAGCCGCCGGTGAAGTCGGTTCCCAAATGTAAGCCGAACATCAAGAACGCGCCGAGCGAGCCGAGAATCAAGATTCCGGAGAGGAGAAAAAATAAATTTTTGTATTTAATAACGAACATCTTATTTTAAGCCGGAGCTAAAAAGAAACCGGGTCAAGCGATTCTGGTGGGTCACGCCGAGTGCCAAAAGGAAGGTGCGGGTGATGGTAATGGCAGTGAACATACTGACCAAAACACCGATGGCGAGCGTCAAGGCGAAGCCTTTAATCAAACTGGTGCCGAACCAGAAGAGAATCAGGGCCGAGATAATACTCGATAAGTTCGAGTCGCGAATTGAGAGCCAAGCGCGCGAGAAGCCGTGATGGATCGCCTCGTGCATATTGTCAGTCTTTCGTAGCTCTTCTTTGATCCGTTCGAAGATAAGGATGTTCGCATCCACCGCCATGCCGACCGAGAGAATGAAGCCGGCCATGCCGGCGGCGGTCAAGACGACCGGCAGGAATTTGAAAATGGCCAGCATCAAAATGATGTAGATCGAAAGCGAGACCACCGCCACGATACCCGGCAAGCGATACCACAAAAGCATGAAGAGGGCCACCACCGCAAAACCGATGACGCCGGCCTTCAAACCCTTGTCCAACGCTTCACCGCCAAGCGTCGCGCCGATGGTTTCGCTGGCAATCAAGCGAATCGGCACCGGCAAAGCGCCGAGATTCAAATTGCGGACCAAGGTTTTGGCCTCATCAATCGTGAACTGGCCGGTAATCTCGGCCCGGCCGTCGGGAATCTCGGTCCGCACCGTCGGCGCCGATAAAAGTTGATTATCGAGATAAATGCCGATCCGTTTTTCAATATTATTTTTCGTCAGATCGGCAAACCGCTTCGCGCCGTCGCCGTTGAACTCGATTGAGATGGATGGACCAAGATTATTTTGGGTAAATTGGACTTCGGCGCGCTTCAGAAATCGCCCATCCAAACCAGTGGAGACGAAATAAGGATCTTCCGCCAGCAACGGACTAACTTTTTGATTTTCTTGATAATCTTTAATCGCCGCCAAAATTTTCTCCTTCTCCGGACCATCCGGCCGTTCGGTTTTAAACTCGAGCACCGGCGTCACATCAATCACCGCCTCGGCTTGCTTGATGTCAGTCACGCCCGGCAACTCGACAATCAAACGATTAGCCGCGCTGGCGCCAAGACCGCTCCGCTCAACTTGAATCACCGGCTCCGAGACGCCGAAGACATTGATCCGCCGCTCAATCACTTCGCGGAGCGACGACATCGCCTCGCCCACATCGCCGCTTGGCAATTTGCTGGTATCGGCCTCATAGACCAAGTGACTGCCGCCCTTAAGATCAAGGCCCAATTTGAATTGGGCGGAAGCATAGACGAAATAGCCGAGCGCCGCGGCCAAAATTATGATAACAACCGCGATGACCTGACGATTAAACATAGGCTCGTATTATACCTAACGGCCGAGTTTCTGCAACAAAGTTTGGAGTAAAGCTTGGAGTTGCCTGACCCGCTCTTGGAGTTGGGCAATTAGAGTTTGGCGCTCGGCGGGAGTAAGCGCCGCCACGTTGGGAACGGCATAGAGAACGTTCAAACGCGCTCGCGTCTTTGGTCCGGCGAGGCCGTAACCGTTAGTGGCCGGTGAACCACTGGCTAAAATCCCCTCACGTTGTTGGAAAACTTGAACGGTTTTGATTGTCACATTGTCATACACACCGTTCACAAACACCGTTTGATCAAATTTGAAATAAGTCGCCAACATTCGCTGGAGCAATTTGACTTGATCGTTTTTCATTCCGACGCCGAACGGTCCGGTCACGGGGGTGAAGGTGTTGACCGTAAGCGGCGGCGCTGATGGTGGAGGCGGCGGGAGAAGCGGTGATGGCAAGACTGGAGGTGGCGCTGGCGGAGGAGGGATAGGTGACGGGGCGGGAGGATC